>NZ_JBQOIF010000007.1:0-195685 GCF_052665395.1 Stenotrophomonas sp. 3(2025) | reverse complement strand
CCCAATGCCTACGCCCGGCAGCTCAGGGCTGCCGCCTGAAACGGCTTCATGGCGTCCGTTTTCAGGGAGCCAGATCACAACGCCCTCGCCACGGAGTCGACGCTTCTTGAGAGCTTCCTTTGAAATCCCAAGGATATACGCGGCAACCCCCGGGCCGACCCATTCAACCCGCCCGGCCTTCGCTTTCGCCAACTCCAGCTCTTCTGCATGGGTCAGTTCGATTGGCTTGGGCTGGGCTGGACGCCGTCCTGGGCGCAGGCCCATCACCTCCCTTTCCAGTTCAGTTCCAGCGGTCATGACGCCTCCGTGTGCCGGGCGAAAGGCCTAGCCGAATTGCCAGACACCGCCCCCGGCGCCCAACGCGCCTCCAAATCGCTTGCCTGCTGGGCAGCCTTGGCTTCGCGGAGTTCTTGCATAACTATCTGAAGCACGTTGGCGTAGGCGGCGTGGTAGGGCTCACGCGTCTCCCCGTCGCCCCAGGGCGCCTGCAGGGCCACCTCGATCGTGGCATCCCATACATCGCCCCGTTCAAGTGCGCCGCTCAGCACATCGTCGCTCACCACCAAGACATGGCCGGCCACCCGGCCATCCACCAGTGCCCACTCATGGGTAACCACGGCGATGTCATCGAGCGTGGCCAGCGATGCGATGCGCCCCAACTTCTTCTGAAGTCGGCTGGCATCGTCCCGCGCCTGCCGCAAGGCCAATTCGATTTCTAGCTCACGGACCCGTTGCTGGGCTGCGTCCAGTTCATCGATCAGGCGACGCTCTTTGACACTGCGCCCCACGCGTGAGGCCTGCCAAGCCACAAGTTCCGTGTAGGGGTAACGAACGTGCTCGTTCGCCCCTCCTCCAGCGCGGCCGGCACCTTTGACGAAAGGCGGCCCTGCCGGAGGCGTTCGGCGGCGCCAATCCCCAAGCGTGTCGAAGTGGACTCCGAGGTAACGCGCCGCTGCCTTGGTGCTGATCGTAGGAGGCGGCAAGCCTGCGGCAGCTTTGTTCAGCTCAGCATCCAGTGCCGCAGAGCGCAGCTCCAGGTAGTCCTCTTCTTTACGCTGGCATTCCATTGAGTCGCTCCTTACTGGGCGTCGCGCCGGTTTCTTGCTGAGAAAATCGAGACTGGGGCATCGCCGGACTCGTCCAGGCGGGGCTTGTCCGTGCCCTTCAAGCGGTTCCATACACGGGGACTCGTGGCCACCATGTGCTCTTCAACCCGGCCCATGGCCTCGCGGAGCTTGGACCACTCCTGCTCGGTGTAGCGTTCCGATACAGCGGCCATTCGATCCTCGCCTCGCCCCAACGTTCTGTGGTGGAGCAGTTGGGACACGATTCGGCTTTCGCCGAACAGGAGGGCGGCGTAACGGCCGAGCGTCCGGCGCAGATCGTGGAGGGTCAGACCAATGTCCACCTCTGCCCGCAGATCGAGCAACCCCGCGTCCCGGCGCACGTTTGCCACGATGCTCTTGCTGTCCGAGTAGTGCCCCGTCGTGCTTCGGTCCGATCGGGCCGGGAATACAAACATGGTTTTGGCCAGCGCGCGGCGTGCCCTCTCCACCTCTTTTTCCAGCCGGTCCAGCAGATCCCTGCGTGCACGCCTGGCTCGAGCGGCGCCCAACACTTCTTCCGCGTCCGCCAAGTCTTGCTTGAGCTTGGTTTCGTCCGCGCGCTCGTCGAACCGCCGCTGCAAAATCTTTTCAGCAAAGTAGGCCACCGGCAGGTAGCGCTCCTCGCCATTCTTGGTGTCAAACAGGTAGACCTGGGACCCTGCCCGCCTAGTGTAAGGGTTGACCTCATCCGGTGCTGCCAACCAGACCCAGGACACTTCCGACTGGCGCAGCTCGCCCGGGGAGCACCGGTCAAACCAGCGCAGGGGAGCGGCCTCGCCGCGGCGGGTGCCCCAGAGCAGGGTCAGCAGCAGGTAGTCCGCGCCGGTGGCGTTCAAGCCGCCCTGCTCGTCCCGCCTGGCCAAGATCACCTTCAGGACGGTGGGCAGCGTGTCGTCCCCCAACGGATTGCGCACTTCCGCGCGCTCGTAGTGCCGGCGAAGTGCTTGCGAGTCCCGCAGCATGTCGTCGTCGTGGATGACTTGGAACGGGTTGTAACGCAGCACCGGCTCCCGCTGCTGCTGAGCCGCCGCTTTGCGTTCCCGCTTCAGCACCAGGTCGATCGCTCTCTTGGCGTCCGTAAACGCGTGCTCGGTCGATGCTAGACCCGCCGCTTTGACTCGCTGGATGTACTTCCCGGTCACGCCCAACGCTTCGAGCTGTTGCGTGGAAAGTGCGGCCCAATCCGGCTGATCAGCCAGCGCTTGGCGCATCGGGGTGGGGATCCGGTTGGAGCGCACCATGGACGATCGCCGCAGGCCGTCGAACGCACGGTGGATGTCCTTGTCCAACAGCTGAAGGATCGGTTTATCCGCCAGCCCGACTTCCGGGCGGGCAAACCGCGCCAGGCTGTCCTGGATCGCTCGGATGCTTGCGGGCTTGGCCTTCTTGTTGCGCACGCGCTTCTGCAGGTCCTCAACGTAGGCCGCAAAGCAATCCGCCAGCGTCAGCCCCTTCAGCTCAACCAGCTGCTCGGCTCGGGCCTCTTCCTTCGAAGGATGCTCGCCCGTTTCTCGAACGACCGCCAACTTCCGTCGCGCCAGCTCGTAGGCTTGCTCCGGTCCGATGTCGGTGACGCTGCCCAGGGAGAACCGACGAACCCCGGCCGGGCCTCGGACCACGACTTCGTAAGTGGTGCGGGTGGTGCCCACGTAGAAGCCAAAGCCCGTTGGCGCGCCCTGATTGCCGTCCAGGACGCGGTAAGGCTTCCCGGCGTCTTCGGGCAGTCGAGGGGCGATGACCACCCTTCCCTGCTTGCCTTCGACCGGGCCTTTGGCCACGCTCAGTTCGCAGATTTGGCGGTAGGTCAGCTTAAACTTGGTGCCTCGGCGACGCGGGGCCTCTGCCTGCGTCGCAACAACCGTATCCATGGTCGATCCGCCGTCTGTCCGTCGCAACATCGATTTGATCCTCTTTGAGTGATCACCGCAACTGCGGCGCAACGAAGAACCCCGTTACTTGCCGTCAGCTGCCGGGATCGACCGCTACAAACCGTAGGAAGTTCTCTTGCAAACTACTGATTCAAAAGCGAAACCGTCTGCATCGAAGGCCAGTGCAGAGCACACGCCCCTCATGAAGCAGTTCTTCGCAGCCAAGTCCGACTATCCGGACCTGCTGCTGTTCTTCCGCATGGGCGACTTCTACGAGCTGTTCTACGACGACGCGCGCAAGGCCGCGCGCCTGCTCGACATCACCCTGACCCAGCGTGGCAGCTCGGGTGGTGCACCGATTCCGATGGCCGGCGTGCCGGTGCACGCCTACGAGGGCTATCTGGCACGACTGGTCGCGCTGGGCGAATCGGTGGCGATCTGCGAACAGATCGGCGACCCGGCACTGGCCAAGGGGCTGGTCGAACGCAAGGTGGTGCGCATCGTCACCCCCGGCACGGTCACCGACGAAGCGCTGCTGGACGAGCGTCGCGACACCCTGCTGATGGCCCTGTCGCGCAACAAGAGCGGCTATGGCCTGGCCTGGGCCGACCTGGCCGGCGGCCGTTTCCTGGTCAACGAAGTGGACACCGATGACGCGCTGGAGGCCGAACTCGCGCGTTTGGAGCCGGCCGAACTGCTGGTGCCGGATGAGGAGAACTGGCCGGAGTTCCTGCGCCAGCGCAGCGGCGTGCGTCGCCGCGCACCCTGGCTGTTCGACGCCGACAGTGGCCGCCGCCAGCTGCTGAACTTCTTCAAGCTGCATGACCTGAGCGGCTTCGGCATCGACGACAAGCCGCGCGCCACGGCCGCTGCCGGCGCCCTGCTCGGCTATGTCGAGGAAACCCAGAAGCAGCGCCTGCCGCACCTGACCTCCATTTCGATGGAAACCGCCGGCGAAGCGATCGCGATGAACGCGGCAACGCGGCGCCATCTGGAGCTGGACACCCGCGTCGACGGCGATACCCGCAATACCCTGCTCGGCGTGCTCGACAGCACGGTGACGCCGATGGGCGGCCGCCTGCTGCGCCGCTGGCTGCATCGGCCGCTGCGCCTGCGCGAGGTGCTGTCGCAGCGACACCACGCGGTGGAAACATTGATCGACCGCGGCGCGGACGCAGATATCCGCGAACAGTTCCGCCGCCTCGGCGACCTGGAACGCATCCTCACCCGCGTTGCCCTGCGCTCGGCACGGCCGCGCGACTTCTCCACCCTGCGCGATGGCCTCGGCCTGCTGCCGGCCGTACGCGAGGTGCTGGCACCGCTGGATTCACCGCGCCTGCAGACCCTGCACGCCGCGCTCGGCGAACACGACGAGTGCGCGCACCTGCTGGCCAGCGCCATTGCCGAAATGCCGCCGCTCAAGCTCAGCGATGGTGGCGTGCTGGCCGATGGCTTCGACGCCGAGCTGGATGAGCTGCGCCGCCTGTCGACGCACGCCGACCAGTTCCTGGTCGACCTGGAGCAGCGCGAGCGCGAGAGCAGCGGCATCGCCACCCTGAAGGTCGGCTACAACCGTGTGCACGGCTACTACATCGAAATCAGCAAGGGCCAGTCCGACCGTGCGCCGGTGCATTACACCCGCCGGCAAACGCTGACCAACGCCGAGCGCTACATCACCGAAGAGCTGAAGGCATTCGAGGACAAGGTGCTGTCCGCCCGCGACCGTTCGCTGTCGCGCGAGAAGTACCTGTACGAGCAGCTGCTGGACACGCTGGGCACCCAGCTGGAGCCGCTCAAGCAGTGTGCTGCCGCACTCAGCGAACTGGACGTGCTGGCCGCCTTCGCAGAACGTGCGCAGGCGCTGGACTGGGCGCGCCCGGAGCTGCAGGCCGAGCCGTGCCTGAACATCGAGCGCGGTCGCCACCCGGTGGTCGAAGCCGTGCGCGACCAGCCGTTCGAGCCCAACGACCTGGACCTGCACCCAGACCGTCGCATGCTGGTCATCACCGGCCCGAACATGGGCGGTAAGTCGACCTACATGCGACAGAACGCGCTGATCGTGCTGCTGGCCCACATCGGCAGCTTCGTGCCGGCCAGCCGCGCGTTGATCGGCCCGATCGACCGCATCCTGACCCGCATCGGCGCAGGCGACGACCTTGCCCGCGGGCAGTCGACCTTCATGGTCGAGATGGCCGAAACCAGCTACATCCTGCATCACGCCACCGCGCATTCGCTGGTGCTGATGGACGAGATCGGCCGCGGTACCTCCACCTACGACGGCCTGGCCCTGGCCGATGCGGTGGCGCGCCATCTCGCCTACGAGAACCGCTGCTACACGCTGTTCGCCACCCATTACTTCGAACTGACCGCGCTGGCCGACGAACAGCACGAGGGGGGCCGCAGCGGCATCGCCAACGTGCACCTGGATGCCGTCGAGCACGGCGAGGCGCTGGTGTTCATGCATGCGGTGAAGGACGGCCCGGCCAACCGCAGCTTCGGCCTGCAGGTGGCCGCACTGGCCGGCCTGCCGCGTGCCACCGTGGCCCAGGCGCGCCGTCGCCTGGCGGAACTGGAGCAGCGCGGCGGCGAAAGCCATGCCGCCGAACTCGCCCCGCAGGCGCTGGATGCCCCGCAGCAGTTCGGGCTGTTTGCCGCCCCGCCGAACAAGGCGCAGGAGGCGCTGGCCGCGATCGACCCGGACGAGCTGACCCCAAAGCAGGCACTGGAAGCGCTGTACCGGCTGAAGGCGCTGCTGTAAGGCAGGGCGCAGGTTCCGCCGGCCCTGCCCGGCGGACGCCCGCCATGAAGCCTTCGCATTGCCGTCGTGTACACGGCGTTATGCTCGGGCGGTTCGTCCTTCACAGATCGGAGACCGCCATGAACACCGAATCCCTCGCTGCATCCCTTTTTCAGCAGCTGCAGCAGGGCCAAGGCCTGCAGCAGGTCTCGCAGCAGCTCGGCCTGGACAGCAGCCAGGCTACCCAGGCCGTCGGCAGCGCGCTGCCGCTGCTGCTCGGCGCGATGGGCCAGAACGCCAGCGAGCCGCAGGGTGCGCAGTCCCTCCTCAATGCCCTGCAGCGCGACCACCTCGGTTCGGGCGGCGGTGGTGGTGCTGGCGGCGGTTTCGACATCGGCAGCATCCTCGGCGCGGTGATGGGCGGTGGCGGCGGCAACGCCACCAACGGTGCCGGCATCCTCGGCCACGTGTTCGGTGGGCAGACCTCGCAGGCGGCCGAAGTACTGGGCCAGAAGACCGGCCTGGACAGCGGCAGGTCCAGCCAGCTGCTGGCGATCCTGGCCCCCATCGTCATGTCGTTCCTGGCCCAGCGGTTTGCCCAGAGCGGCAACGCCGGCCAGCTCAGCCAGGCCCTGGGGCAGGAAGCACAGCACTCCGGCGGCGGCATCGGCAGCCTGCTCGGCGGTGCGCTCGATCAGGACGGCGATGGCCAGTTCGGCGCCAGCGATCTGTTCAAGCTCGGCGCGGGCCTGCTCAAGCGCTGATCGCGCACAACGATGCAAGCGCCGCCCACCATAGGCATCCACTATCGCATCGGTTGAATCAATCGAATTTACCCATGGTTAGGCGATGCCTATGGTGGGTAAGCGATCTGATTCCCTCATTCGCCAGCCCACAGGTAGAGACCCATGAAAAGCGAAGCGAAGTGCCCGTTCAACCATGCCGTCGTCGGTGATGCGACGACCAACCGCGACTGGTGGCCGAACCAGCTGCGCGTGGACCTGCTCAACCAGCACTCCACGCGCTCCAATCCCCTTGATGCGGGCTTCGACTATGCCAAGGCTTTCAACGGGCTGGACTACAGCGCCCTGAAGGCCGACCTGAAGGCGTTGATGACCGACTCGCAGGACTGGTGGCCAGCCGACTTCGGCCACTACGGCGGGCTGTTCATCCGCATGGCCTGGCACAGTGCCGGCACCTACCGCATCGGTGACGGCCGTGGTGGCGGTGGTCGTGGCCAGCAACGCTTCGCTCCGCTCAACAGCTGGCCCGACAACGTCAGCCTGGACAAGGCACGCCGCCTGCTGTGGCCGATCAAGCAGAAATATGGCCAGGCCATTTCCTGGGCCGACCTGCTGATCCTGACCGGCAACGTCGCACTGGAATCGATGGGCTTCAAGACGCTCGGCTTTGCCGGCGGCCGTCCCGATACCTGGGAGCCGGACCAGGACGTGTACTGGGGCCGCGAGACCACCTGGCTCGGTGGCGACGTGCGCTACAAGCACGGCTCGGAGGGCGTGGAAGAGGGCCACGGCGTGCTGGTGTCCGATGACGATGCTGACGGCGACGTGCACTCGCGCAAACTGGAAAACCCGCTGGCTGCCGTACAGATGGGCCTGATCTATGTGAACCCGGAAGGCCCGGATGGCAATCCCGATCCGGTGCTGGCCGCGCATGACATCCGCGACACTTTCGGCCGCATGGCGATGGACGATGAGGAAACCGTCGCCCTGATCGCCGGTGGCCACAGTTTCGGCAAGACCCATGGTGCCGGCCCGGCCGACCACGTCGGCAAGGAACCGGAAGCAGCGGGCCTGGAAAGCCAGGGCCTGGGCTGGGCCAACAGCTTCGGCAGCGGCAAGGGCGGCGACACCATCACCAGCGGCCTGGAAGTCACCTGGACCCGCACCCCCGCGCAGTGGAGCCACGACTTCTTCGAGATCCTGTTCGGCAACGAATGGGAACTGAGCAAGAGCCCGGCCGGCGCGCACCAGTGGGTCGCCAGGAATGCGGATGCGGTGATTCCCGATGCGCACGATCCGTCGAAGAAGCACCGCCCGACCATGCTGACCACCGACCTGTCGCTGCGCATGGACCCGGCCTACGAAAAGATCTCGCGGAAATTCCTTGCTGATCCGCAGGCCTTCGCCGATGCCTTCGCCCGCGCCTGGTTCAAGCTGACCCATCGCGACATGGGCCCACGTGCGCGCTATCTCGGCCCGGAGATTCCGGCCGAGGAATTCATCTGGCAGGACCCGGTGCCGGAAGCCAAGCACCCGTTGATCGACGCCAAGGACATCGCCGCGCTGAAGCAGAAGATCGCAGCGACCGGCCTGAGCGTGGCCGAGCTGGTGTCCACGGCGTGGGCCTCGGCCTCGACCTTCCGCGGTTCGGACAAGCGCGGTGGCGCCAATGGTGCACGCGTGCGCCTGGCACCGCAGAAGGACTGGGCGGTGAACCAGCCGCAGCAGCTGGCCAAGGTGCTGGCCGCGCTGGAAAAGGTCCAGGCCGAGTTCAACGGCGCGGGCAGCAAGCAGGTGTCGCTGGCCGACCTGATCGTGCTGGCCGGTGGCGTCGGCATCGAGCAGGCAGCGAAGGCCGGCGGCCATGACCTGAGCGTGCCGTTCACTCCGGGCCGCACCGATGCCAGCCAGGAACAGACCGACGTCGAATCGTTCGCGGTGCTGGAACCGGCTGCCGATGGTTTCCGCAACTACCTCAAGGGCGCTTACAGCGTGCCGGGTGAGGCGCTGCTGATCGACAAGGCACAGCTGCTGACCCTCACCGCACCGGAAATGACCGCCCTGGTCGGTGGCCTGCGCGTGCTCGGCGCCAATGCTGACGGCGGCAGGCACGGCGTGTTCACCAGCCGTCCCGGCACGCTGAGCAACGACTTCTTCGTCAACCTGCTGGACATGGGCACCACTTGGAAGGCGACCGGTCGCGAAAGCTATGAAGGCCGCGGCCGCAGCGATGGCGCTGCGCGCTGGACCGGCACCCGTGCCGACCTGGTGTTCGGCTCCAACGCCGTGCTGCGCGCCCTGGCCGAGGTCTACGCCAGCGCCGATGGCGAGAAGAAGTTCGTGCAGGATTTCATCGCCGCCTGGACCCGGGTGATGGAGCTGGATCGCTACGACCTGCACGGTTGATCGGATATGCCAGGTGCCAACCTTGGTTGGCACCTGGCACAACGCCCACCGAGGTGGGCGACTACCAGCGCCCGGGCGGCGCCGTCACAGGGCGTCGATATCACCCAATGCACGGATCAACCGGCGTGCGCGCTTGTCCGGCTTGTGCTCCGGTGCCTGGTAGCCATCACGCGCGGCAATGCGCAGCGCACGCTGTTCGGCGCGGCGGGCCTTGGAGGCTTCGCTCTCGGCATACAACTGCTGCGCCACCGGCGCCGGACCGCGCTGGTCGCTCAGGCCCAGTACCTGGATCTCGAAGTGTTCTTCACCGCGATCGACCAGCAGCTGCTCTCCCACGCGTACTGCGCGCGAGGATTTCGGACGCTGCCCGGCCACGGATACCTTGCCGGTCTCGATCGCCTGTTTGGCCAGGCTGCGGGTCTTGAAGAAGCGGGCCGCCCACAACCAGATGTCCAGACGGACGCTGGGCGCCAACGGGGAAAGCTCGGACATCGGTGGGGACTACTCCGTTCGCTTGTTCAGGGGGCGCGGATTGTCGGGGTCGGTGCGGCAGCCGCTGCCCCCGATCAATGCCGGCGTGCCGGCCGCCAGATCCTGGCGCTGGCTGCCGACCAGGCACTCGGGGCGGTCGGTCGGCCGCACCTGGGTATCACCCAGCCGGTCACCCGACGAACATGCGGCCAGTGCCGCTGCGATCAAGGCCGCCACGATCATCCGCATCGCCTGTTGTGGTTGATGCATTGCCACATCCTGCAAACCGGCTTGATGCTAGTGTGCGCCTCCCGGCAATCGATCACCACTCCATGGCCAAAGCGCCGCTTGACCTGACCTCCGGCCCGATCGGCCGCAACCTGCTGCTGTTCGCGCTGCCGATCCTGGCAGGCAACATCGCGCAGTCGCTGAACGGCTCGGTGAATGCGGTATGGGTGGGGCGCTTCCTTGGCGAAGCGGCACTGACCGCGACCGCGAACGCCAACAACATCATGTTCTTCCTGATCGGTTCGGTGTTCGGCTTCGGCATGGCCTCGACCATCCTGATCGGCCAGGCCATCGGTGCGCGCGACATCGCCCAGGCACGACGCGTGGTCGGCACCAGCGCCACGTTCTTCATCGGCCTGTCAGTCATCATCGCCATCGCCGGCTGGTTCCTGGCCCACCCGCTGCTGGCGGCGATGGGCACGCCTGCCGCCTCGCTGCCGTTGGCCGAGGCCTACCTGCGCATCATCTTCCTGGCGATGCCGACGCTGTACGCCTTCGCCTTCCTCAGTGCGGCGCTGCGCGGTGCCGGTGATTCGCGCACGCCGTTCCGCTTCCTGCTGGTCTCGGTGGTGCTGGACATCGCCCTGAACCCGGTGCTGATCTTCGGCATGGGGCCGTTCCCGGAACTGGGCATCGCCGGCTCGGCCTGGGCCACGCTGGTGTCGCAGACGCTGTCGCTGGCCGGCCTGCTGCTGTACATGCGGCACAAGCGGCACACGCTGTGGCTGGGCCGCGCCGACATGCACCTGTTCAAGCTGGACATGACCATCCTGCGTGCGCTGGTGGTCAAGGGCGTGCCGATGGGCCTGCAGATGGTGCTGATCTCGCTGTCGGTGATCATGCTTATGACGATGGTCAACCAGTACGGCACCGACACCGGTGCGGCCTACGGTGCATCGCTGCAGCTGTGGAACTACGTGCAGATGCCGGCGATGGCGATCGGTGCGGCGTGTTCGTCGATGGCCGCGCAGAATGTAGGTGCGCAGCGCTGGGATCGCGTGCGCGGTACCGCACGCCAGGGCATCGCGTTCAACTTCCTGCTGACCGGCGCGTTGATCCTGCCGCTGGTGCTGCTGGACCAGTATTCGCTGGCCTTGTTCCTGCCGCAGGGCAGCGAGTCGCTGCAGATCGCGCGGCACCTGAACCACATCGTGATCGGTTCGTTCCTGTTCTTCGGCGTCAGCTTCGTGATCTCCGGCGTGGTGCGCTCCACCGGCGCGGTGCTGCCGCCGCTGCTGATCCTGGCCGCGTCGCTGTGGGGCGTGCGCGTGCCGTTCGCCGAATTCCTGCAGCCGTACTGGGGTGCCGATGCGATCTGGTGGAGTTTCCCGGCCGGCTCGCTGGTGTCGATGCTGCTGTCGCTGGCGTATTACCGCTGGGGTGGCTGGCGCAAGGCGAAGATGATCAGTACACCGGTGCATGCCGAAGAACTCGCCACGCCCTCGGAGATTCCCGCTTGTCCGCCTTCGCCGGTGGCCGACCCGGATGCGGCGTTGGAAACCAGCCCACCGCGTTGAACATGCACCGGTAGTGCCGGCCGCTGGCCGGCAATTCCATGGACGTCGCAAACATCGCGCAGTTGCCGGCCAGCGGCCGCACTACCGCTTTTTCTTTTCCGCGTTGTGCCTGGCGGCGGCGCGCAGCAGTGCTTTCAGCGCCGTAGCGTTGGGCATTTCGCCTTCGTGGACGTCGATCGCGCGGCGTGTGCCGCCTTCCAGGCTGGCATTGAACAGGCACTTCGGGTCCGGCAACGCGGCGCCGTGGGCGAAGGTCAGCTTCACCGCCTGCTTGTAGGTTTCGCCGGTGCACAGGATGCCGTTGTGTTCCCACACCGGTGTGCCGCGCCATTTCCAGGTTTCCTCCACGTCCGGCAGCGCCTCGTGGATCAGCGCGCGCACGCGGGCGAGGATGTCGCCGCGCCAATCAGCGAGCTCGGCGATGCGGGCGTCAATCAGGGCGGCAGCGGGGAGAGCGGCATCTGCGGGATCGGACTTCTGCGTGGCCATCGCGTGGTCTCGTTCGGGGAAAGAACCTGGGGGATTACATGCGTTCGCCAGGCAGCCGGCTGGCCTGCCGCACCCAGTGGAGGAACCGCGCCTCGTCCAGCGGCTCGTCCTCAAGGATGTGCAGGTAGCGCGTGTCGACGCTCTTGGACGGTTCAGGCGGAACAGGCTGCAACAGCGCGCCGCGGAAGAACGCGACTTTGATGTAGCGGGTGAAGCAATGGAAGCTGAGGAACCAGCCCTCACCGGCGGCGATGCCGTACATCGGCGAGTTCCATTTCACTGCTTTGTGCACGCCGGGCGCGGCCTGTTCGATCAGTGCATCAAGACGTGCACCGACAGCACGCTTCCAGTCCGGCATGGCGGCGATGTAGGCCTGCACAGGCGCATCGCCCTCGCCCTTGGCGATCTGCGGGTTACCGCCGGACAGCAGCTTCGGCGCGGCACTGCTGGCAGGTCGCTTGGCGGGCATCGCAGGGGCCATGAGGGTCGAAGGCCCGAGCGTACGCCGCCGCCCGGCAGCGGTCACGGCGCACTGCGCCATGGTCTCAGAGGCTGCTGCGGAACTGCCGCCAGGTGGGCAGCTTGCGGGCCCCGCGCAGGAACCACATCAGGGTGGCCATCACCAGGCCGAACATCACGCCTGCCGCCACCCCGGCAAGCAACAGCAGTTCCAGCGCCGGGGCCCTGCCCTGCCACAACAGCAGCCACATCAGTACCGTCCAGAACACGCCAAACAGCAGGCCCTGCAGCAGCGTATTGGTCAGGAAACCGGCCAGTACCGGCGGCGGCAGCGCGACACCCAGCCGCCACAGCATGCGGTGCAGCAAGGGGGCCGCTTCCCTCCGTGGCACCCCGGAACGGTCCAGGAAGCGCAGCGCCACTTGGATGTCCGCCGGGTATCGATGGTCGCTCTCATCCATCCACTGAAACTAACGAGGCGGCAGCACAAACGCAAACGGCCGCCCGAAGGCGGCCGTCGCGGCAACAACCGAAGTTGTTTATCAGCCCTTGGTTGCCAGACGGGCAGCCTTGGCGGCGGCAGCAGCAGCCAGATCTTCCTTGATGCGGGCAGCCTTGCCTTCCAGGCCACGCAGGTAGTACAGCTTGCCGGCGCGGACCTTGCCACGGCGCTTCACTTCGACCGAGTCGATGATGGCGCTGTGGGTCTGGAACACGCGCTCGACGCCGTAGCCGTGCGAGATCTTGCGCACGGTGAACGAGGAGTTCAGGCCGCCGTTCTTGGTCGCGATGACAACGCCTTCATAGGCCTGCACGCGCTCGCGGGTACCTTCCTTCACCTTCACGTTGACGACAATGGTGTCGCCCTGGCTGAACTGCGGCAGTTCGCGGGTGATCTGGGCGGATTCGAATTCCGCGACGATGGACTTGTTCAGCTTGCTCATGGGTTACACCGATTCATTGTTCGGGTGGGCGTGTCATTCGACAGCGTGGGCTCATGCAGTCACCGGACTGTGCTGCACGTTTGTTTTGGGTACTGCGCACCGGCCGGGGCCGGCGTAATTGGCCATGATAGCCGATAAAGCAGGGCTGGCGCTAGACCTTGCCCTTTTCCGCCGGGACCTGGCGGGCCAGGGCCAGCAGCTTGCGGTCGGCCTTGCCCAGCGCCTGTTCATCCAGCAGGTCCGGGCGCCGCTGTGCGGTACGGATCAACGACTGCTGCCGGCGCCAGGCGGCGATGGCGGCATGGTTGCCCGAGCGCAGCACGTCCGGCACGTCCCCCAGCGGATGCTGGGCCGGCTGGCTGTAATGCGGGCAGTCGAGCAGGCCGAGGTCGCCCTCGAAACTGTCCTGCGCCGCGGATTCGGCGTCATTCAAGGCGCCTTCCTGCAGCCGGGCCACCGCGTCGATGATGACCGCCGCCCCCAGCTCGCCGCCGGACAGCACATAGTCGCCGAGGGAAATCTCCTCATCGACATTGGCGGCCAGGAAGCGCTCGTCGATGCCTTCATAGCGGCCGCAGAGCAGGACCATGCGCGGCAATGCCGCCAGTTCCCGCACCTTGGCCTGGGTCAACGGCGCGCCCTGCGGGCTGAGATGGATCACCCGCGCAGGCGTCGGATCGGCCTCACGGATCGCCTGCAGGCAGGCCTGCAGCGGTTCGATCAGCATCACCATGCCCGGGCCACCGCCGAACGGACGATCGTCCACCCGGCGGTAGTTGCCCTCGGCGTAGTCACGGGGATTCCAGCCATGCAGGCTGAACAATCCCTTTTCCTGCGCACGGCCGACCACGCCCAGCCCAGCGGACTGGGCGAGGAAATCGGGGAACAGGGTGATGACGTCGAAACGCATGCTCACACTCAGAACTCGGGGTCCCAGTCGACCACGACCAGATTGGCCTCGAAGTCGACCGAGGTGATGAAATCCGGCAGCACGAACGGAATCATCCGTTCGCGATCGCCGCGCACGACCATCACATCGTTGGCGCCGGTACTGAACAGGTGCGAGACCTGGCCGAGGGCAACGCCTTCGACGGTCTTCACATCCAGGCCCTCCAGATCGACCCAGTAATACTCGTCGGCATTGGGCGGCGGCAGCGCACTGCGGGCCACGAAGACCTCGGTGCCATGCATCGCCTCAACCGTGTCGCGATCCTCGATGCCCGGGAAACGGGCCACCAGGTGCTTGCCGGTATCCCGGCCACGGGCGCCTTCAAGCGTCGATTCCTGCCCGTTGGGGCTGCGCAGGATCCACGGTTGGTAACGGAAAATAGCGGAACGCGGCTCGGTCCAGGACTCGAGCTTTATTTCGCCGCGCACACCAAAAGCGCCGACAATCCTGCCAAGCAGGATGCGGCGCTCGTTATCTTTCATCCGCGTTCAATCAGATGGGCCGCACCAGGGCGCGGCCCGTCAGGATCAGGCCGCAGCGGCCTGGGACTTGCTCGCTTCCTTGATCAGGTTGCGAACTTTCTCGGTCGGCTGGGCGCCGTTCTTGACCCAATGGTCAACGCGGGCCAGGTCCAGCTCGATGCGCTTCTCGCCACCCTGTGCAACCGGGTTGTAGAAGCCGACGCGCTCGATGTTGCGGCCGTCGCGGGCGCTGCGGACGTCGGTGACGATGATGTGGTAGAACGGACGCTTCTTGGCGCCGCCGCGGGTCAGTCGAATCTTGACCATGGTGGTTTTTTCCTATTGCCCAGTCGCCAGGATGGCGCGGTAAGCGGGCGATTATAGCGGCAGAGTCCGGCCGAGCCAACCCCGCAAAAATACGGGCCTGTCCGGTAGCGCCGGGCCATGCCCGGCGGCTTTCATTCAGCAACGTGATGGATTCAGCGACTGATCCCGCGTCCGGCCAATGCCAAAGGCGTCACGCGGCGCCCAATGCAGGCAGCGCGATACGATCCGTGTCGAACACGTCGACCTCGTGACGTTGCAGCAGATCATCAAATGCGTCCGCGCCAATCTGCTCGATCAGGCGCCGCTTCCGGAGCGTTGAGTGTCGTCAGGATGTCGACCGAACGCTGGCGACGGTCATCGTAAAAGGCCTGGACCTTGGGCCGTGCGTCGCCGCCCATGATCTTCATCGCGTGCATCGCTACCGCGCGATGCTGCTCGGTGACTGTGCCCATACGGATTGGAACTCCTGCTGTGCTGTGCTGTGCTGTGCTGTGAAAGCATCCGCCGGGCATGGCCCGGCGCTACCCACCATGGGTCTCCACGATAGGGCCGGGGCATGCCCGGCGAGCATCCACCAGCGCACCTCGTTCAGGAAAGCGACTGCCAGGGCACTCGGGCCAACACCGCCCTGCCCTGTTCGGCCAGGGCCTGCGAACCCGGCAGCGCCTGACCATTGATGGCATCCAGCGCCCACAACCCGCTGGCGTTGCAGGCGAAAGCCGCCCGCATGCCGGCCAACTCATCCAGCAGCAACGGCCGGGTCTGCTGCCGCCCCACCCAGCCTGCCTGCAGCAGCGCTTCAGCAGTACCCCGCAACGCCGGTGCCTGGGGCCAGATCAGGTGTTCACCGTCATGCACGGCCAGGTTCCAAGTGGTGCCCTCGCTGATCTGCCCGTCGGCAGTGACGAACAGCGCATCGTCGAAACCCGCTGCCAACGCCGCACGGCGCTGGGCGAACAGGCCAAACGTACCGACATGCTTGATCTGCGGCAGCTCTCGCTGCCATGTCGCGCTGCGTACGCGTTTCGGCGCGGTCAGCGCGACCGGCGCGGAGACGGCAACCAGTACATCCACCAGCACGCTTGCCAGCGGCGCGCGGAAATCGAAACGGCGCGAGAACACGGTGACCCGCATCGATGCGTCGACCTGGCCGGCCTGTTGCAGCGCCTGCGCCATCCACGCCTGCACCTGCGCGATATCGAGCCCGCTGCCGAACAGTTCCTGCGTTGCCTTGGCCAGCCGCTGCAGATGCAGATCAAGACCCTGCACCGCGTTGCCGCGCACCTGCAACGAGGTGAAGTGGCCGTAGTTGGTCAGCGCCGGCAGCAGGTCTTCGGCCTGCGCCGTTGCGCCGTTGCAGGTCACCGTCATCGCAGCAGCGCCTGCGCCTGTTCCCACATGCCACGCAGCACGTCAGCGGCCGGCGCTGCCGGTGCCATCCACGCCGACTGCCCGGCCCAGGCCTGCATCGCAGCAAGCCGGTTTTCCTGCGTGGCCTGCCTGCGCATCGGTCCGGTCAGGCCACGCTGCACCGGGTACGGGCGCGGCGCGGGTGCGCCCTCGGCAGCAGCTGCACGCACGTAGGCAGTCGCCAGGCCGCGGCCAAGGCGCCCACTGAACGCGCGGGTCGGCCAGGTGTCTTCCGGTTCGCTGCGGGCCAATGCATCGGCCCATGCCGGCGCCACCGCTGCTTCGGGTGTGCGCAGGAAGGCCGTGCCGGTCTGCACGGCGCTGGCCCCGAGCATCAAGGCAGCAGCAATGCCGCGACCGTCGCCGATGCCGCCCGCAGCGATCACCGGAATATCCAGGTTGTCCGCCAGCCGCGGCAGCAGTGCGAACAGGCCGACCAGCTGCTGCTCTGCACGCATCGGATCGAAGGCGCCGCGATGGCCGCCGGCTTCGGCGCCCTGCGCGACCACCGCGTCAGCACCCGCGTCCTGCGCAGCGCGCGCTTCGGCCAGCGTCGTAGCGCAGGCGATCCAGGCGATGCCCGCATCCTTCAACTGCTGCACATGACGCGGCGACAGCACGCCCATGATGGTCGAGGCCACCGCCGGCCGTGCCGCCAGCAGCGCACTGAACTGCTCCTCGAAATCGGCAGGCGCGGCATCTGCTGCGCTGGCCGCAACCTCCGGCCCCCACTGGCCCAGGAACGCACGCGTGGCGGCCTCGGCGGCCACATCGCGCACCGGCGCGGGATCGGGCAACCACAGGTTCACCTGCGCCGGCCCGCTGGACGCTGCACGGAAGTCCTGCATCCAGCGACCGATATCCGCCGCCGGCGACAACACGGCCCCCATCGCGCCCATGCTGCCGGCGTTGGCCAGCGCGGCGGAAAGCGGAACCGGACAGGCGCCGGCCATCGGTGCCAGCAGGATCGGCAGCTGCAATGAAAAACGCCGACAGAAATCGTCGGCGCGTTCGAGAATCGGCGAAAGGCTCACGCGACGCACCTGTGGGAGGAGTCGCTGCCAGCATACGCCAGACACTGTGGACGGGAGCGTCGCCCCGGGCGATCCGCTCCCGCCTGGCTCAGCGTGCAGACACCGCGTAGGTGCGGACCAGCTGGCTGTCCATTTCTTCGTTGAACTTGAACGTCACGTAGCGCGCGTCATCAGCGGCGAACTCTTCCTCGGCGCTGGCGCGACCGATCTCGGTGCCCTCGGCATCCAGCGCACGCGCCACCAGCTTGCCCTTGAACGCCTTGTCGGCCACCACGTACACCGCCGCGTCCTTGGAGCCCATGCCACGGCTCTTGCCGAGGGTGACGGTGAGGCCCCGCGCGGCCAGGCCCGGATCGGCCTGCAGCGTCACGTTCATACGCTTGTCCACGCCCTCGCCCAGCCCTGCGACGAAATCGGCAGCGGTTCCACTGATGGCGCTACCGGCCTTCTGCGACACGGAGGTGTCGTCCTTGCAGGCAACCAGCCCGAGGGCCAGCGCGATCACCACGATCGACTTGTTCATGCACATTCCTTTGATTGATTCCGCGGGTTGTTCAAGCGTTCGATACAGCGCGCGCTCAGCGGAACGGCATGCCACGGCCGCCCATGGCGCCCATCATGCCCTTCATGCTGCGCATCATGCCCTTCATGCCGCCGCCGGCCATCTTGCTCATCATCTTTTCCATCTGCATGTACTGCTTCATGAGCTTGTTGACGTCGGCCGGGGTCACGCCCGAGCCCTTGGCGATGCGGGCGCGACGCGAGCCATTGAGCAGGTTCGGGTTGCGCCGTTCCTTCTTGGTCATCGAGCCGATGATGGCGATCATGCGCGGCACTTCCTTGCCCTGGCTGACCTGCTGCTTGAGGTGCTCGGGAATCTGGCCCAGGCCCGGCAGCTTGTCCATCAGGCCGCCGATGCCGCCCATGTTCTGCATCTGCTCGAGCTGGTCGCGCATGTCGTTCAGATCGAACTTCTTGCCCTTGGCGACCTTCTCGGCCAGCTTCTGCGCCTTGTCCTTGTCGACCTGCTGCTCGACCTGCTCGACCAGCGACAGCACGTCGCCCATGTCGAGGATGCGGCTGGCGATACGGTCCGGGTGGAACACGTCCAGGCCTTCCGGCTTTTCACTGACACCGACGAACTTGATCGGCTTGCCGGTGATGTAGCGCACGCTCAGCGCGGCGCCGCCACGGGCGTCACCGTCGGTCTTGGTCAGGACCACGCCGGTCAGCGGCAGCGCATCACCGAAGGCCTTGGCGGTATTGGCCGCGTCCTGGCCGGTCATGGCATCGACCACGAACAGCGTTTCAGCCGGGTTGACCGCAGCGTGCAGGGCCTTGATCTCGGCCATCATCGCTTCGTCGATGGCCAGGCGGCCGGCGGTATCAACCAGCAGCACGTCGACGAACGACTTGCGCGCGTCATCGATGGCGGCGCGGACGATGGCCTCCGGCTTCTGCTCGGCGCTGGACGGGAAGAACAACACGCCCACCTGCTCGGCCAGCGTCTTCAGCTGCTCTATCGCCGCCGGACGGTAGACGTCGGCCGAGACCACCATCACCTTCTTCTTGCGCTTTTCCTTCAGGTGCTTGGCCAGCTTGCCGACCGTGGTGGTCTTGCCGGCGCCCTGCAGGCCCGCCATCAGGATGATGGCCGGCGCGGGAACGTTGAGGTTCAGGTCGCTGGCTTCGGCGCCCATCACCGCGGTCAGCTCGTCGCGCACGACCTTGATCAGGGCCTGGCCCGGGGTCAGCGACTTCAGCACTTCCTGGCCGACCGCACGCACCTTGATGCGTTCGATCAGGGCCTGCACCACCGGCAGCGCGACGTCGGCTTCAAGCAGCGCGATGCGGACCTCGCGGGTCGCCTCGCGGATGTTCTCTTCGGTCAGGCGGCCACGGCCGCGCAGGCGCTCGATGGTGCCGGAAAGGCGCTGGGTCAGGGACTCGAACATGCGGCGCAACCTGTCTGAAAGCGGGGGACAATAAGGCCCACAGTATAACGGGTCCATCGCGCTCCCCGGACTGCGACGCCACGCCCGTCGCCAGCACCGCGGGGGTATGCGAAACTTCAACGATGACAATCGTTCTCATCGCCGTCCTGCTCTACCTGGCCGCCAGCGCCCTGCTGGTGCGCGCCCTTGGTCGCAACGACGGGGTGACCTCGCCCGCGTGGCTGTGGCCTGCGCTGCCGGCGATGCTGCTGCATGGCGGTTACCACGTGCTGGTGGCGATGCGCACGACCGGCGGCCCGGACATGCACTTCTTCGCCGCGTTGTCGCTGGTCGGCCTGGGAATGGCCTGGCTGACCTCGCTGGTGGGCGCGCGCGGGCGCATGTCCACCCTCGGCGTGGTGGTGTTCCCGCTGGCCGCGCTGCTGCTGGTGGTCTACCACGGCTATGGCCATGAACCGAGCAAGGTGCTGGGCTGGCGCCTGGCCAGCCACGCCTGGCTGGCACTGCTGGCCTACGCCACGCTGAGCATCGCCGCGCTGCTGGCGATCATGCTGTGGCTGCAGGAGCGTGCGCTGCGGCGCCGTGAATTCCGTCCGTGGCTGCGTGCGCTGCCGCCGATGGCCGATCTGGAATCGCTGCTGTTCAGGGTGATCACCGTCGGCTTCGCCCTGCTGACCCTGACCCTGGTTACCGGCGTGCTGTTCGTCGACGACCTGCTGGCGCAGAAGCTGGTACACAAGACGGTGCTGAGCGTGCTGTCGTGGATCGTGTTCGGCGTGCTGCTGATCGGCCGCCGCCGCTATGGCTGGCGCGGCACCAAGGCGGTGCATTGGACGCTGACGGCGATGCTGTTGCTGCTGCTGGCGTTCTTCGGCAGCCAGTTCGTGATCGAGCTGGTGTTCGGGCATTCGCGCTAGAGGCATGCCGGCCAACGGTCGGCACCCACCCCAACATCACCTGGTCGTGCCGCCGGCCGGCAATCGGAGCACGGTAGATCCACGCCATGCGTGGATGCCCCGGATGCTCAAGGCAGCGGTTGGGCCAGGATCCTGCGCACCGAGCGGCCACTGTTGGTGAGGATGTCGTCGACCTGCCAGCAGCCCTCCCCTTTGCGCACCATCGGCACGCGGGTCACGTAGGCCTTGCCCCAGACCGGATAGCGCATTTCGACCTGGCCGGCCGTGGCCGAGGCCTGCTTCCAGCTGTAGCGCACCGGGCTGTCGATCTCCCCGTCCTGCGCGTCCAGCCACGGATCGGAATCGAGCGTGCAGATGCCCTCTTCGCGCACCTGGCAGGCACGCTCGCCGTGCAGCGCCTTGGCAAACGCCGCACTGACCAGTGCCTGCGGCGGCTCCAGCAGGTCGCCCTTGCCGGTGGTCGCTTCGAAGAAGGCGCGCGCCACGTCAGCCGGTTGCTGGCAGGCCGGCGCGGCCTGCACGGTGGGGGCCAGCAGCAGGCCGATGATCACCCACATCCTTGTCTTTCGCATATCCAGTTCCTTGACGGTGGAAGGACGCCGGGCATGGCCCGGCGCTACCCATGCGTGTTGCCCGGTAGTGCCGGGCCATGCCCGGCGAACGCGCATCGCGGCAGGGATTACAACCCGTACCGTTCGATCGCGTCCAGATGCGGCTGGCGGTCCTGGTCGCAGGCCTCGGCCAGGCGCAGCCAGCAGTGTGGATGTGCCCACTCCGCCGTGGCCTGCTGCAGGAAGCGGTGCAGCGCCAGCGGCGCATGGTCCTGCGGCTGGGCAACGGTGAACAACAGGCCCGGCAACGTCCCGTCTTCCACGTCCGGATCGGTCACGGTGTAGTCCGCACGGCTGTGCGCCCATACCTTCCAGCCCTGTGCCTCGGCCGCTTCGACGAAGTCATTCCATGCCTCCTCGCCCGGGTGCGCGCCGTCGACCAGCCAGCTGCGCGCGAAACCACCCCGCTCCAGCACATGCACCTGCGCATAGGTCGGAATGAAGTGCTCGCGCTCCGCTTCGTCCTCTGGTGCGGGGTGTACCAGGCCGGCGTCGAACACCACCCAGTCCCCCACCTGCTGCGCGCGGTTGGCCGGTGCGTTCTCGACGATGCGCGCGGTCACCGGGCCGCTGCGGCGGGCGTAGTACTCCATCGGCTCGCCGCCTTCTTCGCTGCGGATGATCACCCAGCCCCAGGGCTCTTCGACCACGCCCTGCTGGCTGGACAGTTCCATGCCGATTGCTGCCGCCGAGCGGCGCACCGCATCCCAGTCGCGCGCCGCACTGGCCGCACTCATATGGTCCCAATGCGCGGCACTGGGCTCTTCCAGCAGTTCCACCAGCTGCGCATAGCAGGCCTTCGCTTCGCTGAAGCGGCCGGTCTCCATGTACATGCGGGCAAGCGTCCCGCGTGCGCCGTTCGAGCCTGGCGACAACGCCAGCAATGCCTGCGCGGCCTGTTCCAGTGCAGGCCAGTCGGACGCGCGCCGTGCACGCTGCACCTCGCACCAGTGCGCGAACACCGGCACGCTGTCGCGGTAGGTCGCGGCCAGCCTGCGCAGGCCATCATCATCGCCCTGCTCGGCCAGCCAACGCATCAGCGTGTAGGCCGCCGCGCCGTCTTCCTGCGCGTGGCCGCGCACGAAGTCCCACAGCAGCGCCTGCGCTTCCGTCTTCGCGCCACACGCGTGCAGCGCCGAGGCGGCGACCTCGGCCAGCGCGCCGTCGTCCGGCCGCTCGGCGTGCGCCTGCAGCAGCCACTGCGCTTCGCGCTCGGGATCGCGCGACTGGTTCTGTTCGCCCTGCGCTTCCAACCACGCCAGCAGCTCAGCGGCAGGCACCGGCAGCGGCGCCATCTGCGGCAGCGCTTCGATGCGTGCCGCCAGACCGGCCACCAGCGCGGCAGCGCCGCGGTCCTGGCGCAGCTGCGCCAGATGGGTGCGGGCCAGACCCAGCTGGCGCTGCGCCACCCAGCGTGCACCGCGCTGCAGGGCCAGCTCCAGGCTCAACGCGGCGATCTCGATCACCAGGCGATGCGCGCCGACAGCGGCGAAGTGCTCGATGATCGTGTTGAAGCGCGTTCCCAGATCCCAGGTGTTGCGGGCGGCATCACGGCTGCACAGTGTCGAAGCGGTATTGGCCCACAACCGCCAGTGATTCGGCGTCAGCTCGCTCCAGGGCACCAGCTGCTGCAGCGCCTCTTCATCGCGCCCCAGCTGGGCCAGTGCCCAGGCCTTGGACAGCCGGCGCGGCACCGTGCAGTTGGCAGGCTCGTATTCGCCCGCAGCGGCCACTTCGGCTTCGCGCTTCTCGATCAGCACCAGCGCTTCCTGCGCACGGCCGCTGGCCAGCAGGATCTTGATCTGCATTTCAGGGATGCTGTCGAACACTTCCTTGCCGCGCGCCTGGATCGCCGCCGCCTGCACCTGCAGGTAATCCAGCGCGTCCTGGCCGCGGCCGTCGTCCAGCAGCGCGTCGGCCTTCTCGCAGCTCAGGCACTGGAAGCAGGCCCAGCTCGGGTCGATGCGGCCCAGCGTCTCGTCGCAGACCTCGATGCGTTCGGGCACCCAGCCCGGACCATCGATGTTGCCGTAGCAGGCAGCAAGATCCTGGGTGACGCAGATCGACTGCGGGCAGTCCAGGGTATCGGCACGGTGTGCGCGCTCGAACAGCGCTACCGACTCGCCCAGCGCGCTTTCACCTTCCACGCGGTTGCCGACGCGGTTGCGCAGCGCCCAATGGCCGACATAGACGTCGACCCAGGGGTTGTCCAGCGCCTTGCCCAGCGCGCGCGCTTCGGGCAGCAGTGCATCGACGCGGTCGACCTGCAGTTCACTGACTTCATCGGCAAGGCGGGTCAGCAGGTGGGCGTTCTGCGCCTGGCCTGCCTGCCGCAGGTCTTCCTGCAGTTTTTCGACCCAGTTCCAGATATCCATGGGGGTAATGCTCCTGTCTAGCGAAGGCTGGATGAGAGGGAGTAGCGGTGCTCAGCGCAGCATCTGCTGCAGGGCACCGGCAATATCGATAAATGCACCATTGAGATCGGGGCCCGGCGTCGCCGCGCTCTGCTGCAGCGGCCGGCCCTGTGCGGACACGATGATCTTCAGCGAGCGCAGCAGGCGCGCGGCCGCCCCGGCCTGCGGGTGGCCCTCGCGCTGGGCCTGCAGCAACGCCTGCACCGCTGGATTGTCCAGGTTGAGGTACAGCCGCGACGGCGCACGCGCCTCGATGCGCGCGGTGAACTGGCGCGCCAGCCGCAGCGCCGCCATCGATACGCGCTTGTCGTTCTCGTCGTCTTCCAGGCGCTGTTTCAGTTCGGCTTCGCGGTCGGGCACCACCACCACCGGCAGCGCCTCGGGGCTGAACCGCGCCGGCAGCAGCTGTTCGCCATCGCCCAGGTGTTCGCGCAGCCAGACCAACTGCGTATCGTCAAGGCTGTCGTCGGTGCGGAACAGTGCGCGGTTGCCCTGCTCGGTACCCAGTTCGACCAGGCGCAGGCCCTTGGCCTGGGCCCAGCGCCGCAGGAACGGCACCACCGCGTAGCGATGACCATGCGCGACCGGCACGCCCATCGCGCGGAACAGCATTTCCTCGAAGCCACCACCGTTGTCGAGGATCACATGCACTGCGCCGCGCGCCGGCAACGCGCTGGCCGGCAGGTCACCCTGCGAGGTCGGCACGCGCACGTGTTCCAGCAGCAGGTCGAACAGGCGCTCATCGCACAGCGCTGCGCCCAGCAGGGCCTCGTTGTGGCGGCTGAGCACGCGTCGCCAGGCTTCGGGCTGCTGCCGGGCGACGTCGGCCAGGCCATCGATCAGCGCTTCCAGCAGGGCGTGCTGCACGGCGCGATAGTGGTCATCGCGCTGCAGGTCCTCGCGGCTGGCGGTCGGGGTCAGCTTCGACGATTCGATCACCCCGCCGATGAAACCGGCCCAAGGCGGCAGCAGGTCGCGTGCATCGTCGTCCAGCAGCATGCCGCGCACGAACACCGACAGGTTGCGGTTGTCGCTGGTGCCGTAGGTGGCACCGTCCTGCACCCAGAGCATGCCGACGGCGTCGCTGCTGCCATCGGGCTGCAGCGGCATCGTCACGATGGGCTCGAAATCGTGTTCGAAACGGGCCGCGAACTGCTGCGCCTGGCGGCGTGCCTGCACCGGATGCAGGGCGACGTCACCCTGCCCGCGCCACGGCGGCGGTTCGGGATTGATCGCGGCGGCCGCCGCACCGATGAAGATCGGCTCGGACAGCAGCGCGCAGTAGCGGCCCAGCACCTCGTACAGGCGCGCTTCGTTGGCCAGCGGCAGGAAGTCCGGATGCAGCTCCAGCTCGACCTCGGTGCCGATCGCGCGCGCCGGCACTTCGCTGACGGTGTACTGCTCGGCGTTGCTGGACACGTACAGGTGGCCCAGCTGCGGCGCCTGGTAGGAGGTGGTGCGCACGCTGACACGGCGCGCCAGTACGAAGGCCGACAGGAAACCCAGGCCGAACATGCCGATCAGGCCTTCATCGTCCTGGCCGTCCTGGCGCAGGCCCCGGGTGTAACCGACACCGACCGTGGCCAGGTAATCGTGGATTTCCTGCCGGGTCAGGCCGGCACCGGTATCGGTGATGCGCAGCACGCCGGCGGCGACATCGACCTGCACGTCGATGCGCGACACACTCTGGATGCCGGGCTGCTCGATACGGCGACGGATGATCGAATCGTGCGCGTTCTGCACAAGCTCGCGCAGCGCCACCATCGGCGTGGAATACAGGTGCTTGCCCAGCACCGTCATCAGTCCATTGAGATCGACCCCGGCGCGGCGGATTTCGGCGGCGGGGGTGCTGAACATCGGGTCCTGCATGTAAACGATTACTCCTTGCCACGGAAAGGCGCCAGGGGGCGCCTTCGTCGAGCCGGGAAAACTAGCACAGGCTGGCTGACCGCTGCTGTGCCGTCGGCCGCATCTGCAGGTCCGAGCACGGACCCGACCCCGGTCACGCCGCGTCGATGGCCTCGGACAGGCGTTCGACCGCGATCACTTCCATGCCCTTCACCGAGCCGCCCTTGGGGGCATTGGCCTTGGGCACGATGGCGCGCTTGAAACCGTGGGTCGCCGCCTCGCGCAGGCGGTCCTCGCCGTTGGGCACCGGTCGGATCTCACCGGACAGGCCGACTTCGCCGAACGCGATGGTCTTCTCGGCCAACGGACGGTCCTGCAGCGAGGACAGCACCGCCAGCAGCACCGGCAGGTCGGCGGCGGTCTCCTGCACGCGGATGCCGCCGACCACGTTGACGAACACGTCCTGGTCGCCGACCAGCACGCCGCCATGCCGATGCAGCACCGCCAGCAGCATGGCCAAGCGGTTCTGCTCCAGCCCGACCGCCACGCGGCGCGGATTGGACAGCGGCGAGGCGTCGACCAGCGCCTGCACTTCCACCAGCAGCGGCCGGGTGCCCTCGCGGGTAACCATCACGCAGCTGCCCGGCTGGTGCGTGCTGGCACCGGAAAGGAAGATCGCCGACGGATTGGAGACCTCCTTCAGGCCCTTGTCGCCCATCGCGAACACGCCCAGCTCATTGACCGCACCAAAGCGGTTCTTGAACGCGCGCAGCAGGCGGAAGCGGCTGCCGCTCTCACCTTCGAAATACAGCACGGCATCGACCATGTGCTCCAGCACGCGCGGGCCGGCGATGCCGCCTTCCTTGGTCACATGGCCGACCAGGAACACGGCGGTTCCGGTTTCCTTGGCGAAACGCACCAGCCGTGCGGCACTCTCGCGCACCTGACTGACCGAACCGGGCGCGGCGGTCAGCGTCTCGGTCCAGAGCGTCTGTACCGAGTCGGCCACGATCAGCCGCGGCCCACTCTTGGTGGCGTGTTGCAGGATGGATTCGACACCGGTCTCGGCCAGCGCGTTGACGCCCTCCAGCGGCAGCTCCAGCCGATGCGCGCGGCCAGCGACCTGGGCCAGTGATTCTTCGCCGGTGACGTAGAGCACCGGCAGGACCGCGGCCATCTTCGCCACCGCCTGCAGCAGCAGAGTGGATTTGCCGATGCCCGGATCACCACCGACCAGCACCACCGCGCCCTCGACCAGGCCGCCGCCGAGCACGCGGTCGAATTCACCGATGCCGGTGCTGACCCGGTTGTGTTCGGTCTGCGCCACGTCCTTCAGTGCGGTGATCTTCGGCGGGTCGATCTTGCCCGCCCAGCCGGCACGGCGCGAGGCGGGCGCCTTGGCCGCCGCAGCGCTCTCAAGGACGATTTCCGACAGCGAGTTCCAGGCATTGCACTCGGTGCACTGGCCTTGCCACTTGCTGTATTCGGCGCCGCATTCATTGCAGACATACGCGGTGCGGGCTTTGGCCATCGGAGATTTCCTGCAGGGGCAACGAGCGTGGCAGGATAGCCGAGCCGGGTCGCAGCTGCTGCGACCACTCAAGTCCCACCCGTCGGTGCCGATAGCGGTGGCGGGCGTGCGCCTTGCGGGCGCCCCTCCCTCCTCCTCTGGATTCAACATGACTGGTAGTTACAGTCAGAGCCTGGTCGCCATCTCGTTGCTGGTGGCCATGCTGGCATCGTATACCGCGCTGGATATGGCCGGCCGCCTGGCCACGGCCCAGGGCCGGGTCGCCCGCTGGTGGCTGGCCGGCGGTGCCGCCGCGATGGGCCTGGGCATCTGGTCGATGCACTTCATCGCGATGCTGGCCTTCAAGCTGCCGGTTCCGGTCGGTTACGACCTGGCGATCACCCTGTATTCGCTGGCGGTGTCGATCGGCGCGTCGGCCTATGCGCTGTGGCTGGTGTCGCGCCCCAGCCTGCCGTTGCAGTGGCTGGCCGCGGGTGCGGTGCTGATGGGACTGGGTATCGCCGCCATGCACTACCTGGGCATGGCCGCCATGCGCATGCAGCCCGGTATCGATTACCACCCCGGCTGGTTTGCCGCGTCGATCGCAGTGGCCATCGCTGCCGCCGGTGCAGCGCTGTGGATTGCCTTCCGGCTACGCGTGGAACAGCGCAACACGGTGCGCCTGCGGATGCTGGCGTCGCTGGTGATGGGCCTGGCCATCGTCGGCATGCACTACACCGGCATGGCCGCCGCGCGCTTCCCGCCAGGCAGCGTCTGCGGCGCGATCGGCAGCGGCGGCATCGATCCCCGCTGGCTGGCAGTGCTGGTGATCGTGACCACCCTGGCCACGCTCGGCATCGCCCTGGTGGCCTCGCTGTTCGACCGCCAGATGCGCGTGCGCACCGGCCTGCTGGCCGATTCCCTGGCGCACGCCAACGACAAGCTGATCCAGGCCGCACTGCACGACCCGCTGACCCAGCTGCCGAACCGCATGCTGCTGCAGGATCGCATCGAGCAGGCCATCGAGAAGGCGCAACGCCGCCAGCAGTCGGTGGCGGTGATGTTCTGCGACCTGGATGGCTTCAAGGCCGTCAACGATGCCTATGGCCACCAGCTGGGTGACCGCCTGCTGGTCGCGGTGGCCCAGCGCCTGGGCGCGCAGCTGCGCCCGCAGGACACCCTCGCCCGCCTCGGCGGCGACGAGTTCGTGATCGTGCTGGCCATCGATGCACCTGATGATGCGGCGGTGGTCGCCGAGCGGGTGATCGCCGCGGCCGGTGAACCGTTCGTGCTGGACGCGGCGGAGCTGCAGGTCACTGCCAGCCTGGGCATTGCGCTGTATCCGGACGATGCCAGCGACGAACGCGAGTTGATGGCACATGCCGATGCGGCGATGTACCACACCAAGGAAACCGGCCGCAACGGCTACACCTTCTTCATTCCCTCGATGCAGCTCAGTGCCAACCGCCAGCTGCGGCTGCTGCAGGACCTGCGCAAGGCGATCGCGCGCAACGAGCTGCTGCTGCACTACCAGCCGAAGTTCCCGGCGGCCGATGCACCGGCCACTGGGGCCGAGGCGCTGCTGCGCTGGCAGCACCCGGAACTGGGCCTGCTGGCGCCGGACGTATTCATTCCCATCGCCGAGCGCAGCGGCCTGATCCTGCCGATCGGCGACTGGGTGCTGGACCAGGCCTGCGCACAGCTGCGCGCCTGGCATGACAGCGGATACAGCGACTGGACGATGGCGGTGAACCTGTCGCCGCTGCAGTTCGCCTCGCCGGCCCTGCTGGAGAGCGTGCGTTCGGTACTGGAACGGCATCGCATCGACCCGGCGCGGCTGACTTTGGAGATCACCGAAACCACGGCGATGAAGGACGTCGAGGCCAGCCTGGCCATTCTCAACGACCTGACCGCGATGGGCGTGCACATCGCCATCGATGATTTCGGTACCGGTTATTCCAGCCTGCTGTACCTCAAGCGCATGCCGGCCACCGAACTGAAGATCGATCGTGCGTTCGTGCATGACCTTGAACGCAATGACGAGGATTCGGCCATCGTGTCCTCGATCATCGCGCTGGGTCGTACCCTGCAGCTGCAGGTGGTGGCCGAGGGCGTGGAGACCCAGGCCCAGCGCGACTACCTGAGCGAGCTGGGCTGCGACCAGCTGCAGGGTTACCACCTGGGGCGGCCGATGGAGGCCGAGGAATTCCTGCGCAAGGTGGGGTGAGAGGCAACCGCATCCACGCATGGCGAGGATCTACTGCATCCTCCGGGTGCATTGAGCGGCAACCGCATCCACGCATGGCGTGGATCTACTGCATACCCCGGGTGCATTGAGCGGCAACCGCATCCACGCATGGCGTGGATCTACTGCTTCCTCCGGTGCATTGAACGGCAGCTGCATCCACGCATGGCGTGGATCTACTGCATACCCCGGGTGCATTGAGCGGCAACCGCATCCACGTAACAAACAGAAAGGCCGCCCGGGGGCGGCCTTTCTGCGTGGCAACGTCGCGAAGACGTCAGTGCATCATGTGCACGTTCATGTTGTGCATGACCCACAGGGTACCGACCACGATGATGCCGATCACCACCACGGTGAAGGCCGCAGCGTTGACGTTCCAGCGGCTCTCCGACGAGCGGTCCAGGTGCAGGAAGAACACCAGGTGGACCAGCATCTGCAGCACCGCGGTGATGGCGATCACCACACCGTTGACGGTGCGCGAGAAATCACCCGACATCACCATGTAGAACGGGATGACGGTAAGCACCACCGCCAGCACGAAGCCGATCAGGTACGACTTCACGGTGCCGTGGCTTTCGCCGCCGGCGGCGTGGTCGTGTGCATGGTTGTCATGTGCCATTACAGCGCTCCATTGAGGTAGACGACGGAGAACACGCCGATCCAGATCAGGTCCAGGAAGTGCCAGAACAGGCTCAGGCACGCCATGCGGGTCTTGTTGGTCGGGGTCAGGCCGTACTTCTTCAGCTGCACGAACATCACCAGCAGCCACAGCAGGCCGGCGCTGACGTGCAGGCCGTGGGTACCGACCAGGGCGAAGAACGCCGACAGGAACGCACTGCGGTCCGGACCGTAGCCCTGATGGATCAGGTGCTGGAATTCATAGACTTCCATGCACATGAAGCCGAAGCCCAGCAGCCAGGTGATGCCCAGCCACAGGAACATCTGGCCGACCTGCTTGCGGTGCATGGAGATCATGCCCAGGCCGAAGGTCAGCGACGAGGTCAGCAGCAGCGCGGTTTCCCACGCCACGAACGGCAGCTCGAACAGATCCTTCGCGCCGGGGCCGCCATCGGTGCCGCCGGCCAGCACCACGTAGGTGGCAAACAGCGAGGCGAAGATGAGGCAGTCGCTCATCAGGTACACCCAGAAACCGAAGACGGTGTTGCCGCCGGTGTCGTGGTGCTCGTGGTCGTCATGGCCATGGGCCGCCGCGTGTGCGGCGTGCCCGTGGCTCAGGGTCGAGGTATTGGTGCTCATGCCTTCAGCTCCGACTTCACCAGGCCCTGGGCTTCCAGGTGCTTGCGGTGTTCGTTCTCGATGCGTTCCACCTCGGCAGCCGGGACCCAGTAGTCCACGTCCTGGTCGAAGGTGCGGTAGATGAACGTGGCGATCATGCCGACGAAGCCGATGATGGCCAGCCACCAGATGTGCCAGATCATCGCAAAGCCGAACACCAGGCTGAAGGCGCCGATGACAACGCCGGTGCCGGTGTTGCGCGGCATGTGGATGTCGGTGTACTTGGCCGGCTTCGGCCAGGCTTCACCACGCTGCTTGCGCTCCCAGAAATCGTCCAGCTCGGTGACGTCCGGCAGGGTGCCGAAGTTGTAGAAGGCCGGCGGCGAAGAGGTTTCCCACTCCAGCGTACGGGCATCCCACGGGTCGCCGGTCAGGTCGGCGGTCTTCTTGCGGTCGCGGATAGACACGGCCACCTGGATGATCTGGCACAGGATGCCGGCACCCACGATGAAGGCGCCCACAGCGGCCACCAGCAGGAACGGCTCGTAGGCCGGGTTGACGGTGCTCTGCAGACGACGGGTCATGCCCATGAAGCCCAGCACGTACATCGGCATGAAGGTCACATAGAAGCCGATGAACCAGCACCAGAACGCGCACTTGCCCCAGAACTCGTTGAGGCGGAAGCCGAACATCTTCGGCCACCAGTAGGTGATGCCGGCGAACATGCCGAACACCACGCCGCCGATGATGACGTTGTGGAAGTGGGCGATCAGGAACAGGCTGTTGTGCAGCACGAAGTCGATGGCCGGGATCGCCAGCATCACGCCGGTCATGCCGCCGATGGTGAAGGTGACCATGAAGCCGATGGTCCACAGCACGGGCGTGGTGAACTGCACGCGACCGCGGAACATGGTGAACAGCCAGTTGAAGATCTTCACGCCGGTGGGGATGGAGATGATCATCGTCGTGATGCCGAAGAAGGCATTGACGTTGGCACCCGAGCCCATGGTGAAGAAGTGGTGCAGCCACACGATGAACGACAGCACGCCGATGCAGGCGGTGGCGTAGACCATGCCCTTGTAGCCGAACAGGGCCTTGCGCGAGAAGGTCGCGATGACCTCGGAGAACACGCCGAAGGCCGGCAGCACCAGGATATAGACTTCCGGGTGGCCCCAGATCCAGATCAGGTTGATGTACAGCATGGCGTTGCCGCCACCGTCATTGGTGAAGAAGTGCGTACCCAGGTAACGGTCCAGGGTCAGCAGCACCAGGGTGATGGTCAGCACCGGGAAGGCGGCGACGATCAGCACGTTGGTCACCAGAGCGGTCCAGGTGAAGACCGGCATCTGCATGAGCTTCATGCTCGGGGTGCGCATCTTGAGGATGGTGATGAAGAAGTTGATACCACTCAACGTGGTACCCAGACCCGCCACCTGTAGTCCCCATATGTAGTAGTCCATACCTACATTGTTGCTGTACTCGATGCCCGACAATGGCGGGAACGCCAGCCAGCCGGTAGCGGCGAATTCACCGATCCACAGCGACAGCATGATCAGCACCGCACCGGACACGAACAGCCAGAAGCTGAGCGAGTTGACGAACGGGAACGCGACGTCGCGCGCACCGATCTGCAGCGGCACGGCCAGGTTCATCAGGCCGGTAATCAGCGGCATCGCCACGAAGAAGATCATGATCACGCCGTGGGCGGTGAAGATCTGGTCGTAGTGGTGCGGCGGCAGGTAACCCTCGGACCCGCCGACGGCGATGGCCTGCTGGGTACGCATCATGATCGCGTCGGAGAAACCGCGCAGCAGCATGACGAAGGCGACGATGATGTACATCACGCCGATCTTCTTGTGATCCACCGAGGTGAACCACTCCTTCCACAGATAGCCCCACAGCTTGAACTTGGTGATCAGGGCCATCACGCCCAGGCCACCCAGCACCGCACCGACCAGGGTGGTCAGCACGATTGGATCGTGGGGGATCGACTCAAGAGAGAGTTTTCCCAACATGTTCATTCTCCCGAACCCATGTGGCCTTCATGGCCAGCGTGTTCGTGTTCTTCGGTGGCATCCAGGTTCTTCCCGGATTCCTTGGCATCATGCGCGTCGCTCGGGGCGTGCCCCTCGTGCGCTTCATGGCTGGACGCATCGGCAGCAGCCGCACCCGCATGGGCATGCTTCATGCCGTAGTGCTTGTTGTCGCCCATGTGCTTGGCGATGACCCAGTCGAACAGGTTGTCTTCAACCTTGCCGAAGTAGGTGACCGGGTACCACTCGGAATTCTTCGCCTCGCCCAGCGCCTTGAACGAGGCCTTGTCCAGGCTCTGCTCGCCGGCACGGACCTGGTCCAGCCACTGGCGGTACTGCGCATCGGTGACCGAGTAAGCAGTGAAATGCATCTTGGCGAAGCCTGCACCGCTGTAGTGCGAGGACATGCCCGGGAATTCACCCAGCTCGTTGGCGATCAGGTGGAGCTTGGTCTCCATCGCCGCCATCGAATAGATCATGCTGCCCAGGTGCGGGATGAAGAACGCATTCATCACCGTATCGGAGGTGATCTCGAAGTTCAGCGGGGTGTTGACCGGGAACTTGATCTCGTTGACGACCGCGACCTTCTCTTCCGGATAGATGAACAGCCACTTCCAGTCCAGCGAGATCGCCTGGATGGTGACCGGCTTGACGTCCGATTCCAGGGGCTTGTACGGATCCAGCGCGTGCGAGGACCGCCAGGTCAGCACCGCCAGGACCAGCACGATCATGCAGGGGATCGACCACACCACCACCTCGATCGCCGTCGAGTGGGACCACTTCGGCTCGTAGCGGGCCTTGGTGTTGGAGGCGCGATACTTCCACGCGAAGGTCAGGGTCATGATGATGACCGGGATGACGACCAGCAGCATGAGCACGGTGGCCGTGATCAGCAGTGTCTTTTCATCCTGGCCGATCTGGCCCTTCGGACTGAGGATGGCCACGGCATCGCAGCCGGTGAGCATCACCAGCAATGCGAGCAGCAGGCCCGGGCGCAACCAGCGCCCAAGGGTTTTCAACGGAATCATCGGTCGATCCAATTGCGAGGGAATGCCGTTCCCCGTCCTGCCCGCACCGGCCAAAGCCGGGCCCACCCGTCCAGAAGACAGGCAGGTGAGGTGGGGTCGAGTCAGCCTTTCAATTTTAGGCCGTCACCCACCATTTAAGAAAGGCATTGACAATGATCAGGCGCAGGAAAGGCCCGGATCTGGATGCGACACGTTGTCGCACCGCGCCAATGTTGCGGGCAGAACGCGCGGGAACGGCAGCGCAGCATCGGCCACGAGGGCGACGAGGCGCCTCGTTCGGCACAGTCGACTGAACAGGTTCAGCAAGTTGTGACTCCCCTTTCTTAGAGGAACCCGGCATGGACAAACCCTTCAGCGTTGAACGCATCGACCACCTGGTGCTGAGGGTGCGCGATCTGGCCCGCAGCGAAGCCTTCTATGGCCAAGTGCTGGGCTGCGCGGTGGTGCGGCGGCGCGAGCATCTGGGCCTGGTGCACCTGCGCGCGGGTGCATCGATGATCGACCTGATCAGCCTGGATGGCACGCTCGGTCGCCACGGCGGCAGCGGACCGGGCAGCGAAGGGCGCAATGTCGACCACCTGTGCCTGCGCGTGCACCCCTTCGACGAAGCGGCGCTGGTCGCCCACCTGGCCGCCCACGGCGTACCGGTGCCGGGGCCGGCCGAAGTCAACTTCGGTGCCGAGGGCGACGGATTGTCGTTGTACTTCAAGGATCCGGACGGCAACACGGTGGAGTTGAAGGGGCCTGCCAACGGAGCCGCGCAATGACCCGGTCCGCGGCCACGCCGGCGAAGATCGACTTCAAGACGCAGGACAAGGCGCTGTACCGGCCACCGGCCGGCTCGTTCGTGCGGATCGAGGTGCCGCCGATGTCCTTTGTGATGGTCGATGGCCAGGGTGATCCGAACCAGGCGCCGGCCTATCGCGATGCGGTGGAGTGGCTGTACTCGGTCAGCTACGCACTGAAGTTCGCGATGAAGGCCGAAGGACGGGACTGCGTGGTGCCGCCGCTGGAGGGACTGTGGTGGGCCGACGACCCGTCCAGCTTCGTGGCACAGCGCAAGCACGCGTGGCGCTGGACGATGATGATCCGCACGCCGCTGGACGTCGGCGTTCCCCGATTCAACGAAGCGGTGGCCAAGGCATCGAACAAGCGCGGTACCCCGCCGCAGAGCCTGCGCCTGGCGCTTTACGAGGAAGGCCTGTGCCTGCAGACGCAGCATGTAGGCGCCTACGATGACGAGGGCCCGACACTGGCCGAACTGCATGAACGGATCATGCCGGCACAGGGGCTGACCTTCGCCGGGCCGCATCATGAGATCTACCTGGGCGACCCACGCAAGGTAGAGCCTGCTCGCTTGAAAACGGTGCTGCGGCAACCGGTGCGGGCGCGGTGACAGCCGGGCCTCGGGCTGCTCCGTCAGCCGCCCGCACCGGGGAGACGCAGGGTGATCTGCTTGACCGTGGTCACCGACCGCCGTGGGGTGACGTGCCATTGGAGTGCAGCCTCACGGGCGGCGCGATCCAGACAGCATGTCCGCAGGCGGCAGATACCACAGCGCATAGTGGTCGTCCGCATACACCTGCTCGGCAGCGCCAGTACGCTGCAACCGGTCAGCGGCCTGCCAGAGCAGGGTCTGCGTGCCCGTACTCTCTACCGGCGCCCTGCGCACGATCAGAAAGCGCACGTTGGTCGCTCGCAGGAATCGCAGCGTGCTGTCCAGGGAATCCACTGATGCAGGCCGGGTCAGCGCGATGATATCGAAAGGTTCATAGCGCACTGGAAGCCAGAAACCATCACCGCCGATATCACCGACCACACGTGTGCCTGTCTGGTACAACTGGAGTCGCGAGGCGAATTCGGTCATGCCGGTATCACGCCAGGTCGTCTCGCGCCGCAACTGCAGATCGCGCAGCGGGCGATCCATTTTCAGATCAAACGCACGCGTCCCGGGGCCCCACATGCCGGTAACCAGGCACATCAGGGCCGAGGCCGACGCGAACAGATAGAGCAGCACACGTAGTGTGGCTGCGACCGATGGTACAGCTTGCCACCGGGTAGCCACCTGCTGCACCAGAAACCCGCCGTACAGGATCAGGCAGATGACCGGGGTGATGAAGTAGTTGCCATCTGCGCCGGAGGCGGGGATGTACTTGTTGCCCAGGAGCATCGGGAAGAACAGCAGTCCGATGAACAGCACTGGCGCAGCCCGTCGCCACGCCACCGGTGATGCCCACCCCAGGACCAGCGTGGCAAGCGGCAGAAACAACCAGACATTACCGGTCCAAACGATCTGAACCATCGGATAGCGGCGGGGGTCGAAAAGATACGTCAGCAGCGTACTGCCCGGCGGGAGATATACCAGCAGGTCACTGGTAGGCAAGCGCCCAGCGGGAGCCCGTAGCTCCATGCCCCAGCCTGCGAACAGGTCCAGCGCGGCGTTCGGTGCGATCAAGGGCACCCCGGTCAGCCACCACGTCCTGGCGGTGATCAGTATGAACACAACGACGCTGGACAGGGCCAGGATCATCGCCGGCCATGGCAGCGGAGAACGCGGCAAGCTGCGCCGCTGCAACAATGACCGCGCCCCGAACAGGGTCGCCAGCAGGGTCAGCGCCAGCGCGTAGGGAATGTTGGACAGCCGTGCCTGGCTGGCCATCAACGCCGCCGCCAGGGCGATCCAGAACCACGCTGCGCCATGGCCGTGGCGCAGCCGCAGCGCGGCCAGCAATGCGACGCTTAGGAGCCATGCAGCCAGTGCATCCCCCTTGGCCGTCATTGCGACATTGGCGAAGGCCGGCAGCGTCGCCACCAGTGCAATGATCAAAGGGCGCCAAGCACTACGCACGCGCAACTCGCGCAGAATCAGCGAAGCGGTCCCGAGTGTGGCCAGCCAGCACCCGATATTCATGCCAACGACTGCCGGAATACTGCCCAGCAGCGCCAACGGGACATGAAGCATCTCGGTCAGCTTGGGGTAGTAATGGACCGGCGCGGTAAGCCCTTCGCTCAGGAACACGTTGCCACTGGCCAGCAGGACACGGTCAGCTGCCAGACCGTACCAGTTGGAGTCAAACCCAGTAGAGACCGACGCTTTGGCAAACATCACAAGGCACAACGTAGCGATCAATGCCGCCGTTGCAGGTTGGCTGCGCGAGACCCTGCGAACGGAACCAAGCAGCAGCATGATCAAGCGCGGCCCGCGGTAGAACAACAGCGCCGGCAACAACACAAGCACCGCCAACCATCCAAGCTCGGTCATGCTGCCCAGCCCAACAATGGAAGCAAGCCACAGCAACAGGGACCAGCCGATAAGTCCGGCCAGTGCAATCACGACCTGCCCGGACGGCGCACGACCGACCCGTCCGCCCATCAGGATGCCACCGAGGGCGAACAGGCCCTCCAGGTAGACATAGCTGGCGAACATGGCGAAATCGACACCGTGATGGCGCGCGTACAACGCAACTACCGCGATGACAGCCACCGCGCGCGCCGGGCCTCGCAACCATCGCACGGCAGCCGTCAGAGAGGCGAACACTGCCAGTGCCTCCAGCCCCCCCTGCCAAGCAGCGGGCTGACGGATGTGCCAGCCGAAAAGGCCCGGCCCCACCAGCGACCATATGGGCGCTGCCACGAAGACCAGAGCCAACAGGATGACGAAGGACATGCGCCCCAGCGGATAGGTCACGTCGCGTTCCACAGCACAGGAAGCGGCTGAGCTTATTGCAGGTAGCGCAGCGTTGCTACTTTCATGCTTCGACAACAGCCGAACCTGGGACATCGGCATGCAAACATGTAACCCCCGGTGAAGTTCCGGGACATCCACGGAGGATCCGAGAGCATTCAAGGATATGAGGTATTGCCGGACCAGACGCCACCTCGCCCTGCGACCAGGGGCCGGGGTCCGCGCGCCTGCAAACAAAAAGCCCCGACCAGGGCCGGGGCTTATCGCTGTATCTGGTGCCGGAAACAGGAGTCGAACCTGCGACCTACGCATTACGAATGCGCCGCTCTACCAACTGAGCTATTCCGGCTGAGCAGGCGATTTTACGGGCAGCACTGCCCAACGGTCAATCCGCCCGGCCCCTCAACCCGCCGCCACCCGGTTGCCGCACTCCCGCCCCGCCGCAAAATCGGCCAGGTTGCCCAGCGTGATCGCCGAGATCTCCTGCAGCGCCTCCACGGTGAAGAAGCCCTGGTGGCCGGTCACCAGCACGTTGGGGAAGGTCATCAGGCGCTGGAACGCCTCATCGTCGATGATCTCGCCCGACAGGTCCTGGAAGAACAACGCGCTTTCCTGCTCGTAGACATCAATGGCCAGGTGGCCCAGCCGGCGCGACTTCAGCGCGCGGATCACCGCATGGGTATCGACCAGGCCGCCGCGCGAGGTGTTGACCAGCATCGCGCCGGGCTTCATCCGCGCCAGCGAGGCATCGTCGATCAGGTGCTGCGTATCCGGGGTCAACGGGCAATGCAGCGAGACGATGTCCGAGCGCGAGAGCAGCTCGTCCAGTTCAACCATCGCGCCGATCCCGGCGAACGCCGGCGAGGGATACGGATCGTGTCCCAGCACGGTGCAGCCCATGCCGCGGAAGATGCGCGCGGTGGCCAACCCGATCTTGCCGGTACCGACGATGCCCACGGTCTTGCCATGCAGGGTGCGGCCGAGCAGGCCATCGAGCATGAAGTTGCCCTCACGCACGCGGTTGTAGGCGCGATGGGTGTGCCGGTTGAGGGTCATCACCAGCGCCAGAGCGTGCTCGGCCACCGCTTCCGGCGAGTAGGCCGGCACGCGGGCGACGAACAGGCCGAGCGCATTCGCGCTGGCCAGGTCCACATTGTTGAAGCCGGCACAGCGCAGCAGCACCGCGCGTACGCCCAGTGCATGCAGGGCCTGCAGCACCGGTGCATCGAGCCTGTCGTTGACGAACACGCAGACGGCGGCGCAGTCCTGTGCCAGCGCGGCGGTGTGCACGTCCAGCGCCGCGTCGAAATACACGAACTGGAAATCCTGCCCTGCCCCCTCGTGCTGGTTGGCTTCCTCCAGAAAGCGGCGGTCGTAGGGACGGGCACTGAAAACGGCGATCTGCATGGCAAGGTCTGCGCGGAAATCCGCCACGACCATAGCGCACCCGCCCCCTGATGGGGATGGCACCGGCGGCGCGACGGCCGCCGGTGCCGGTACTGCCTTAGTTAGAACGTATAGCCCAGGCCCAGCATCACGCCGTTCTGCAGCTGGCCGTCGCGGCGCTCGCCCACGTAGTCGACCATCACCGACAGGCGATCGGTGGCGCGGCTGGTCACACCTAGGTTCCAGGCCAGCACCTGCTCGCCCACGGTCTGGCTGCTGGCACCGAACACCAGGTCCGGCGCAGCGGCGAAGCCGGTGCTGTAACGGGCCTGGGTGTCGCCCAGTTCCTTCTGCCAGACCACGCGCGCGCGCGGAGTGATGCGCTCGCCGTTGTTGCCCTCGAAGGTCTTGAACACCTGCAGGCCCGCACCGACGCGGATGCTTTCCAGGCTGTCACCACGCCCCACCAGTGCGCCGGCTCCCTGCCCTTCATTGAAACGGGTGGCCGAGGTGCGCGCGTAATCGACCACCGGTAGCAGCGGCTGGATCACCACGCCCTTGGCGGTGGTGAACGAGAAGCCGTGCTCCAGCCGGGCCGAGATCGCATCGTTGTTGTACTTGGCACGCAACGGAGCCTGCAGGCCGTCGATGCCATCGATGCTGCGGCGGGTGTCGTGGCGCAGGTCGGTATAGCGCACCGAGGCCGACAGGTAACCCCGCGAGTAAGTGGCATCCAGGTAGCCGCCCACATCCAGCGCACGCACGTCGCCGGTGAAACCGGAACCATCGCGGCCCTTGGTCGACATGTCCGCCGCGGCAACGCTGACGCCCAGCGTCACCCGGTCATCGGCCAGCTGCGTATCGGCACCGAGCACGATGCCGCCGACGGTATGGCTCAGGCCGGCCACGCCGCCCTCGCCATCGATGCGGCCGTGGCTGCCGAAACCGCGGCCCCAGAGGCCATGGCTGCGCGCCGCTTCGCCGCCGAAGTTGGTGCTGCCACCGCCCGCCCCCGCCGGCTCCACCAGATGCAGCGCCAACTGGTTGAACAGGCTGCCATTGGCCATGCCCGGCTGTGCCGACGCCGCCTGCGCGGCCTGTGCGGCCAAGCCACCGGCATCTCCGCTGCCGCTGCGCCGTGCGGCCTGGTGCTGCTGCACCACGCTGCCGATGCTGCCGACCAGCGCGTTGTCGGCCAGGCGCAGGCTGGCATGGCCATCACCACGCAGTGCACCGGCCTGCTGGGCGATCACATCGCGGTCAGCGAACTGCAGCGCCCCCAGCAGCGGCTTCAGCCCGGCATCCTGGCGCTGGCCGGCAGTGGCCAGTGCTCGGCCGAGTCCATCGTTGCCATTGTTGCCAGTGAGCTGCGCGAGCTGGTCGAAGCCGGGGTTTGCGGTCAGCGACAGGCCTTCGGCGGTCTGGTTGATGTTGAAGCTCAGCAGCGAATTGTGGCGCGGCCGGAACACCTCGCCGTCGGTGATGCCGGCCGTATAGCCGGTGTCACCCAAGCGCACCGCATCGGTGAAACCGCCCTGGTAGATCGGGCCGCTCACCAGCTCACGCTGGTAGTTGCCGGCGTAGAAACCCTGCGCCACGTTCAGTTCAAGATGAGCGCCCGGCGAGATGACCAGCGCACCCTCGTTGGCGCCGCCGTCGTAGAAGTCGCCCACACGCAGGCGCCCGGCCTGGGAGCCGCCGGCTTCAGTCACGTCGAACAGCACCTTGCCGCCCGGCATGATGTTGACGTAGCCGTGGGTGACCAGATCACCACCACGCGGCATCAGGGTGCCGTACACGCGCAGGCGGTTGAAGCCATCCTCGCGGTACGACGGGCCGGTGGCATCGAGCAGTGCGCTCGAGTCGGTGGCAACCGAGGCGATGTCGCCGTGACCGACCACCATGCCGGCCGCCAGCACGCGCAGCTCCGGCGTGCGCAGGGCACCGCCTTCCAGGGCGATGGTGCCGTTCTCCACCAGCATGAAATCGGCGCCGGTGGTTTCGGCGGTGCGCCAGGTGCCGCCCTTGGCGACGCGGATCACGCCAGCCGAATTGCCCAGCGTGGAGGCGTCCAGTTCATCCAGGCGCAGCTGGCCCAGAAGGAGCTGCTGTGTACCAGGATCGTTGAGGTAATCCTGCACCGAAGCCGGGCCGATGCCGTTCGGGCCGGCGCCGGAGCGGTTGTAGATGTTCACCGCATAGTTGATGTACGTGGTGGCGAAGTCGGTATCGTTCCAGCGCGCGAAGTCGTCATCGACGAACGCCTGCAGCTGGCGCGCAGTGCGCAGGTAGCCTGGATTGATGTCGCCGCTGACATTGCCGGTGACCGTCAGGGTATCGCCCGGATCGCGGTAACCGGCGGCGGTGATGATGTTGTTGCTGTAGATGTCCTGGCCGGGGAAGGTCTCCAGCCTGCGGCCGCTGCCATCGGGATCGAAGCTGACCGAAGCGCCGGTGGTCCGGGCCGGGTCGCGGAACACTAGCAGGCCGTTGGGCTGCACCACCTCGTACATGGCCTTGTGCAGCAGGCCGGCATCCATGCCGCCGCCGTAGTTGCCGGTGTAGATCTCGGTCATCCGCGGCGACGGCGTGTAGATCACCTTGCCACTGTTGCTGGCAGCGTGGATCTGCACCGAGTCGACCAGCGGCAGGTCGCCGGCCAGGTAACGTTCGACGCCACCGGACTGCATGATCGAGCAGGACGAGATGCAGTGGCCGGACACGATGGTGTTCAGGCCGTTGGTGCGGATCACTCCCTGCAGCCACTCACCCGCGATCAGCGCGCCACCATTGGAGGTGCGCAGCACGACTTCGCGGATCGGGCGGCCTTCGGCCTGCGCTTTGGCCAGCAGCGCCGGCAGCGCAACGACGTCGGCGACGGTGACACCGCCACTCAGCACGACGCGATCGCCCTGCACGTGATAGTTCATTGCCATGACGTCATCCATCTGGCCCAGGGTCGCGATACCCACCAGGCCTGCCAGGGCGATGCTCAACTTCGAATGCTTCATTGCGTTCTCTCTCTCCGCCCGCACCACGCGGGTCGAAAGCAGAACGCAGCAGCGGGCTCGACGCCCCCAGTCGACGGCGAGAAAAAACATGAATGCATTCACAATGGAAATGCGGGAGAAACGTGGGCTTCCCCATCCGGTCACCGTCGCGTAAAACTCGGTGACGCGTCCGTCATCGTCGTCCGAGGCCCTCCCCTGTCCGCGCCCTCCCCTTTGCTCCGTCCTGCGCCGGATCTGCCCGGGGTTCCGGATGCCTTCATCGCATTCGTGTGCGAGGAACGCGCGCCGCTGTGCGCTTTCCTGCGCGCCCGCGGTGTCGGCCCCGAGGATGCCGAGGACATCGCCCAGGACTGCATGGAGCGCCTGATCCGCTACCGCGCGCATGGCACCGAGGAGCTGCGGCTGCTGCTGTACCGCATCGCCCGCAACCGCCTGGCAGACCGCGGGCGCTCGCCACAATCGCGCAACCACCTGTCGCTCACCGAACGCGACGGCAACGAAGAAGCCGCCAGTGCTTCTCCTGATCCGCTGCGTCAGGCAGAATCCGGGCAGATGCTCGCCCTGCTGCGCCAGGCACTGTTCAAGCTGCCCGAACGTGCCCGCGAGGTGTATCTGCTCAACCGCATCACCGGGATGAGCTATACACAGATCGCCCGGCATTGCGGCATCACCGCCAAGACCGTGGAAAAACACATTGCCCGTGCATTGCAGGGCCTGCGCAAGGAGCTGGGCCCCGATCCTCTCCACAATGATGGAGATGCCGAATGATCCGCAACGACAACAGGGATGACACGTTGCTTTTTGAACACGCAAGCGCCTGGGTAGCCCGGCTGGACGCCCCCGACTGCAGCGCCGAGGAACGGCAGTCCTTCGAGGACTGGCTGGCCGAGGATCCGGCACATGTCAGCGCGTGGGTACAGGCCGAGAAACTGCACCAGCGCAGCGCCGGCCTGGCCAGCGACCCGTGGCTGCGCACCGCCGCCGCGCGTGCGTCACGCCGGCCGCAGCGGCGTTGGCTGCCCGGTGTCGCCGCCGCTGCAGGCGTGTGCCTGGCCGTTGGCCTGGGCTGGATGCTGTACACCGATGGCAATCCCACACCGCTGACCTACGCCAACGCCAGCCTGCTGCCGCAGCAGCGCACCCTGGCCGATGGCAGCATCGCCACGCTCGACGCCGGCACCACGCTGACCGCACGCTTCGGCTGGCGCAAGCGCGAACTGGCGCTGGAACACGGTCGCATCCAGCTGCAGGTCGAACCGTCATCGCGCTCGCTGCGGGTGCAGGCCGGCGGCAGTTCGATCCGCGACATCGGCACCACCTTCCAGGTTGAACGCCTGGCTGACGGCCGGGTCGAGGTCGCGCTGCTGGAAGGCGTGGTGGAAGTCACCAGTGGCAGCGCGCAGCACACGCTCTCACCGGGCCAGCAGCTGCAGGTCCTGGCCTCCGGCAAGATCCAACCGGGCCCGCAGCTGTCCTCGACCGCCGCCGCCGAGGCCTGGCCACAGGGCCGGCTGGTGTTCGACGGCACGCCTCTGGCCACCGTGGTCGAACGCATGAACCGCTATGGCACCACGCCACTGGTGGTCGCCGACCCGGACATCGCCGACCTCGCGGTCAGCGGCACCTTCCGCGCAGGCGATGCGCATGAACTGCTTTCCGCCCTGGAACTGGGGTGGTCCATTGCTGGCCAGCCGCGCTCGGATGGCGCGCTGGAACTGCGCCGCACCTACTGAGGCGGCGGCCGATGCCGGCGCCGGGTGTGCTTCGTTGGGACGTGCTGCGCTGGGACGTGCTGCGCTGGGGTCTGCTGCAGGCCCTGCTGTGCGTTGTGCTGGTGCCCGGTGTGGCGGCAACGGCGGCGTCAGCAGAAGCCGTCACCCAGGTCGAGTACCGTATCGCTCCCGGCGCCCTGCCGCCGGCCCTGCAGCAATGGGCACGCCAGAGTGGCATTGCCCTGGTGTTCGACGCACGTGAGCTGACCGGCCTGCGTACCGGCGGTGTCGCCGGCTCGCTGGCGCCGGCCGCCGCACTGAAGCAGCTGGTCGCCGGCATGCCGGTGAACATCCTGCAGACTCCCAGCGGCGGATTCGTGGTGCGCCGGCACGCTGCCCCACCTGCACTGGTCGCACAACCCGTACGGCGGTCACCGCCGCCGGCGCCAGCCAAGCCGGTGCAGGTGGAACTGGCGCCGATCCATGTCACCGGCAGCCGCCTGCCGCGCACCTCCGTGCAGACCACGCTGCCGGTAACGGTGATCGACCGCGAGGACATCCTGCGCAGCGGCTACGGCACGCTGTTCGACCTGTTGCGCCACCTGCCCGGCATGAACGGCCATCCGCCATTGAGCACCTCGCGCAGCGGGGACTCGCTGTACCTGCCGGTCGGCGCGGCCGCCACCACCAGCCTGGACGGCATGGGCCCGCGCGCAACCCTGTTCCTGGTCAACGGCCGGCGCCTGCCGCGGTATCCGATGGTGTCGCTGGAAGAAGGCGGGCTGACCGATCTGGGAGGCATTCCGCTCAGCTTCGTCGAGCGCATCGAGCTGGTGCGTGGCGGTGCTTCGGCCATCTACGGCGCCGATGCGATGTCCGGCGTGGTCAACATCATTCTGCGTGACCAGGCCGAGGGACCGGAAGCCACGCTGCAATCGGGTGCCAGCAGCCGCGGTGATGGCGATCAGTACCGGCTGCAGGCGGCCACGGGCGGCCTGCGCGAAGGCGGCGACCGCTGGTTCGCCGGCATCGATCTGCATCGCCTGCAGCATGTGGCCGGTGACCAGCGCGACTGGCATGCGGAAACCTCGCTGTACCCGATCGGGCTGATCATGCCCAACGGTGATTACTACCCGGCCACGCAGTGCCATCCGCCATTGCAGCGCGAAGACGACGGCTGCTGGTTCGACAACGCGCGCCCGCGCTCGCTGCAACCGGCGTCGGAAACGCTGTCCGGCTACCTGCGTTATCGCCACGAGCGCGGTGACGGACGCTACGCCTACGTGGAAGCACGCGCCAGCCACAACCGCCAGCGTTTTGAACTGGGCCCGACCGCCGTTGCCCTCAATTTCAGCCGTGGCGCGATCCTCAACGTGGTCCTGCAGGAAGGTGGCGAGGTGCGCCCGCGCGTGCATGCCACCGAAGGCGACATCAGTTTCGGCATGGGCCGTGAGCGCGCCGGCCGCAGTTGGGATGCCGGCCTCAGCGCGCAGCGCAGCCAGGTGGACCTGCGCACCGAAGGCACCGTTCGCAGCGAACGCCTGCTGGAAGCCACGCGAACGCTGGATTTTCTGCCGGGCTTTTCCACCCTGCCACCGGGGCTGGCAGAGGAGCTGTTCCCGGCCATCCACAACCGCGGGCGTACCGAGCAGCTGCAGGGTTGGTGGGGCATGCAGCGCACGTTGATGACACTGCCCGGCGGACCAGCGCAACTGGCCACCGGTATCGATCTGCGCCGCGAGCGCTGGACCTCGCTGCCCGATCCGCTGCTGGGCAAGGGCGAACTGGCGCTGGGACTGCCGATGGAACAACGCCGGCTGTCGCGGCAGAGCAACGCCGCTTACGCCGAAGTGGGTCTGCCGTTGGCACAGACACTGCGTCTGGACGTTGCTGCACGGCTGGACCGCGATGGCGGTGACACCGCGTTTTCGCCGCGTGCCGGCCTGCGCTGGAGCCCGAGCCCGCACTGGTCGTTCCTGCTGGCCAGTGGCCGCGGCTACCGCGCCCCCAGCATCTTCGAGCGGCGGCGGCCGCCGGGCTACTTCGGCCTGTATGGCCTGCCCGCATCGGAGTCCCTGCCGCCGTGCGCGCGCCCGCTGCGCGATGGCGGCTGCGCGGTGGAAGTGCAGGTGGTGGAGAACGATGGGCTGAAAGCCGAGACCTCGCGCAGCCACTCGCTGGCCGCCAGCTGGACACCCAATGATGCGTTCTCGCTGTCACTGACCCACAACATCGTCGAACTGCGCAACGAGATCCTCGCCCTGCAACCCAGTGATGCACTGTGGAATCCCGGCACCTGGGAGCTGGATGAGCAGGGTCGCCTGCGTGATCTTCGCCTGTCATTCGACAACATCGGCCGCACCACCTCGCGCAACTGGGTACTGCGTGGCGAGTACCGGGTGGATACCGGCCGCAACGGGCAGTGGCTGTTCTCGCTGGATGCGTTGAAACAGCAGGAGCTGCGTCGTGATCGCGGCCATGGCGAATCGGTGGACCTGCGCGGGCATGCCACGCCGGCGAACGCGGGCATCCTCAACGTGCAGTGGCAGAACCCGTCCTGGGACATCGCCCTGCGGGGCAACCGCGTCGGCCGCACCCGCGCATGGCTGGCCGGTGAAGCGTGCGCGCAGGAGCAGCATGACCAGGGCCGTTGCATGAACCCGGCGCAGCTGCGCTGGAACCTGCATCTGGCGCGGCGGCTGAGCCCGCGCGTGATTGCCGCACTGGACGTGCACAACCTGCTTGATGCGCGGCCGGTGAACCACCTGGTCGGCAGCGGCGGGCAGATGCCCGGGCTGGACGATCCACTCGGGCGCTACTTCCTGCTGACCCTGCAGTTCCGCTGAGCGTAGTACCCTACGCCGCCTGTTCCACGGCGTCGAAGGCGAGTCATGAAAGCCTACCTCTGGTTCCTGGGCGCGCTCATGCTGTTCTTCGCGCTGCCCTTCCCCTGCCTGCTCTACTTCGGCACCAGCTGGCCGCTGGAAGCGGGCGACCGCAGCGCGCCTTGGCTGGCACTGACCCTGCTGGCGACGTCGCTGACCCTGTGGCTGGTGCTGCTGTACGCCTTCCTGCATTACCTGCTGCTGGCGCCACCCCGTGCGTTGCAACGTGTGCGCGGCATCCTGGCCGACGGCACGCCACGCAGCGCACGCATCGAGCAGGCCGAACAGACCGGCGTGCAGGTGCGCGGCTTCGCGCAGTGGCGGCTGCAGCTGGCCTTCGACAATCTGTCCGGCACGCCGATCACCGAAACGCTGGTCGTGGTCGACAGCAAGCCACAGCTGCAGCGCTTCACCGTGGGCAACCCGCTGGAGGTGCTGCTCAGCCGCACGCCCGGCCCCGCGCCCAACCTGATGCTGGCAGGATCGCAACCGGAACTGGACCGCGCCAGCCTGTGGCGCCGCGGCATCGGCGGCCTGATCGGCATTGTCGTGGTCGCTGCCGCGTACGTCATGGCCTATCGCCTGCAGAGCGATGGACTGGGCTGGACGTTCCTGGGCTTCGGCCATCCGCTGCTGGTCTGCCCGCTGGTGCTGTGCGGCTACCTGATCGGCCTGCGTCTGCTGGCGCGCCTGCTGGCCGGCACACTGCAGATCGACGCGCGCGGCGAAGCGCTCAAGTACCGTGGTATCGGCGCCGAAGCGCAGGTGCTCGACGTGCGCCAGACCGGCACCTACGTCAACGAACAACCACAGGTCGAGTTCAAGCTGGAGTATCTCGACCGCGAGGGCAACCTGCAGCAGGCCAGCGTGCGCCGCTTCGTTGCGCCGCTCGAACTGGCCAACATCCCGCGCGGGCAGGTCGACATCCTCTACGACCCGGATGATCGCCGCAGCGTGCGCATGGAGCACGCGTGAAGCGGCCCGTGTCCACGCCGCTGGTGTTCGCCGGGGTGGTGCTGGCCCTGGCCGGTGCCGCCACGGCGGGCGGCGCATTGCAGACCGTCAACGCGACCCTGCGCGGCGCCGCATCGACCGTGCCTGCGGATGCGATGCAACAAGACCCATGGGAACAACCGTTGCGCACGTCGGCCATCGCAACGCCACGGGCGGCGCCCGAACCGATGCAGGTGCCCGGGCGCGCGCGGCCGAACCTGCTGCTCGACGCCGAGCGCCTGCAGGCTGCACGGCAGGCGCTGGAAGCGATGCCCGGACTGGCCGGCGAACGCCTGGTCGTCTTCCACAGCATCCACTTCCATGACGACGGCCGCATCGACATCGACCTGGTCGATCCAAAGCAGCCGGGCCACGTAGATAGTTACCACTACCAACGTGGACAATGGCGCAAGGGCGATGCGGTGAATCCGCAGCAGTTCGCGCCGACCATCACCCTGCGCCGCAGCAGCACTGCATTGGCAAACATCGATTTCGATGCCGTGCCACGGGTGACGCAGGCCCTGCAGCAACAGCGCAATGCCCTGATGCGCACGCCGGCCGACGTCGGTCATGTGTATGTGGTCATCCGCAAGGGCGGCAAGCTGGTGTGGTTGCCGGATGAAGTGGCCGGCGACCGCCAGACCGTGCGCCTGCGCTACGACGCCAAGGGCACCCTGCAGTAGAAAAAGGGCTATCTCACCGAGCGGGCGATGGCGTACTGCGCAGCGTAGTAGGTGGACAGCACCAGCAGGCTGGCCATCGGCAGGCCACCGCCGAAGCGATCCCACGCCAGCAGGGAATCACTGGCCACGAACAGCAGTGCGCCAGCGGCAGCCCAACGCGCGCTGCCCGCTTCCAGTGCGTCGACGTGTGGCCGCTTCCAGTAGCGGGCCAGTGCCAGCACTGCCATCAGCGCCAGCACCACGACATAGGCCAGCACCGGAACGCGCATCGGCAGCGGTAGATGCGGCCACAGGCCGGTTACGTTGATCGCAGCGAATGCGGCCAGCAGCACGAAGGCTGCGAGCAGTCCGCGACCCGCGCGCAGGCCGGCTCGGAACGCGGCGATGTAGCACAGATGCGCCAGCAGGAAGGCCACCAGGCCCGGCACGAACGCGTCGAACGGCAGCATCAGTGCGATGTCGCCCACGCAGGACAACAGCATGCCGGCCAGCACCATGCGCCGATAGAACGCATCGGCCGCCGGCCGCACCTGCCAGGCGATGGCGGCGATCAGCAGCGTGGTCGCCGGCTTGGCCAACCAGTGCAGCCAGCGCCCGTCGCCGTCCAGGTAGGCGCCGATGATGGCCAGCACGGCCACCACCAGGATCAACCCATCGCGCGTGCGCAGCTTCATCGTGCCTTCCACAGCTCTGCAAGGCGATCCGGGCGGCCGGCGATGCGCTCCAGCACCGGATACTGCAGGCCGCCGTGGTAGTCGATCTTCATCGTGTCGATGCGGTCGAACTGCTTGACCAGCAGCGTGACCGGGGCCTTGTCAGTGGCGGCTGCAGCCACCGCATCCTTCAAGCGCTGGCTGCTGTATTCGCGACCACCAACGGCGATCACCTTCATGCCCGGCGCCAGGCCGGCATTGAACGCCGGGCTGTCCCAGACCACGTCACCGACCACGCCACTGTCGAGCACCGTCGCTCCCAGCGAGTAAGCCAGCAGCGCTGCCTTCGCGCGCTTTTCCTGCGCCTTGTAGGCCTCGTTCGGCGCATCGCGGTAGACCAGCTTCCAGCCCGCCAGTTCCAGGCCGCCGGTCAGCGATCCGTGCCCGTCCAGGCGTTGGCGCAGGAAGCTCGCCCAGTCGTACGGCGCGATGCCGTTGAGGGTCGCCACCACGTCATCGAAGGTGTACGGATTGACGTCCCAATCGCCGTTGCCGACGCCGAAGAAGGCACGCGCGAAGTCATCCAGGCTGCGCCGGTTGCCGGTCAGTCCACGCAGCTTGCCCTCCACCTCCAGCCACAGCATCTGCCCGCCGGAGTAGTAGTCCTCGCTCATCTGGTAGTTGCGGTACGGCAGGGTGCGACGCTGGGCGATGGTCGGGTCGTTGGTGGTGTCCTGCAGCGGGCGCCAGGCCAGGCCCGGGCGACCACGATCATAGGTGGCCGCCACGTTGGCCAGCATGTCGCGCGCCTGCTCGCTGGACCACAGCCCCGAACGTGCGGCCAGTACCTGGCCCCAGAACTGGGTCTGCCCTTCGTACACCCACAACAGGCTGTCGCCCATCGGTGTATTGAAGTTGGCCGTGGCCAGGTCGGCACCGCGACGGTACTTGCCGTTCCACGAGTGGGTGTACTCATGCGGCAGCAGGTCGCGCATCCACGCGTTGCTGTCCCACTCGGTGAAGTAGCCCGGGTCGGCGCTGTTCTCGCTGGAACGATGGTGTTCCAGGCCGATGCCGCCGAGGCGATCGGTCAGCGCAAGCAGGAACTCGTAGTGGTCAAAGTGGCGCGCGCCGTACAGCTTGTCCGCCTGCTGCACCAGCGCTCGGTGCGCCTTCAACTGCGCGTCGGTCGGCTTCAGCGATTTGGCATCGTCGGCGAAGACGTTCAGATGCACCGGCGCCTTCGCGCCCGGGTCGAGGTCGATGCGCTGGTGATGCTCACCGGCAAACAGCGGCGAATCGACCAGGTGGTCATAGGAAATCGGCTTGAACACCACGGTGTCGCCATCGCGGCGTGCGGTTTCCAGTGCCGTCGCGTAGGCCCAGCCCTTGGGCAGGGTCACGCTGGCCTGCGCCTGCAGGTTGCGCGCGTCCACGCCGGCCGGATACAGCGAATTGGCGTTCCACTGCAGGTTGAGCATTTCCGGGGTCATCACCACCCGGCCCTGGCTGCCTCCCTGCGAAGACAGGAAATCGAAGTGGGCGACGATCTCGCTCACGCCCGCCGGCACATCCACCTTGAACGCGTACACGTTGTACTGGTCGCGCTGCCAGGCCAACGGCTTGCCGTTGGCGGTCACCCGAAGGCCGGCCAGTTTGTCGATCGGGCCGGTGGGCGAATGGTTGCCGGGAATCCACTGCGGGTACAGCAGGGTCATCGGGCCGGGCTTGGCCGGCACGGTGGCGGTCACCTTGAAGATGCGCCGGGCGAGGTCGCGTGCATCGACGTCGATGCGCAGCAGGCCGGGGGCGGCGGTATCACCCGGTGGCGGAGTCTGCGCCAACGCGGGCGTGGTCGCCAGCGCGAACAGCACGGACATCACCAGGGCACGGGTTTTCATCGGCGACTTCCAGCAGTGAAGGATTCCCCGATGCTAGGCCTGTGAGATGCCGAGCCCCATGGCCGAAGGTCATGGTCAGTGGCGCATCGACCAAATGCGGCAAAGCCTCATCGGAGCGTTGGCGATGACTGACAGCATCCACGCATGGCGTGGAACTACTGGAAAGCAGAGCAGTACGGGGTAGATCCACGCCATGCGTGGATGACGTACAGCCGACAATGCGAACCAGGGTTCGCATCCACCCGCAGCGCTGTCACTCAGTCGACCAGACGCAGGCGCAGTTCCTTTGGCAGCGCGAACACCATCGATTCCGGCTCGCCATCCAGCTCGCCCACGCCGGTCGCGCCCAGCTCGGCCAGACGCGCCAGCACGCCATCGACCAGCACCTGCGGTGCCGAGGCACCAGCGGTCACGCCGATATGCTGCTTGCCCACCACCCAGGCCGGGTCGATCTCGTGTGCACCGTCGATCAGGTAGCTCTCCACGCCTTCACGGCGAGCCAGCTCGCTCAGGCGGTTGGAATTGGAGCTGTTCGGCGAACCGACCACCAGCACCAGGTCGCAGCGCTTGGCCAGGTCGCGCACGGCGTCCTGGCGGTTCTGCGTGGCGTAGCAGATGTCGTCGTTCTTCGGCCCCTGCATCGCCGGGAAGCGCTCGCGCAGCGCATCGATGATGCCGCGCGTGTCATCCACCGACAGCGTGGTCTGGGTGGTGTAGGCGAAGTTTTCCGGCTGGTTGATCTGCAACGTGGCCACCTGCTCCACGTCCTCGACCAGGTAGATCTGGCCGGTGCCCGCTTCGCGGTTCCACTGGCCCATCGTGCCCTCCACTTCCGGATGGCCGGCATGGCCGATCAGCACCACGTCACGGCCGGCACGGCAGTGGCGGGCGACTTCGAAGTGGACCTTGGTCACCAGCGGACAGGTGGCATCGAACACCTTCAGGCCACGCCGCTCGGCTTCCTGGCGCACGGCCTGGGACACGCCATGGGCGCTGAAGATGACGGTGTTGTTGTCCGGCACTTCGTCGAGTTCCTCGACGAAGATCGCGCCGCGCTGCTTCAGGTCATCGACCACGAAGCGGTTGTGCACCACTTCATGGCGGACATAGATGGGCGCGCCCAGCGTTTCGATCGCGCGCTTGACGATCTCGATCGCACGATCGACACCGGCACAGAATCCACGCGGGTTGGCGAGCAGCACATCCATCAGTTCAGTCTCCCGGCAGCGGCCGGCTTACGGTTTCGGATTGGCATTATCCGCCTTTTTGGCGGACTTGCCGTCGAACAGGCCGAACAGGGCGATGCCGACGGCACCCACCACGATGGCCGAATCGGCGATGTTGAACGACGGCCAGACATGCTCGCCGACGTACCACTGGATGAAATCCACCACGTGGCCATGCACCTGGCGGTCGATCACGTTGCCGATGGCGCCACCGATGATCAGCGCATACGGCACGGCGGCTTTCCAGTTGCCACGCGCCGTAGCGCGCAGCCACCAGGCCATCAGGCCGCTGATGGCGATCGCCAGTACGGTGAAGAAGTGCTTCTGCCAGCCACCGGCATCGCTCAGGAAGCTGAACGCTGCACCGGTGTTGTAGGTGCGGTACCAGTTCCAGAAGCCGTCGATGACCACCACCGGCTGGAACTCCGGCAGGCTCGACAGCACCCAGGCCTTCGACCACTGGTCCAGGCCGATGATGACTGCCGACAGCAGCAGCCAGACCAGCGCATTGGGATGCGGGCGCGCGGCGGCCATCAGAACCAGCTCCGCACTTCGCCGGCACCGGCGACGTTGGTCACGCAGCGGCCGCACAGTTCCGGGTGGTCGGCACTGCTGCCGACGTCGGCACGGTGGTGCCAGCAGCGCACGCACTTGGCTTTCTGCGTCGGCTGCGCGCTGACGAAGACCTCGTCGGTGGTCGCCGGGCGCACCTGCACGTCACCGCTGATGAACAGGAAGCGCAGTTCATCGGCCAGCGGCTGCCAGCGGGTCGCCTGCTCTTCGCTGGCGGCGATGGTGATCTCCGCTTCCAGCGCGGCGCCGATCGCACCATTGGCGCGCATCGGCTCCAGCACCTTGGCCACCTGCTCGCGCAGGGCCAGCAGCTGGTCGAAGTCGGCCGCGTTGAGCTGTGCGTCGGCCGGCAGCGGAGCCAGGCCCTCGTACCAGGTGGTGAACAGCACGTGGCCGGCACGGTCGCCCGGCAGATACCCCCACAGCTCATCGGCGGTGAAGGTCAGGATCGGCGCCACCCAGCGGGTGAACGCTTCGGCGATGTGGTACATCGCGCTCTGCGCCGAACGACGGCCATCCGAATCGGTCGGCATCGTGTACAGGCGGTCCTTGGTCACGTCCAGGTACAGCGAGCCCAGGTCCACGCTGCAGAAGTTCAGCAGCAGCTGCACGATCTCGGCCATGTCGTAGTTGTCATACGCCGCCTTGATCTTCTCCTGCAGTTCCCAGGCGCGATGCACGATCCAGCGGTCCAGCGCGACCATCTCGTTGAGCGGGCGCAGGTGCTGGGCCGGATCGAAACCGTCGAGGTTGCCCAGCAGGAAGCGGGCGGTGTTGCGCAGGCGACGGTAGGCGTCGGCGGTGCGCTTGAGGATTTCCTGCGACAGCGACATCTCGTTGCTGTAGTCGGCCGAGGCGATCCACAGGCGCAGGATGTCCGCGCCCAGCTTGTTCATGATTTCCTGCGGCTCGATGCCGTTGCCCAGCGACTTGGACATCTTGCGGCCATGCTCGTCCACGGTGAACCCGTGGGTGAGGCACTGCTTGTACGGCGCGCGCTTGTCGATGGCCACGCCGGTCAGCAGCGAGGACTGGAACCAGCCGCGATGCTGGTCCGAACCTTCCAGGTACAGGTCGGCCGGCTTGCCGAAGCCACGGGCAGCCAGCACCGCTTCGTGGGTCACGCCCGAGTCGAACCAGACATCGAGGATGTCGGTGACCTTCTCGTAGTCGGCCGCTTCAGCGCCCAGCAGTTCGGCCGCGTCCAGCGAGTACCACACGTCGATGCCTTCGGCCTGGACGCGGTCGGCCACCTGCTGCATCAGCTCCACCGAACGCGGGTGGATCTCGCCGGTCTGGCGATGGGTGAACAGTGCGATCGGCACGCCCCACGTGCGCTGGCGCGAGATGGTCCAGTCCGGGCGGCCGTCGACCATGCTCTGGATGCGCGCCTTGCCCCACGTCGGGAACCAGCCGACGGTGTCGATGGCGGCCAGCGCATCGCTGCGCAGGTTGGCCTTGTCCATCGAAATGAACCACTGCGGGGTGGCGCGGAACACCACCGGCGTCTTGTGCCGCCAGCAGTGCGGGTAGCTATGGCGGATCTCGACGAAGGCCAGCAGCGCGCCGCTGTCGCGCAGCACCTGCACGATCGCCTCCTGCGCCTTCCACAGGTGCTGGCCCGCCAGCACCACCTCGCCTGCCGGCGGGGTCGATTCCAGGTAGACGCCACGGCCATCAACCGGGGTCACCTGGCCGGCGTTGTACTTGTCCAGCAGGCCGTACTTCTGGCTGACCACGTAGTCTTCCTGGCCGTGGCCGGGGGCGGTATGCACCGCACCGGTACCGTCCTCGTCGGACACGTGTTCGCCGTTGAGCACGAGGATCTCGCGCTCGGGGTAGAACGGATGGATCAGCAGCTGGTTTTCCAGCGCCGAACCTTCGGCCTCACCGTGCAGCACCACCGCGTCCACGCCGTAGCGCTGCAGCGAGCGCTCGGCCAGTGCAGCGGCCAGCACCAGCCAACGGCGCTTGCCGTTGTGCGCCGGGCCTTCGGCCAGCACGTAGCGGATGTCCGCGCCCAGCGATACCGCCAGCGAGGCCGGCAACGTCCACGGGGTGGTGGTCCAGATCGGCACGGCCACTTCCACGTCGGCCGGCAGGCTGACGCCGAACGCCTGCGCTACGGCCTGCGCATCGCGCGCGGTGTAGGCCACGTCGATCGCCGGCGAGGTCTTTTCGTGGTACTCGATCTCGGCTTCGGCCAGCGCCGAGCCGCAGTCGAAGCACCAGTACACCGGCTTGGCGCCGCGCAGCAGGTGGCCGTTAGCGACGATCTTGGACAGCGCGCGGATCTCGTTGGCCTCGAAATCGAAGCTCAGGGTCTTGTACGGGTTGTCCCAGTCGCCGGTGACGCCCAGGCGCTTGAAGTCGGCGCGCTGGATGTCGATCTGCTCCTCGGCGAACTCGCGGCACTTCTGCCGGAACGCGACCGCATCGAGCTTCACCCCGACCTTGCCCCACTTCTTTTCCACCGCGATTTCGATCGGCAGGCCATGGCAGTCCCAGCCCGGCACATAGGGCGCATCGAAGCCGGCCAGGTAGCGCGACTTGACGATGATGTCCTTGAGGATCTTGTTGACCGCATGGCCCAGGTGGATGCGCGCATTGGCGTACGGCGGGCCGTCATGCAGCACGAACAGCGGGCGGCCGGCGGCGTTGTCGCGCAGCTGCTGGTAGAGCCCCTGCTCTTCCCAGCGCGCCAGAATGCCCGGCTCGCGCTTGGGCAGGTCGCCGCGCATCGGGAATTCGGTGGCCGGCAGGTTGAGGGTGGTCTTGTAGTCCTGGCTCACGCAGTGGCTCGCAATCTATGTTCGGAAAGGATGGCACGCGCCTGTTCGGCGTCGCGGTGCATCTGGTCGGTCAGCGCCGCCAGATCGTTGAATTTCTCTTCGTCACGCAGTTTGGCAACGAATTCGACTTCGATGTGGCGCCCGTACAGGTCGCCCTGGAAATCAAACAGGTGCGCTTCCAGCAGCGGCTCCACGCCGTCCACGGTCGGCCGGGTACCGAAACTGGACACTGACGGCCACGGCTGGTCGAACACCCCGTGCACCCAGGTCGCGTAGATGCCCGACAGTGCCGGGGTCTTCGGGAAGCGCAGGTTGGCCGTGGGGAAGCCCAGCGTACGGCCGAGCTGACGCCCACGCACGACGCGCCCGCTGATCGAGTAGGGGCGACCGAGCAGGTCGCCGACGCGGGCGAAGTCGCCTTCCTGCAGCAGCTGGCGGATACGGGTGCTGGAGATGCGGTCACCATGCAGGTCGACCGCTTCGATCTCGCCGGCGCTGAAACCGAGCTCGGCGCCGAGCGCCTGCAACAGGGCCAGATCGCCACGGCGACGGTTGCCGAAACAGAACTCCGGCCCGATCCACACCTCGCGGGCGTTCAGGCGCTGGGCCAGCAGCTGGCGCACGAAGGTTTCGGCGGGCATCGCCGCCATCGCCGCGTCGAAACGCAGCAGGCCGATCGCATCGACGCCCAGTTCGTGCAGGATCTCGACCTTGCTGCGTGCCAGGGTCAACCGCGGCGGCGGCGTACCCTGGGCGAAAAACTCACGCGGCAAGGGCTCGAAGGCCACCGCCACCGCAGCCACACCCAAGGCGCGCGCACGCGCGACCGCGTGCCGCACCAGCGCACGATGGCCCAGGTGGAGGCCGTCGAATGCACCGATGCAGACCACGCTTCCGTTGGGGAACAGCTCCCCGCCCTCGACGCTTCTGAACAGCCTGCTCATCAACTCTCGTTCCGGCCGGCCGAAGCCCGCCGTTTCAATGGTGTAACCCTGAAGTATAGCCGCCGGGAGCCGCGATCAATGCCCACGCAGGTCGCGCGGGCGGAAGCCCATCGCCACCATCGCCAGCAGGTAGGTCAGCCCGCCACCGCCGACCAGCAGGCCGAGCGCGCCGATCCGTTCCCACACGCCCATGGAGGAGAAGCCCGGCAGCCAGTACCGCAGGGCCAGCAGCACGCCGACCATTGCCGTGCACGCCAGCAGCAGGCGCAGCAGGTAGCCGCCCCAACCCGGACGCCGCTGGTAGACATCGGTCTTGCCCAGCCAGTACCAGAGCAGCCCCAGGTTCAGGTAACTGGACAGCGCACTGGCAATGCCCAGCGCCAGGTGCAGGCCGGGTTGCTTGCCGATGGCTGCCATTACGCCCTGCGCCTTCAGCTCGTCGGGCACCATCACCTGGTACAGCACCGCCAGCAGGGCGAAGTTGAACACCATGTTGGCCACCAGCGCGGCGACGCCGGCGCGCACCGGCGTCCTGGTGTCCTGGCGCGCGTAGAACGCCGGCAGCACCACCTTCAGCAGCGCGAACGCCGGCAGGCCGAAGCTCAGGCCGTACACCGACAGCGCCGTCATGCGGGTGTCGAAGGCGGTGAACTGGCCGTGCTGGAAGATCGTGGAGATCAGCGGTTCGGCCAGCAGCAGCAGGCCGAGCATGGCTGGCACCGAGATCAGCAGGGTCATGCGCAGGCCCCAGTCCAGCGAGCGCGAGAAGCCTTCGCGGTCGGTGCTGACGTGGTGCCGTGCCAGCGCCGGCAGGATCACCGTGCCCAGCGCCACGCCGAACACGCCCAGCGGCAGTTCCAGGAAGCGATCGGCCAGCGACAGCCAGGACTGCGAACCGTCGGTCAGCTTGGCGGCGATGACGGTGTCCAGCAGCAGGTTGATCTGCGCTACCGACGAGCCGAACAGGGTCGGCACCATCAGCGTCATCACCTTGCGCACGCCCGGATGGTTCCAGCCCCAGCGCGGCAGGGTCAGCAGGTCGATGCCCTTCAACGAAGGCAGCTGGAACAGCAGCTGCAGCAGGCCGGCGGCCAGCACCGCCCAGCCCAGGGCGAGGATCTGCTTTTCCGGGGTACCACCCAGCCGCGGCGCCAGCCACAGCGCGCCGGCGATCATGCACAGGTTGAGGATGACCGGGGTCAGTGCCGGCATCGCGAAGCGCTGGAAACTGTTCAGCGCGCCGCCGGCCAGGGCGGTCAGCGAGACGAACAGCAGGAACGGGAAGGTCAGGCGGAACAGGTCGACCAGCAGGCCCTGCTTGGCCGGGTCGGTGTCCACGCCACTTGCGAAGACCGATGCCAGCTGCGGGGCAAAGATCAGCGCCAATGCGGTGACCAGCATCAGCACGCCGCCCAGGGTGCCGGCGGTGCGGGCCATCAGTTCACGCAGCTCGGCATGGCTGCGGGTTTCCTTCACCTCGGTGAACACCGGCACGAAGGCGGTGGCAAAGGAGCCCTCGGCGAACAGCCGGCGCAGGAAATTGGGTATCCTGAAGGCGACCCAGAAAGCATCGGTGATGGCGTTGGTGCCGAAGGTCGAGGTCACCACCTGGTCCCGGACCAGGCCGAGAACCCGCGAGACCATGGTCATGCTGCTGAACGACAGCAGGCCCCGCAACATCTTGGGTGAACTCACTCAACGTCCCTCTTGACAATCGACTTGACGTACATTTCTTACGCCATCATACTAGCTAGCTTGCTGTTCCCATAACACCGATTTTTCAGGAAACCACCACCGTGGCCAATATCAAGTCCGCCAAGAAGCGCGCCAAGCAGACCGTCGTGCGCAACGCGCGCAACGTGGCTCAGCGCTCGATGCTGCGCACCGCTGTCAAGAAAGTGATCAAGGCGCTGGACGCCAACGATGCCGCCGGCGCCCAAGCCGCCTTCGCCGTTGCCCAGCCGATCCTGGATCGTTTCAGCGCGCGTGGCCTGATCCACAAGAACAAGGCTGCTCGCCACAAGAGCCGCCTGAACGACCGCATCAAGGCCCTCCAGGCCGCCTGATCCGGTTGGTTGCTGGAGCCCCGGCTCCGGCAGCACGCAAAAGCCCGGCCTCGGCCGGGTTTTTTGTTGCCTGCAATCTTGCGATGCCCGGGGTCGGATCCCTTTTCCCGCAGAAAAGGGATCCGACCCCATTCGGCCGCCAACAAAAAACCCGGCCGAAGCCGGGTTTTTCGCGGGAACCACAACGGCATTACTGCGCGTTGCGTGCCGCCTCGAGCTCGTCTTCCTTCTGGCGATCGAAGAACGCCATGATCCGGCTCATGATCGGGAAGGTGCCTTCGCGACCCAGTGCGGACACCAGGAACCACGGCTCCTTCCAGCCCAGCTCGGCGACGATCTTCTCGGCAGCGGCCTTGGCCTCGTCCTCGAACATCAGGTCGGCCTTGTTCAGCACCAGCCAGCGCGGCTTGGCCAGCAGCTCCGGATCGTGCTTTTCCAGTTCGCGCTCGATGGCACGCACCTGCTCGACCGGCGACACACCTTCCACACCACCTTCCATCGGCGAAATGTCGACGAGATGCAGCAGCAGGCGGGTGCGCTGCAGGTGGCGCAGGAACTGCGCGCCCAGGCCGGCACCGTCGGCAGCACCTTCAATCAGGCCCGGAATATCGGCGATCACGAAGCTGCGGTAGTTCTCCACCTTCACCACACCCAGGTTCGGGTACAGCGTGGTGAACGGGTAATCGGCCACCTTCGGCGTCGCCGCCGAAACGGCGCGGATCAGGGTGCTCTTGCCGGCGTTGGGGAAGCCCAGCAGGCCGACATCGGCCAGCAGCTTCAGCTCCAGCTTCAGCGTGCGCTCCTCACCCGGCTCACCCGGCAGCGCCTGGCGCGGCGAGCGGTTGGTGGAGCTCTTGAAATGCATGTTGCCCAGGCCGCCGCGGCCGCCCTTGGCCACCAGCAGGCGGTCACCATGCTGGGTCAGGTCACCGATGATTTCATCGGTGGCCACGTTGATGATCACGGTGCCGACCGGCACGGTGATGACCAGGTCTTCGCCACCCTTGCCATAGGCCTGGCGGCCCATGCCGTTCTCGCCGCGCTGCGCCTTGAAGATGCGGTCATGGCGGAAGTCGACCAGGGTGTTGAGGTTTTCGTCGGCGCGGATCCACACGCTGCCGCCCGCACCGCCGTCGCCGCCGTCCGGGCCGCCGAGCGGAATGAACTTCTCGCGACGGAAGCCAATGCAGCCGTTGCCGCCGTTGCCGGCGAACACTTCGATTTCTGCTTCGTCTACCAGTTTCATTGTTTCGATGCCTGCGATGGGCGCGGCATGCACGCCGCCACCTTGATGTAGTGCCGGCCGCTGGCCGACAACCGGGCGATGCCCGTTTTACCATTGATTCCAACGAAAAGCCCCGCCGAAGCGGGGCTCTTCATGCAGCGAGCTCTTCATCCAGCACGGCCATGCCGAGGCATGGGCGCCGGACGCAGCCTTATCAGGCTTCGACCGAGACGACGCTGACGGTGCGACGCTTCTTCGGGCCCTTCACCGAGAACTCCACCTTGCCGTCCGTCAGGGCGAACAGGGTGTGGTCACGGCCGAGGCCGACGCCGGTACCCGGGTGGAACTGGGTGCCGCGCTGACGCACGATGATGTTGCCTGCTTCGATGGCCTGGCCGCCGAAGATCTTGACGCCGAGGTACTTCGGGTTGGAGTCGCGACCGTTGCGCGAAGAGCCTACGCCTTTTTTATGTGCCATGACCTATCTCCTTACTTGCTGCCACCGGCAATGCCGGTGATCTCGATTTCGGTGTAGTACTGACGGTGACCCTGGCGCTTCATGTGGTGCTTACGGCGACGGAACTTGATGATCCGGACCTTGTCGGCACGACCCTGGGACAGGACGGTGGCAGTGACCGCAGCGCCGCTCAGGGCGTCGCCGATCTTGATGCCATCGCTGTCGCCGAGCAGCAGGATGTTGTCGAACTTGATCTCGCTGCCGACGTCGGCTTCGAGCTTTTCAATGCGGAGCTTTTCGCCCTGCGCCACGCGGTATTGCTTACCGCCGGTGACCAGTACTGCGTACATGACCAGACTTCCTCTGTAGTTATTGTGGTCTATGGACTGCCGCCGTCGAGGGCGGACAGGAGCGGAATTGTACGTGGACCACCGGGGACGGGTCAAGTCAACCCCTGAACGGCTCTGGAGGCCGGGCCGGAACGGGGTCAGATCCCTTTTCACCACGTGAAAAGGGATCTGACCCCTGCCTGACAGGCGGTCTCACCGGGTGAGACACCGGGCTGGCATTGTCGCCCATTGCCCCCATCTGGTCACCTCGGTAGGCTGACCGATTGCCGCCCTTTCGCTGGCCCGGCGGCCCAGCCACGCCCCCACAACCGGATTCCCCATGGCGATGGATTTCATCCGCATCCGCGGCGCGCGGACGCACAACCTCAAGAACATCGACCTCGACCTGCCCCGCGACAAACTGATCGTGATCACCGGCCTTTCCGGCTCGGGCAAGTCGTCGCTGGCGTTTGACACCATCTATGCCGAGGGTCAGCGGCGTTACGTCGAGTCCCTGTCGGCGTACGCGCGGCAGTTCCTGAGCGTGATGGAAAAGCCGGACCTGGACCACATCGAAGGGCTGTCGCCGGCGATCTCGATCGAGCAGAAGTCGACCTCGCACAACCCGCGCTCGACGGTCGGCACCATTACCGAGATCTACGACTACCTGCGCCTGCTGTATGCGCGCGTCGGCACGCCGCGTTGCCCCGACCACGGCTATCCGCTGGAGGCGCAGACGGTCAGCCAGATGGTCGACCATATGCTGACGCTGGACCCGGAACAGCGCTACATGCTGCTGGCGCCGGTGATCCGCGACCGCAAGGGCGAGCACGCGCAGGTGTTCGACCAGCTGCGCGCGCAGGGCTTCGTGCGTGTACGCGTGGATGGCGAGCTCTACGAAATCGATGCAGTGCCGCCGCTGGCGCTGCGCCAGAAGCACACCATCGAAGCGGTGATCGATCGCTTCCGCCCGCGCGAAGACATCAAGCAGCGCCTGGCCGAGAGCTTCGAAACCGCCCTGAAGCTGGGCGATGGCATGGCGTCGGTGCAGTCGCTGGACGATGCCGCTGCGGCCCCTACCCTGTTCTCGTCCAAGTATTCCTGCCCGGTCTGCGACTACTCGCTGCCGGAACTGGAGCCGCGCCTGTTCTCGTTCAACGCACCGATGGGCGCCTGCCCCGGCTGCGATGGGCTGGGCATGGCGGAGTTCTTCGACCCCTCGCGCGTGGTGGTGCATCCGGAGCTGTCGCTGGCGGCCGGTGCCGTGCGTGGCTGGGATCGCCGCAATGCCTATTACTTCCAGCTGATCGCCTCGCTGGCCAAGCACTACAAGTTCGACGTCGACGCGGCGTGGAACTCGCTGCCGGCCAAGGTGCAGCAGGCCGTGCTGTACGGCAGCGGCGAGGACGCGATCACCTTTACCTACTTCACCGAGGCCGGTGGCCGCACCCAGCGCAAGCATCGCTTCGAAGGCATCATTCCCAACCTGGAACGCCGCTACAAGGAAACCGAATCGGCGGCGGTGCAGGAAGAACTGGGCAAGTACATCAGCGAGCATGCCTGCCCCGAGTGCAATGGCGCACGCCTGAACAAGGCCGCGCGCAACGTGTTCGTGGCGGATCGACCGCTGCCGGAACTGGTGGTGCTGCCGATCGACGAAGCGCTGAAGTTCTTCAGCAGTCTGAGCCTGCCGGGCTGGCGAGGCGAGATCGCCGCGAAGATCGTCAAGGAGATCGGTGAACGCCTCGGCTTCCTGGTCGACGTCGGCCTGGATTACCTGACCCTGGAGCGCAAGGCCGACACCCTGTCCGGTGGCGAAGCCCAGCGCATCCGCCTGGCCAGCCAGATCGGTGCGGGCCTGGTCGGGGTGATGTACGTGCTCGACGAGCCCTCCATCGGCCTGCACCAGCGCGACAACGAGCGCCTGCTGGGCACCCTCACCCGCCTGCGCGACCTGGGCAACACGGTGATCGTGGTCGAGCATGACGAAGATGCGATCCGCCTGGCCGACTACGTGCTGGACATCGGTCCGGGCGCGGGTGTGCATGGCGGCGAGATCGTCGGCCAGGGCAGCCTGCAGGACATCCTGGATGCGCCGCGCTCGTTGACCGGCCAGTACCTGTCCGGCAAGCGCGCGATCGAGATCCCGGCGCGCCGGCACAAGCCGAACCCGAAGATGACGCTGCACCTGCGTGGCGCCACCGGCAACAACCTCAAGGGCGTGGACCTGGCCATTCCGGCCGGGCTGCTGACCTGCGTGACCGGCGTGTCCGGCTCGGGCAAGTCGACGCTGATCAACGACACCCTGTTCTCGCTGGCCGCCAACGAGATCAACGGCGCCTCGCACCCGATCGCGCCGTACAAGGAGATCGACGGCCTGGATCTGTTCGACAAGGTGGTGGACATCGACCAGTCGCCGATCGGCCGTACCCCGCGCTCGAATCCGGCCACCTACACCGGCCTGTTCACTCCGCTGCGCGAACTGTTCGCACAGGTGCCCGAAGCACGCGCGCGCGGCTATTCGCCGGGCCGTTTCAGCTTCAACGTGCGTGGCGGCCGCTGCGAAGCGTGCCAGGGCGACGGGCTGATCAAGGTCGAGATGCACTTCCTTCCGGACGTGTACGTGCCCTGCGACGTCTGCCATGGCAAGCGCTACAACCGCGAAACGCTGGAGATCCTGTACAAGGGCTTCAACATCAACGACGTGCTGGAAATGACCGTCGAAGATGCGCTGAAGCTGTTCGAACCGGTCCCGTCCATCGCCCGCAAGCTGGAGACCCTGGTCGATGTCGGCCTGAGCTACATCAAGCTGGGGCAGAGCGCGACCACGCTGTCCGGTGGTGAAGCGCAGCGCGTGAAGCTGTCCAAGGAACTGTCGCGCCGCGATACCGGCCGCACCCTGTACATCCTCGACGAGCCGACCACCGGCCTGCACTTCCACGACATCGAGGCACTGCTCGGCGTGTTGCACAAGCTGCGCGACGAGGGCAACACGGTGGTGGTGATCGAGCACAACCTGGACGTCATCAAGACCGCGGACTGGATCGTCGACCTGGGTCCGGAAGGCGGTCATCGCGGCGGCACCATCCTGGTGACCGGTACGCCGGAAGACGTGGCCGCATGTCCGGCTTCGTACACCGGCCAGTTCCTCGCACGGATGCTGCCGTCCACCAGCGCGCGACCGGACCAGCCCGCCGCCGTGGCCAACAAGCCCGATGCGCGCCCGCCGCGCAAGGTGAAGCCCGAGAAGCCGGCGAAGAAGGCAGCCGCCGCCAAGAGCACCGGCAAGGCCAGCAAGACCGCCACGACCGGCACCAAGAAGAAGAAGGACGCCTGATGAGCAGCGAACACAAGATCCTGGCCCGCATTCCGATCAGCGTGCGCTGGCGTGACATGGACAGCATGGGCCACGTCAACAACGCCAAGTACATCTCCTACCTGGAAGAGGCGCGCGTGCGCTGGATGCTGGGCGTGGAAGGCGTGTCGATGACCGACCGCATCGCACCGGTGGTGGCCGCCACCAACGTCAACTACCGGTTGCCGATCGTGTGGCCCAACGACATCCTGGTCGAGCTGTTCGTCGAACGCCTGGGCAACAGCAGCGTGACCATCGGTCATCGCATCGTCGACCAGCAGGACGAGTCGAGGCTGTATTCGGACGGCAACGTGGTGGTGGTCTGGATGGACACGCAGACCGGCAAGAGCGCGCCGCTGCCGGACGCGATCCGCAGAGCGTCCACCTGAAGGTAGTGCCGGCCGCTGGCCGGCACTCTCCCCACCGGGCATGGCCCGGCGCTACCGTTCCACATCAAAGGACTGACATGATCCACCAGACCGAACTGCGCGACCTGCTGCCCGGCATGGTCCCCTTCCCCGCCGACGTGTTCCCGGATGACCAGGCCTGGCTTGGCCAGCACCTGTTGCCGCTGCTGAAGATCGACCTGGGCGTGCTGCGCCCGGAACTGGCCGGCAGCGTGGCCACGATGCTGTGCCCGATCGAGCCCTACGACGGCTGCATCGGTGAAACCACCGAAGAACACCACAACGCGTTCACCGGCACCAACTGGATCGCCTTTGAACTGACCAGCGACAACCGCATGCGTTTCCTCGGTGAGGAGGGCTACTTCATCGGCGACCAGGTGCAGGACAAGCACGCGCTGAAGCACATCACCGAGATGCGCGGGAGCTACAGCAAGGCACGTGCGTACTTCCAGCAGCATGGACGCCTGGCCAGCTATTCGCGCTATGGCGACGGCGAGCCCGGCGAGCAGGCCTACCTCGATGTGCTGGGTGGGCAGATCTCGACCGGCAACTGGATCGAAACCGCGGAGATTCCAGCCGCCTTCGCGCTGGCGTTCACCGAGGCTGCCGACGACCGTCATGCGCCGGACGATGCCGAGCGCGCGATCATCACCCGCGATGGCCACAAGTTCTTCGCCGTGGCCGAAGTGGCCGGCTACAACTGGTGTGCAACCGGTGCCGATGCGATCGTGATGCTGTACGAGCCGGAAAGCCGCACGGTGCTGTTCTCGTACGACTGGTCGTAAGCCCCACCGCGCTGCACGCTCGCCGGGCATGGCCCGGCGCTACCGATTAAGCCCCAACGCGCTGCGCGCTCGCCGGGCATGGCCCGGCGCTACCGATGTGGATTCGGCAGTGATGCCTGGGTAGCGCCGGGCCATGCCCGGCGGAACGAGCGCCGCGTTACGGTGCGGCCTTGCGCACTATCAGGGCCGTGCTGACTTCGCTGCCCCCCTCCAGTTGCACCTGCAGCCACACGGGCTGCCCCTCCGCCAATACGCGCCTGCCGTCCATCAACATCAGGTGCAGGCCGCCGGGCTTGAGCACGGCGCGTTCGCCCGGCGCCAATGGCAGGCGCTCGACAGCACGCATGCGGCTGACCCCGTCGACGATCCGGGTCTCGTGCAACGACACATCACCGAAACCCGCACTGCGCGCACCGATGATGGTTACCGCGGTGGAGCAGCCGTTGCGGATCACGCCATAGCCGGCAGTCATGGGCGTCGCCGTCGGGCTGGGCGGCAGACGTACCCAGCCCTGCGAGACGGTGACGCACTCCGGCACAGCGGCCGCCGCCGATGCTGCGCCCGCACACATCATCAACAGTACGCCAACGAATGGTTTGGTTATCATCGCCCAGGTTCCTTCTTCGCAACGAGACCCGCAGCATGACGACGCTCATCGAGGTGATCAACCATGGCCCCATCCGCGAGCTGCGGCTGGCGCGTCCGCCGGTCAATGCACTGGACACCGAGCTGTGCCGGCAGTTGATCCATGCCATCGAACTGGCGATGGCCGAGGACGCGCACGGCATCGTGCTGTCGGGTAGCGAGCGCATCTTCACCGGCGGCATGGACGTGCCGCACCTGCTCTCGCATGGCGATGACAAGCACAAGCTGCTGGACACCTGGAACGCATTCTTCGGCGCGGTACGCACGCTGGCCGAGAGCCGCATCCCGGTGGTTGCGGCGATCACCGGCCATGCACCGGCGGGCGGCTGCGTGCTGGCCCTGTGCTGCGACTACCGGGTGATGGCACGCAGTGCCGATCCGGCGCGCCCGTATGCCATCGGCCTGAACGAGGTGCAGGTTGGCCTGATCGCACCGGAAGGCATCCAGCGCCTGTTGCGCCGTGCGGTGGGCGCGCACCGCTCCAGCGTGCTGCTGGCCACCGGCGCGCTGGTACCGGCCGAACAGGCGCTGCAGATCGGGCTGGTCGACGAACTGGTGGATGGCGAACTGGTGGCGGCCCGTGCGGTGGCCTGGCTGCAGGACCTGCTGAAGCAGCCGCGGCAGCCGATGCTGCTGACCCGTGCCATCGCCCGCGCCGAGCTGCACGACGCCCTGCATCCGGACCTGATCCAGCTCGACCGCTTCGTCGAGGCCTGGTTCGCCCCGGATGCGCAGAACGCACTGCAGGCACTGGTGGCGCGTCTCGGCAAGTAAACGGTATTGCCGGCCGCTGGCCGGCAGCCTGGCAATCCTGCCGGGACGCCTGCGGATGCCGGCTAGCGGCCGGCACTGCCGAAGATGGGGCATCCGGCCTACACCGGTATAATCGACCCCTCTTTCATCGCTGTGGCCGCCCCCTTGAACGACATGCCCGAACCCGTCGTCTCCGAGCTGATCGATCTGCTCACCCTGGAGCGGCTGGAGGACAACCTGTTCCGCGGCCAGAGCCGCGACATCGGTACCAAGTACGTGTTCGGCGGGCAGGTGCTGGGCCAGGCCCTGGCGGCCGCGCAGGCCACGGTTGACAATGGTCGCCATGTGCACTCGCTGCACGCCTATTTCCTCCGCGCCGGCAACATCGACCATCCGATCGTCTACGACGTCGACCGCACCCGCGACGGTGGCAGCTTCTCGGTGCGCCGGGTGACCGCGATCCAGCATGGCAAGGTGATCTTCTTCTGCGCGGCCTCGTTCCAGCAGGCCGAATCCGGTGCCGAGCACCAGCACAAGATGCCCGAAGTGCCGCAACCGGAAGACATCGAACCGAACCGGCCGTTGCCGGCGGAGGTGCTTGAGCGCCTGCCGATCAAGGTGCAGCGCTGGCTGTCGCGCGGCGGTCCGTTCGAGTTCCGCCATGTGTATCCCCGCGATGAACTGAACCCGCCCAAGCGCCCGCCCTACCACCAGGTCTGGCTGCGCCTGAGCGAGCGCGTGGGCGATGCTCCCGAGCTGCACCAGGCACTGCTGGCCTACGCGTCGGACTTCCACCTGCTGGGCACGGCCACGTTCCCGCACGGCATCAGCTACTACCATCCGCACGTGCAGATGGCTTCGCTGGACCACGCGATCTGGTTCCACCGCCCGTTCCGCGCCGACGATTGGCTGCTGTACTCGCTGGACAGCCCCAGTGCGCAGGATTCGCGCGGCCTGGCCCGTGGCCAGTTCTTCACCCGTGATGGCGTGCTGGTTGCCAGCACCGCCCAGGAAGGCTTGATCCGCGTGGTTCCGGACCAGGCAGCAGCGGCCGCCGTGCCAGCCAAGGATTGACCGATGCGTCAGATTTTCAGCAGCCAGCGCGTGGAAACCGTAGAAGGCGTGGCCGAGCTCCTGCGCAGCCACGACATCCAGGTGAAGGTCACCAACGGGCGCTCGTACAAGACCCGTCGACGTGGCCAGTTCAGCTATACCGACCTGGGCAATGCCGGCGCCTACCCGGCGGTGTGGATCGTGCGTGCCGACGACCAGCCACGCGCGCGCGAAATCCTGCGCGAGGCGCGCCTGCTCGACACCACCCGTCGTGACCACCCGACCGCCGAGTTCGCCTTCCGCGATGACGTGCAGGAAAGTACCGGCGGTCGTGGCTGGGCCTGGCGCATCCGCATTGCCCTGCTGGTGGTGATCGCCGGCGTGGCGCTGGTGATCGGCCTGCGCCATCGCGGTACCCCTGCCCCAACCGCGCCGGTGCCCGCCCCGCAGGCACAGCCGCAGCAAGCACAGCCGACCGCGCCGGCACCGCCGGAAGAAGAGGAAGTGCGGGTCCGCATCCAGCCGTCCACGTAACGCGCAGGTAGCGCCGGGCCATGCCCGGCGAGCGCAGCGGCCTGACAGAGACGCCGCCGGGCAAGGCCGGCGCTACCGGGACGCGAACCGGTCACATTCGGCGCGCGCCTCCGTCATGGGACACAATCCCTGCAGGAGCCCGCCGCCATGACGATCTTCGCCGCAAGCATCGACGAAACCCTGGAACGCGAACTGCCGGCCGCCAGCAGCGGTTGCCAGCATGCCTATGGCCGCATCGTGCTGGCCTGCCAGAACACGGTCACCGCCATCGCCCTGGCCATCACCGGCGACCGCCAGGCCAGCGAGGACATCGCCCAGGAAGCGTTCGTGAAGGGCTGGCAGCAGCTGCACCAGCTGCGCAGCGCGAGCAGCTTCCTGCCCTGGCTGCGGCAGATCACCCGCAACCTCGCCCGCGACTGGCTGCGCGCACAACGTGGTCGACCGCTGAGCGGCGAGGCTGCCGAAGTGGCGCTGACCATGGCTGCGGATCCGACCCCGGGCGTGGCCGATCGCCTGCAGCGGCTGGAAGAGGAAATCGCTGCCGAAGACATCATCTCTGCCCTGCCCGCCGACAGCCGCGAAGTGCTGCTGCTGTATTACCGCGAGGGCCAGCATTCGCAGCAGGTCGCCGACCTGCTCGGGCTGAGCGACGCGGCGGTACGCAAGCGCCTGTCACGTGCCCGTGCGCAGGTGCGCGAGGGCCTGCTGCAGCGCTTCGGCGAATTCGCACGCAGCAGCGCGCCCAGTGCTGCGTTCGCAACGGCGGTGGTGTCGATGGTGATGATCGCCGCGCCCGGCACCGCCAGCGCGGCGATCCTGCTGGGAACCGGCGTCGGCGTGGGTGGCAGCAAGCTCGGCCTCGGTGGCGCCAGCGCTGCCGGCGGCACCGCGCTCGGCTCGTTGACCGCCACGCTGGGCCAGCTGCAGATGCTGCCTGCGTCAAGCTGGGCCGCGATCATCGGTGGCGTCGTCGGTGGCGCGCTCGGCAGCTATCTCGGAGGGCGTTTCCTGCTGTCCTACGCAGAGACCGGTGCCGAGCAGGTCCAGGTCCGCCGCTTCGTCAACCTCAGTACCGGCACCAGCCTGGGCTGGTGCCTGGCCATCCTGTTCACCGTGCTGCTGCAGGCGCCGATGTGGGCGCAGCTGCTGGTGCTGGCACTGGGCCTGGTGGTGGTCAACTACCAGTGCCTGGTGACGCTGCGGCGAATCATGGCGCCGCTGCTCGCGCGTGATGCAGCCCGGCGTGGGCGTAACGGGATCAACTGGAAGTACGAATCCATGTACGGCCTGACCGGCATGATGGCGGTGAACCTGGTCGTCATCGGTGCCCTGGCCTACACGATGACGCTCAGCGGCCGCCTGTAACGGACCACGCCGGCAGTGCGCCGGCGTGGTCGTCGATCACCGCATTGAAAATCAGCGCTGCGGCTTCGGCGCGGCGCCGTCACGCGGGCCGCCATGGCGCGGGCCGCCGTGCATCGGGCCCTTGGCGGCGTCGAACTCGGCCTTGCTCAGCTGGCCATCCTTGTTGGTATCGGCCGCGGCGAACCAGGCGTCACGATGCTGCTTCATGCGCAGCTCGCGGTCGGCCTTGTCCAGGTAGCCATCCTTGTTGAGGTCGAGCTGGTCGAAACGCCCGGCCAGGCGCGGATCGGCCTTGGCTTCCTCACGGCTGATGCGGCCATCCTTGTTCGCGTCCAGCTTGGCCCAGCGCTCGCCACCGCGACCACCGTGGCGTCCATGCTTCCAGCGCGGCAGTTCATCACGCGAGAGCTTGCCGTCCTTGTTCCTGTCCAGCTCGTCGAACTTTGCGGCCAGGCGCGGGTTGGCCGCCGCTTCGCTGCGGTCGATGACGCCGTCGCCATTGGTATCCAGCTTGGCCGGACGCTGCGCCGGTGCAGCCGGGGTGTCGGCAGCCAAGGCAATGCCGGTCGCGGAGGTGCCGAGCAGCAGGGCCAGCAGCAGGGGGGTACGGATCATGGGGTCACTCCTGGGAATGGGATTGGCATCGGGGTGAACACCTCACCCTCGGAGGACAACAACGCCTGACCACGACCTCGGTTGACGCAGCCGCCCATTCCATTCATCCAGCGGACAGTCGCCGCCATTGCGACAGGCTGGAGCTATGCTGTGCCCATGGCGAGACACGGCGACAGAGACGACGAACTGCGACTGTTCCAGACCGGCGAGCACCCCTGCGGGTACTGGCCGGACCGGGTTGCACGCGACCTGGTGCTGGACCCGCAGGATCGTCGCCTCGGCGGGCTGTACCCGCTGGCCCTGAGCTGGGGCTTCCGACGCAGCGGTGATCTGGTCTATCGCCCGCATTGTGCGAACTGCCACGCCTGCGTCGCCGTGCGCATTCCGGTGGCCCGCTTCGCCCCGGATCGCAGCCAGCGCCGCTGCGCCGCCCGCAACGCCGATCTGGAAGTGCGCATCACCGCGGCCATGCCACGCGAGGATCTGTTCGAGCTGTACCACCGCTACCTGGTGCATCGTCATGCCAAGGGCGGCATGGACGACCACGGCCCGCACGAGTTCGAACAGTTCCTGATCGGCAGCTGGTCGCACACGCGCTTCATGGAAATGCGCCTGCCCGGCCACGACGGGCAGCCCAGCCAGCTGCTGGGCGTGGCAGTAACCGATGTGACCGAGCACGGGCTGTCGGCGGTCTATACCTTCTTCGACCCCGCCCATGCCGCGCGCGGGCTGGGCACGTTCGCGATCCTGCAGCAGCTGGAGTGGGCCCGCCGCGAGGGCCTGCCCCATCTGTACCTGGGCTACTGGATACGCGAGCACCAGAAGATGGACTACAAGCGGCGCTATCGCCCGCTGGAGGCCTACGATGGCCGCCGCTGGCATGATTTCGATGACGAACTGGACGGACGCTGACAAACCACTGACACCGGGCCAGGTGCACAATAGGGCCCATGAACGCCAAACCCCTGATTCTCGGCCTGGCCCTGCTCTGTGGCGCCGCCGCTCCCGCCTTTGCCACGTCCCCCGCGATGACCGAAAAACCGTCTGCAGCGCTGCGCCTGGCCACCTACAACACCTCGCTGTATTCGGACGAAGCCGGCGGCCTGATCGCCGAGCTGGAAGGCGACAGCGAACATGCGCGCAAGATCGCCGCGGTACTGCAGCAGGCGCGCCCTGACCTGGTGCTGCTGAACGAGTTCGACTTCGATGACGCCCATCGTGCCGCCGACCTGTTCCAGAAGCGCTACCTGGAAGTGGCCCAGCCCGGTGGCGGCAAGCCGCTGCACTTCGCCTACCGCTACCTGGCGCCGGTGAACACCGGTGTGCCCAGTGGCCTGGACCTGGACAACAACGGCGTGGTCGGCGGCGAAGGCCGCGGTCGCGGCAACGACGCCTGGGGCTACGGCCTGCACCCGGGCCAGTACGGCATGCTGGTGCTGTCGCGCTACCCGATCGACGAAGCCAAGGTGCGCAGCTTCCAGCTGCTGAAGTGGAGTGCGATGCCCGGCGCGATCCGCCCGGTCGATCCGCGCACCGGCAAGAGCTTCTACAACGACACCGTCTGGTCGCAGCTGCGGCTGTCGTCGAAGTCGCACTGGGACGTGCCGGTGAAGACCCCGGCCGGCGTGGTCCACGCGCTGGTCTCGCACCCGACGCCGCCGGTGTTCGACGGCCCGGAGAAGCGCAACGCCGCGCGCAACCATGACGAACTGCGCTTGTGGCAGGAGTACCTGTCCAAGGGCGACAAGCCGTGGCTGTGCGACGACAAGGGCCAGTGCGGCGGCCTGGCCCAGGATGCGCGTTTTGTCATCCTTGGCGACCTCAACAATGATCCGGTCGATGGCGATGGCCGCCATGAGGCGATCGTCGAACTGATCGAGAACGCCCGCGTACTGCGCTACCCCACCCCACGCAGCGTGGGCGCCGAGCAGACCAGCCTGGCCTATGCGGCCAAGGGCATTGCCCGCAAGGGTGCGCCGTTCCATGCCACCGGCGATTTCGGCCCGAAGTCCGGCACCATGCGCCTGGACTACGTGCTGCCCTCGGTCGGTTTCGAGTACCTTGGCAGCGGCGTGTTCTGGCCGGCCAATGAGAGTGCCGAAGCGAAGATCGCCGATGGCAGCGACCACCACCTGGTATGGGTGGATGTGAAATAAGCCGGTAGCGCCGGGCCATGCCCGGCGGCTTTTCCGGCCGCGTCGCGCGCCCTATGGGAAGCCGCCGGGCATGGCCCGGCGCTACCGTTTTACGAGCGCAGCTCGACGCCGATCGCTTCGGCGGCCTCACGCGCGATGGCGCGCGCTTCGTCGATGGATTCCGCGCGCGCCAGGGTCACGCCCACGCGGCGATGGCCATGCACGCTCGGCTTGCCGAACAGGCGCACGGCGGTGTCCGGCACCTGCAGTGCGGCGGCCACGTTGTTGAAGTACGGCACGCCTTCGCCATGCGCCAGCAGCGCGCACGAGGCCGATGGGCCACTCTGGCGGATCACCGGGATCGGCAGGCCGAGGATGGCCCGCGCATGCAGCGCGAACTCGCTCAGCTCCTGCGATACCAGCGTCACCAGGCCGGTGTCGTGCGGGCGCGGCGATACTTCGCTGAACCACACCTCGTCGCCCTTCACGAACAGTTCGACGCCGAACAGCCCCCAGCCACCGAGGTCATCGGTGATCGCGCGCGAGATCTCTTCGGCACGCGCCAGCGCCTTGTCCGACATCGGTTGCGGCTGCCAGCTTTCGCGATAGTCGCCCTCCTTCTGCAGGTGGCCGATCGGTGCGCAGAACGACGTGCCGCCGGCGTGGCGTACAGTCAGCAGGGTGATCTCGTAATCGAAGTCGATGAAACCCTCGACGATGCAGCGGCCGGCGCCGGCACGGCCACCGGTCTGCGCGTATTCCCATGCGGGGGCGATGTCCGCCTCGCTGCGCAGCGTGCTCTGGCCCTTGCCCGAGGACGACATCACCGGCTTGACCACGCACGGCAGGCCGATCGCCGCCACGGCGGCGCGGTACTCGGCCTCGGTGTCGACAAAACGGTACGGCGAGGTCGGCAGGCCCAGCGTCTCGGCGGCCAGGCGGCGGATGCCCTCACGATCCATGGTCAGGCGCGCAGCACGCGCGGTCGGGATCACCCGCAGGCCCTGCTCCTGCTCCAGCTGCACCAGGGTCTCGGTATGGATCGCCTCGATCTCGGGCACCACCAGGTGCGGCTGCTCCTGGGCGATCAACTGGCGCAGGGCCATCGCGTCCAGCATGTCGATCACGTGCGAACGATGTGCCACCTGCATGGCCGGGGCATCGGCGTAACGGTCGGCAGCGATCACTTCCACGCCCAGCCGCTGCAGTTCGATGGCCACTTCCTTGCCAAGTTCGCCCGAACCCAGCAGCAGCACACGGGTGGCGGAGGGGGACAACGGGGTTCCAAGCTTGGCCATGGCGGGGTTCCAGCAGCGATGTGAAGGCGGGTGGGCATTCTAGCCGGTCCAGCCGCAGCGCCTGGGCACGCTCAGCCGACGAACGGTAGCCCGAATGTGATATCACTTTGATATCTTAAATTCGAACCCTCAAGGACGTACCGCCATGAAAGAGAAGTCGCTGTCCTCCCTCAACGGCCTGGGCGCGCTCGCCGGGTCCCTGGTCATAGCCCTCGCCGGCGGCGCCCTGTTCGTGGCCGGGGTCGCAGCGAAGGCCAGCACCGGCTCGCCCAACGTGCTGCTGATCCTGGCCGGCCTGCTGATCGCTGCGCTGGCGCTGGTCGCGCTGGCCGGTCTGTACACCGTGCAGCCCAACCAGGCGGCGGTGGTCAGCCTGTTCGGCAAGTACGTCGGCACCGTCAAGGACAACGGCCTGCGCTGGAACAATCCCTTCTTCAGCAAGCGCCGCGTGAGCCAGCGCGTGCGCAATTTCGAGAGCGGCAAGCTGAAGGTCAACGAGCTGGACGGCAGCCCGATCGAGATCGCTGCGGTGATCGTCTGGCAGGTGGTCGATGCCTCCGAAGCGGTCTACAACGTGGACGACTACGAGAGCTTCGTGCACATCCAGTCCGAATCGGCGCTGCGCGCGATGGCCACCAGCTACCCCTATGACCAGCACGAGGACGGCCAGCTGGCGCTGCGCAGCCATGCCAGCGAGATCTCCCAGCACCTGAAGAACGAACTGGCCGAGCGCCTGGCCGATGCCGGCGTGCAGGTGATCGATGCGCGCATCAGCCACCTCGCCTACGCCGCTGAAATCGCCCAGGCGATGCTGCAGCGGCAGCAGGCCAATGCGGTCATCGCCGCACGCACGCGCATCGTCGCCGGTGCGGTCGGCATGGTCGAGATGGCGCTGGCCGAGCTGCAGAAGAACGGCGTGGTGCAGCTGGACGAGGAGCGCAAGGCGCACATGGTCAGCAACCTGTTGACCGTGCTGTGCTCGGACCGCGGCACGCAGCCGGTCGTCAACACCGGCTCGCTGTACTGAGCCACCCTCGCAACGGGGCGCCCCACCGCCCCGCCAGGAGTCTGCATGAGCGAGAAAAAAGCCTATCCGCTGCGCATCAACGCCGAGGTCCTGGCGGCCGCACAGCGCTGGGCGGACGATGAACTGCGCAGCCTCAACGCACAGATCGAATACATGCTGCGCGACGCACTGCGCAAGGCAGGCCGCCTGCCGAAACCCAAGCCATCGCCGGAGGACAAGGAATGAGCAAGCGCTGGAGCTACCTGACCGTCGAGGTCAAGACATCCATGATGGGCCTGCAGAAGGCCGATGACATCCAGGCCGAACTCAGCCGCCAGGGCCAGCTGGGCTGGGAACTGGTCAACATCATCGTCCCGGCGCCAATGCGCCCGGCCCTGCTGGTCTTCAAGAAGGAGCTGTGACCATGAGCGCACGCCGCTCGTTGCTTGCTGTTTCCCTTGCCCTGTTGGCCTCCAGTGCATCCGCTGGCGAACCGCAGCAGGTCGCAGCACGCCTGCTCGATCACCTGCAGGCAGGGCGCACCGCCGATGCCGAGTCCATGCTGACCCCGCAGATGGCCGCGGCTGTGCCTGCCGACAAGCTGCAGGGCCTGTGGCGGTCGCTGGGTGAACTGAAGCAGCGCGGCCCGGCGCACAGCAGCGAGCAGCAGGGCGTGCACCTGGTGGAAGTACCGTTGCAGTTCGCCAGTGGCGCGGTGATCGCGCAGGTGGCGGTGAACGGGCAGGACCAAGTGGCTGGCCTGCTGCTGCGCCCGGCCCCGGCCGCCAAGGCACCGCCACCGCCGGCCGACGCGGACTACAGCGAGGCCGATTTCAGCGTGCCACAGGCACGCGGTGCGCTGCCCGGCACATTGTCCCTGCCCAAGGGCAAAGGACCGTTCCCGGCCGTAGTGCTGGTGCACGGCTCCGGCCCTCAGGATCGCGACGAAACCATCGGTGGCAACCGCCCGTTCCTGGACATCGCCCGCGGCTTGGCCGCCCAGGGCATCGCCGTGCTGCGCTACGACAAGCGCACCCATGCCCGTCCCCAGGACTTCCAGAGCGGCAGCTTCAACGTTGATGACGAGACCACCGACGATGCCATCGCAGCGTTGAGCGCGTTGGCGGCGGACCCACGCATCGACGGCAAGCGGATCTTCGTGCTCGGCCACAGCCAGGGCGGCATGCTCGCCCCGCGCATCGCCAGCCGCTGGCCACAGGCGCGCGGCGCGATCCTGTGGGCCGCGCCGGCGCGCACATTGCTTGAACTGCTGCCGGAGCAGAACCGCTACCTGCTGTCGCTGGACGGCTCGATCAGCGCCCCGGAACAAGCGTTCCTGGACAAGCTCGACGCGCAGATCGCCGCGGCCCGCAGCGAAACTCTTGTGCCGGCCAGCGAACTGCCACTGGGCGTGCCGCAGACGTTCTGGAAAAGCATCGAAGCGGTGAACGCACGCGGCGACGCAGTGGCGCTGAAAAAGCCACTGCTGATGCTGCACGGAGGCCGTGACTTCCAGGTACCGGAAACGGATTGGGCACTGTGGAAAAAAGCCCTGGCCGATCGCCGGGACGTGCAATGGAAGGCCTACCCTGCCCTCAACCACATCGGCATCGCCGGCAGCGGCCCCAGTTCATTGAAGGAATACGCGCAGCCGGGCCACGTCGATGGGCAGCTGATCGATGACGTTGCGCGTTGGGTGGAGGCGCAGCGATGAGCGGCAGTGATGCACGCCCCTTCGAGGTTGCCGAGAGTTCTTCGCTGCGGGTGCTGTGGGTGCTGCTGCCATTGCTGGCGGTACTGGGCGTGGGCATGTGGGCACAGCTGCACGACAATCGCAGCGAGGCTCCCTGGATGGAGGTCACCCTGTCGCCGCCATTCTTCCTGATGGGCGGCAGCGCGGCATGGAGCCTGGCGGTGATCGTGCTGATGGGCATCGGCCTGGGCTGGGCGTTCTTCCGTCGCCGGGTGGAGCTGGCAGGCAACGTGCTGGACGTGCGTTCGACGTTGTACCGTCGCCGCACGCCGGTGGCCGACCTGCTGCTGGACCAGGCCGAGGTGGTCGACCTGAGCCGTGATCGCCGCTATGGCATCCGTTTCAAGACCAACGGCTACAGCATGCCCGGCTTCTACTCCGGGCACTTCCGCCTGCAGGGCGGCGGCAAGGGCTTTGCCCTGGTCACCGACCGCGCACGCACGCTGGCGATTCCGGTGCGCGGCGGCAGCACCCTGCTGCTCAGCCTGGAGCGCCCGCAGGCCCTGCTGGAGGCGCTGCGCAAGGTGGCCGGCACGGCGCCACGGCAGTAAGCTGGATCGATGCACCGTAGCACTCCGCTGTTGATCAACACCGAGACCGTCGAACTGTGGCCTGCGCCGCTGCTGCGCGCGCGCAGCAATCTCGACGCCCGCCTGCTGGCCCGCGCGCAATGGGTACTGCGGCGCAAGCGCGATGGCCGCTACCTGGCGGCAGTACTGGCGCACGGTGTGCACTCGCTGGTGCCGCGCCTGCCACGCGAGCCCGGCGTGGAGGAAGCGCTGGCCCTGCTGGATAGCGCACGGTCACGACCGTTCGGCGCTGCACTGGAAGACCAGTGGCTGCCGCTGGTTGGCCTGCAGCAGCGCCTGCAGCAGCTGGGCCTGGATGCACAGCGCTATGCGCACGACAGCGGGCTGGCACTGGAAGCCGAGCCGTGCGTGCTGCACTTGGCCGGACGTGATCGCTTTGCCCGCCCGTTGTGGCTGCGCTGCGGTGCCGCGCAGGGCTGGCGACGGATGCGCCTGCATGCCGCCCGGGATGGAATTGCACTGGACGCGATCTCCGGCTTCCGCAGCCATGCGTATCAGCTCGGCATTTTCGAACGCAAGCTGGCGCGCGGGCAGAGCGTGCCGCAGATCCTGACGGTCAATGCCGCCCCTGGTTTCAGCGAACACCACAGTGGTCACGCGCTGGACATCGGCACACCGGGGGATGCGCCGGCAGAGGAGACCTTCGAGGCGACGGCTGCGTTTGCGTGGCTGCAGGCCAATGCCGCGGCGCACGGGTTCCATCTGAGCTATCCGCGCGACAACCCGCATGGGATCGTCTACGAACCGTGGCACTGGTGCTGGACACCGGCCAACGGCTGAGCCGCTCGTGGCGGCTGCAAGGCGAAATCCATGGAGCTGCCCGGGCGGACTTCGCATGCGTCCACTACGGGATGGCAAAGACAAAAGCCGGTCGCTTCGCTCGAAGCCTCCATGACGGGTCAGCGCGCGGCTGTTGGGTCCGCCTTCAAGCGAGCCGAGCACCGCAGGCCCGGCGAGGGCGAAGAGGTGCGGGTGTCTGAGCGCAGCGAGTTCCCGCACCGTCCCTCGACGGGCCGAGGAGCGCAGGGCACCGGTGCGCCGCACCGGCTCGCGGCCGGCGGCGCGCTTCTTTTGGTTACTTTTCTTTTCGCGCGAAAAGAAAAGTAACGCCCATGAACGCTGCAGATCGCATCAGCACGGATTGAAGCGACAATTTCGACGCAGTCACCGCCGCAGCGCGTTGATCGCCAGCAGTACCCACCCGGCCATCAGCGTGGTGCCACCTACCGGCGCCAGCCGGGTCGGCCACTGCCACAGCGCACCGCCCACCAGGCTGCCGGAGAACAGCAGCACGCCCAGCAGCAGCACGTACAACGACAGATGCGCGATCGCGCCCTGCGCGCGCGGGCCGAGGGCGGTCAGTACCGCTCCGTGGGCAAAGGCGTACAACGCCGCCATGTTCAGGTGCTGCTGCGCCAGCGGATCGGACACGCCATGCGCGGCATAGGCCGAGAGGCCGATCGAGGCGGCTGCCAGCAGCGCCCCCAGGCAGGCCAGCAACGACGGTTTACGCGCGCGTCGTTCGGAATTGAACATGACAGCTCCTTGCGCAATGCCCGACACCGGGCTCGGGATGAAAAAAAACGCGCCGCAGGAAGCGGCGCGTTTTCGTGTCCAGCACTACATGGGTCAGCCGAAGCTTACTTGACGGCCCAGTAGATGTCGTACGTCGCTTCCGGGGTGAACGACTTGTCCACGCCGTCCTTCCAGGTTTCGTACGGACGGTCGATCACTTCGTTACCCGAGGTCACGGCCCAGGCGCGCAGGGCGCTGCGGGCAACGTCCAGGCCTGCCATGTGACCGGTGTAGGCCGCATGCGCCGAACGGTGCGGAGCAACGCGGACGTACTTGACCGGAGCGCCACCGTCGATCTTGACGGTCAGCTGTTCGGCCGGCACGCCTTCGGCACCCTTCTTCTTCACCGGCTGGGCGATGTCGAAGGCGTACTTCTCAGCACCGAAATCGGTGGTGATGATACGCAGCGGACCGGCGGCTTCCAGGCCATTGGCCTCGATCACGCGCTTGATCCACTCCTGGTTGTCCTTGATGGACTTGGTGATGGAATCCTGGCCACGGTCGACATTACCGGCGGTGACGACCAGCAGGTCTTCGGCCGGGACATCGACGATGCCCAGATCGGTCAGCGGGGCTTCGGAGGTGCGGTAGTCGACATTCGGCACGGTGGCCAGCATGTTCGCCAGGCGCGACAGGCCCATCTTGATGTCATCGCCGATCTGGCGGCTGACATACAGGCCTGCGTAGCGGCCGAACAGGTCGAAGCCATACTTCACCGAGTAGTCCTGGGTGATCTTGACGTTGCGACCGCCCTTGCCGGTCGGCTCCAGGGTGAAGGTGGTGACCTTGTCGTGACCCTTGGAGGCATCGTCGACGGCGATCACAACACGCTTGTTCTCTTCGGCTTCGGTCACCTTCCAGGAACCGGTGCCCAGGTCCTTGGAGGTGTAGTCGAGAGTGGCACCGACGCCGGAGGCCGGGCCGGACAGCTTCAGTTCAACGGCGGGATCGCGCAGTACCAGCGGGTTCCAGTCCTTGAAGCGGCGCAGACTGCTGACCGTGTCGTACACGATCGTCATCTTGCGGTTGGTCTCGATGCTTTCGGTGATGTGACGCTCGCCCGGCAGACAGACGCCAATGATGACGAACAGGCCAGCCACGATCCCCAAGGCGATCAGGAACTCGATAATACGGGTCATTCAGAGAGTCTCCGGGGCCGATCCCACGGCCGGGTTGATTGAAGCGAAGCGCCAATCCTAGCAGGCTTCGCGGGCATTGGTTATCGGGATTGGCGCACCGGTTTCCGTGCCGGCTGCGCATTTGTATGCACAAAGAATTCGAAGGGTAACGCATCCGCGTACCCGGCATGTAGGGGGCAAGTGGGGGGCAACCCTGAATCCGGGCCCAGGCTGCGTGCCAAGTCTTTGTCGCTAAAGGATTTTCCTCACACCAACTGGAGTTCAAACGCTTTCAGGACTGCACGCGTACGGTCACGTACGCCCAGTTTGGAAAGGATGTTGGACACATGGTTCTTGATCGTGCCCTCGGCGACCCCCAGCGAATTGGCGATCTCCTTGTTGGAGAAACCGCTGGCCATCAGCCGCAGGATCTCGGTCTCACGGTCGGTCAGCGGGTCGGGCCGGTCCAGGCTGACGAAGTCGTTGCGCATGTGCTCCAGCCCGGACAGCAGCCGCTGGGTCACCGCCGGCTGCACCAGTGAACCGCCATCGGCCACCGTGCGGATCGCCCCGACCAGCTGCGCCAGGGTCACGTCCTTGAGCAGGTAGCCCTTGGCACCGGCCTTGAGCCCGGCCAGCACCAGCTGGTCATCGTCGAAGGTGGTCAGGATGATGGTCGGCGGCAGCTGTTCCTGCCGTGACAGCACCTGCAGCGCCTCCAGCCCGGACATCACCGGCATGCGCATGTCCATCAGGACCACGTCCGGGCGGATCTGCGGGATCAGCTCGACCGCCTGGCGGCCATCGGCGGCCTCGGCCACCACTTCGATGCCGTCGTCGAGCGCCAGCAGCGAGCGGATCCCCTGCCGCACCAGGGTTTGGTCGTCGACCAGGCAGACGCGAATCATCAACGCACTCCTTCAGGAACCTGGGTAAGGGCTGCCAGCACCGTTGCCGGTACCGTCGCCCGCAGCCGGAAGCCTTCGCCGGGGCGGGTCTCCACCTGCAGCTGGCCTCCACATTGTTGCAGGCGTTCGCGCATGCCGCGCAAACCATTGCCCACATTGACCGTTTCCGCCCCGACGCCATCGTCGCGGGCCTCCACCACCACCTGGTCCGGGACCTCACGGTACACCCGCAGCCACAGGTGGCGGGCGCCGGCATGGCGCACCGTGTTGGTGATGATCTCCTGGGTGCAGCGCAGCAGCACGTGGGCCCGCTGCGGGTCTTCCACGTTCAGCGGCTCCTCGATCTCCAGCTGGATGTCCAGCGACGGCACGTGCTCGGTGAGCGGACGCAGCGCAGCGGCCAGGTCGATGGCGCCGGTTTCGCGCAGCTGGCTGACCACCTCGCGCACGTTGCCCAGCAGCAGCTTGGCCAGGGCATGCGAGCGCTTCACGTGCTCCAGCGCCTGCCCTTCGGCGAGGTGGCCGGCCACTTCCAGATTCAGGGTCAACGCGGTCAGCTGGTGGCCCAGCAGGTCATGCAGTTCGCGCGAAATGCGGGTGCGCTCGTTCACCCGCGCGCTTTCGGCCAGCAGCGCACGGGTGGCGCGCAGCTCTGCATTCAACCGTCGCTGCTCCTCGCGGGCCTCGGCCTGGCGGCGGGCGACCAGCGCGATCACGAACACGAAGCTGGAAAAACCCATGTAGCCGACGGCCTGCAGCACGGCGATGACCGGCGGGAAGCCCAGCGGCTGGATGTAGACCGGCAGCACCGCCAGGTTGCTGGCCACCAGCCACACCACCCCGATGCGCGGGCCCAGCAGCCATGGCAGCAGGCCTGCCACCACCATCAGCAGGATGCTGCCCAGTGCGGTGCCGGAGAAGTAGCTCACGCCGATCGCGCAGGCCGTCAGCAGGATCAGCGCGGCATGGTCGAAGAAGCCGGGCCGGCTTTCGCCCAGCGAGCGCGTCAGCACCCAGTACACGAAGCCGAAGGCCAGGTAGGCCGAGGCCCAGGGAATGATCCGGAAGCCGGCCTCGCCGTCCAGGCTTTCCAGTGTCAGCGACACCGGATCGATCAGGTAGATCGCAAGCCAAAGGCCGACGGTGCCCCAGGTGAACAACCCGGAGTAGCGCAGCATCGCATTGTGGTTGAGTCGGGCCAGCATGGCCCATCGTAGCCTGTGCGCGTCAGGGCCCAAGGGCATAAAGTCATGTTCGGTGCGGTCCCCTGTTCATGCCGCAGCCCACCCCGGGCATGCAATAATCATGCGCAGGGTCCGTACATGGGACCAACCGCGTTACCCCACGGAGTCACAATGTCGATTGTCATCCGCGACGTGCGCGAGCACGAGCTCGATTCCGTCCTGGCTTTGAACAACAATGCTGGCCTGGCCATCCTTCCCCTGGATGCCGAGCGCCTGCGCCTGTTCTATGCAACCGCTGAATATTTCCGCGTCGCCGAGCGCGACGGCAACCTGGCCGGCTTCCTGATCGGCTTCGGCAGCGACAGCCAGCACGACAGCAGCAATTTCGCCTGGTTCAAGCAACACCTGGACACCCCCTTCTTCTATATCGACCGCATCGTGGTCGCCAGCCGCCGTCGCGGTGGTGGCGTCGGCCGTGCGTTCTATGCCGACGCCCAGAGCTTCGCCGAGCTGCGCTACCCGCAGATGACCTGCGAGGTGTTCCTGGACCACGGCGCCGATGCCGCCCTGCTGTTCCACGGCAGCTTCGGCTTCCGCGAGCTGGGCCAGAACACCATGCCGCAGGTGGACGTGCGCGCGAGCATGCTGGCCAAGGAACTGTGCAGCTTCCCGTGGGTGAATGACACCTATGGCGGCAAGCTGCCTGATGTTGCATGGGCGCGCGACCGGCAGCTGCCGGCGCAGGCACAGCGGTCGACGGGGACCTGAGCGTGGCAGTGAATTTCGATTACGAACAGGCCGGTGAACTGAAGATCGGCCAGGTGGGCATTGCCAACCTGCGCATCCGCACCCTCGATGTTGAACGCCTCGTGCAGGAAATGCAGGAGCGGGTGAGCCGTGCGCCGAAGCTGTTCGGCCGTGCAGCGGTGATCCTGGACTTCGGCGGCCTCAGCCAGGTGCCCGACGTGGCAACGGCGCAGGCGCTGGTCGATGGCCTGCGCGGTGCCGGCGTACTGCCGGTGGCATTGGCCTATGGCACCAGTGCGGTCGACCTGCTCTCGCAGCAGCTCGGCCTGCCGCTGCTGGCCAAGTTCCGCGCCCAGTACGAGCGCGCCGAGGCAGAACCTGCCCCGCCGCCGGCCCCCGCACCGGAACCGCGCCGTGCCGCGCGCGCCGAAGCGAAGGCCGCGCCGGCTCCGGCTCAGGCCACGCCGATGGGCAAGACTGCCGATGCCGCCGCGCCACAGCCGGGTCGCATGCAGCTGGGCAACGTGCGTTCGGGGCAGCAGCTGTATGCGGAAAACTGCGACCTGACCGTGATGGCCACCGTCGGCGCCGGCGCCGAGGTCATCGCCGATGGCAGCATCCATATCTACGGAACCCTGCGCGGCCGTGCGCTGGCGGGGGCCCAGGGCAACACCGCGGCACGCATTTTCTGCCGTGATTTCCATGCGGAACTGGTCGCCATTGCAGGCCACTACAAGGTACTGGACGATGTACCGGAAACCCTGCGCGGCAAGGCCGTGCAGGTGTGGCTGGAACAGGACCAGATCAAGATCGCTGCGCTGGACTGATGCAGCACCTCAAACAGAATCATCAGGAGAAGTCCTTTGGCTGAAATCATCGTAGTCACCTCCGGCAAGGGCGGCGTCGGCAAGACCACTTCCAGCGCAAGCCTGGCCTGCGGCCTGGCAAGGCGTGGCAAGAAGGTGGCGGTGATCGACTTCGACGTCGGCCTGCGCAACCTCGACCTGATCATGGGCTGCGAACGCCGCGTGGTGTACGACTTCGTGAATGTCGTGCACGGCGAAGCCACCCTCAAGCAGGCCCTGATCAAGGACAAGCGCTTCGACAACCTGTTCGTGCTGGCTGCCTCGCAGACGCGCGACAAGGATGCGCTGACCCAGGAAGGCGTGGGCAAGGTCCTGAAGGACCTGGCTGCCGACGGCTTCGACTACATCATCTGCGACTCCCCGGCCGGCATCGAGAAGGGCGCCTTCCTGGCGATGTACTTCGCCGACCGCGCCGTGGTGGTGGTGAACCCGGAAGTGTCCTCGGTACGCGACTCGGACCGCATCATCGGCCTGCTCGATTCGAAGACCCACAAGGCCGAATCCGGCCAGGACGTGCCGGCCTTCCTGCTGCTGACCCGCTACACCCCGGTGCGCGTGGAAAGCGGTGAGATGCTCAGCATCGCCGACGTCGAGGAAGTCCTTGGCCTGAAGGCGATCGGCGTGATCCCCGAATCGGGCGACGTGCTCAATGCCTCCAACAAGGGCGAGCCGGTCATCCTGGATGGCGAATCCGCTGCCGGCCAGGCCTATGACGACGCCGTCGCACGCATCCTCGGCGAAGAACGCCCGATGCGCTTCACCAACGTCGAGAAGAAGGGCTTCTTCAGCAAGCTGTTCGGAGGGTAAGCATGGGCCTGTTTGATTTCCTCAAAGCGAAGAAGACCACCGCCGAAACCGCCAAGAACCGCCTGCAGATCATCATCGCGCAGGAGCGCAGCCACCGTGGCGGTCCCGACTACCTGCCGCTGCTGCAGCGCGAGCTGCTGGAAGTGATCAAGAAGTACGTCAACATCGACGTCGATGCAGTGAAGGTGGACCTGGTCAAGGATGGCCAGCACGACGTGCTGGACATCTCCGTGGCGCTGCCTGAAGGCCCGGACAAACCCTGACCCCCTGCCCCGCCCGTGCCTGCATGGGCGGGGCTGCCTGACCCGCATGACTGATACCACGCCCGAACCGAACGTTACCCGCGTCGGCGACATCGCCTTCGCCGATGCCCAGCGCCTGCTCGCCGCGCATGAGCTGCGGCTGCATCACGTTGCGGCCGGCGAGCCGATCCCGGGCAGTTACTGGGGCGAGCCCGAGGCGGGCATCATCGCCAGCGACGTGTACGTGCGCGATGACACACCGGTGCATTCGATGCTGCACGAAGCCTGCCACCTGATCGTGCTGCCACCGGAGCGGCGCGCGCAGGTGCATACCGACGCCACCGATTCGGTACCCGAAGAAGACGCCACCTGCTACCTGCAGATCGTGCTGGCCGGGCACCTGCCTGGTGTCGGCAGTGAGCGGCTGATGGCCGACATGGATGCGTGGGGGTATACGTATCGATTGGGGTCGACGAAGGCGTGGTTTGAACAGGATGCCGAAGACGCAAAGGCGTGGCTGATCGAACGCGGCTTGCCGGTGGCATGACGCATCGGTAGCGCCGGGCCATGCCCGGCGGCATGCACATCCGCCGCCGCGACGCGGTTCGCCGGGCATGGCCCGGCGCTACCGTGGGTCACGTGGCCAGCGCGCGCAGGGTGATGCCGACCACATACGCCAGATAGGTGCCGGTGGCATAGCCCATCGTGCCCAGCAGCACGCCTACCGGCGCCAACGCGGGATGGAACGCAGCGGCCACCACCGGTGCCGAGGCCGGGCCGCCGATGTTCGACTGCGAACCAATGGCGAAGTAGAAGAACGGCACCTTCAACAGCTTGCCCAGGCACCACAGCAGCACGATGTGCACGCTGATCCAGATGATGCCGAGCAGGAACAGCCACGGGCGGTCCAGCAACGCCAGCAGATCCATCTGCATGCCGATGCAGGCGATCAGGAAGTACAGCAGCAGCGAGCCCAGGCGCGAGGCGCCCGCGCCTTCCAGCGTACGTGCACGGGTGAAGCTGAGGCCCAGGCCGAGCGTGGTCGACAGCACCACCACCCACACGAACGGCGCGTCCAGGCTGAACTGCGATGCCCAGCTGACATTGACCTTGAACCAGGCTGCCAGCGGCGCGCCGATGGCGTGGGCCAGGCCGACGCCACCGAAAGCCACGGCCACGATCAGCATCAGATCGGTCAGGCTGGGAATGCGCTCATGCTCGGCCTGGAAGCGGGCGATGCGCTCCTTCAGCTCGTCGATGGCGGAGGTATCGGCACCGCTGCGTGCATCGATCTTCGCCGCGCGCCCAGCCATGAAGATCAACGCCGCCATCCACACGTAGCCAACCCCCACATCGACCACCGCGAACTGGCCGAACGTGGTCGCGTTGACATCGAACACTTCGCGCATGGCCAGCATGTTGGCACCGCCGCCGATCCAGCTGCCGGCCAGTGCCGCCATGCCGGCCCAGGTATCGCCGGCGACGGTGTCCGGATGGATGGCACGCATGACCAGGAACGCGACCACCGCACCCAGCATGATGCTGGCCGAGGCGCCCAGGTACATCAGCACCAGCTTGGGCCCCAGCCGCAGGATGCCCTTGATGTCCACCGCCAGGGTCAGCAGGATCAGCGCCGCCGGCAGCAGGATGTCGCGTGCGATCGGGTTGTACAGCTTGGTGTTCTGCCCGTCGATCAGGCCGAACGTGTTGTAGATGCCCGGCAGCAGATAGCACAGCAGCAGCGCCGGCACGAAGGTATAGAAGCGCTTCCACAGGCCCTGCTCGCGCGAAGCGGTCCAGAACACGGCGCCGAGGGTGGCGGCGATCAGGCCGAAGACGACGATGTCGTTCTGGATCAGGGCAGTCGAGGGCATGCAGGCATCCTGGTAGTGCCGGCCGCTGGCCGGCAACCCCATGTAGGTAGGTCGCAACGTGCAGTTGCCGGCCAGCGGCCGGCACTACCGGAAAGCCGGGCGCCGCCACAAGGGCGGCGCCGGTATCGCTTATTCGCCGATGTGCTGCTTCAGCCAGGCGTTGACGGTGTCATGCCAGAGGATGCTGTTGTTCGGCTTCAGCACCCAGTGGTTCTCGTCCGGGAAGTACAGGAACTTCGACTCGATGCCCTGGCGCTGGGCCGCGGTGAATGCAGCCAGGCCCTGCTCGACCGGAATGCGGAAGTCCTGCTGGCCGTGGATCACCAGGATCGGCTTCTTCCAGTCAGCCACGTGGTTGACCGGGTTGAACTTCTCGTAGTTCGCCGCCTTCTGGTACGGCGTGCCGCCCTGCTCCCACTCGGTGAACCACAGTTCTTCGGTGGCATAGCCCATCATGCGCTGGTCGAACACACCGTCATGGTTGACCAGGCACTTGAACGGGCTGTTCCAGTTGCCGGCGATCCAGTTGACCATGAAGCCGCCGTAGCTGGCGCCCAGTGCGCAGGCCTTGTCACCGTTGAGGAAGTCGTACTTCTTCAGCGCCGCGCTCCAGCCCTTCTGCAGGTCTTCCAGCGGACGGTCGCCCCAGTGCTGGCTGATCGCATCGGTGAAGGCCTGGCCGTACCCGGTGGAGCCGTGGAAGTCGATCATCACCACGGCGTAGCCCTGGCCTGCGTACGTCTGCGGGTTCCAGCGGTAGCTCCAGCCATTACCGAAGCTGCCCTGCGGGCCGCCATGGATCAGGAACGCGACCGGGTAGGACTTGCCTTCCTGGTAGTTGTGCGGCTTGACCACATAGCCGTGCACGGTGTCGTTGTTCCAGCCCTTGAACTCGAACTGCTCGTAGTCGCCGAAGCTCACATCCTTCAGCACTTCGCCAGCGGCCGGGGTCAGTGCGCGCAGCGCGCCGATCGGCTCGCCAGCGGCCGGCAGCAGGCCGACCAGCACCTGGTCGTTGCTCTTCAGGCTGTTGCGGGTGATGGCGACACTGTTGCCGGCCACGTCGACGGCGGTGACGCTGCCATCGCCGATCAGCTTGGTGGCCTTGCCGCTGGCCACGTCGATCTGGAACAGCGGGTGTTCGCCGAGGTCGTCGGCAGTGGTGTAGATGCTGGCGCCGTCGGCGGACAGGGTGATGCCGCCGGCAGAACGGTCCCACTGCGGCGCGATCTCGCGCGTCTTGCCGCTGGCCAGGTCCATCGCCATCAGGCCGAAGCGGTCCGCCTCGAAGCCCGGGCGCTTCATCGCGCGGTAGAACAGGGTCTTGCCGTCGGCGCTGAACACCGGGCCGGCATCCCAGGCCGGGTTGGACGCAGTCAGGTTGATCGGCGCCTGCTTGCCCGCAGCATCGAAGCGGTACAGGTCGAAGTTGGTCGACCACGGCTCCTGCTTGCCGGCCACGCGGATGCTGGCGACCACGCTGCTGCCATCCGGCGACCAGGCGAAATCGTCATTGCCACCGAACGGCTTGGACGGAGCGTCGCCGTCGATGGTCGCGCTCAGCGCCGAAGCGCCCTTGACCGCACCGGCCTTGGCTGCCGGCAACGGGGCGACGAACAGGGTGTTGCGGCGGCCGTCGTTCCAGGTATCCCAGTGGCGCACGAACAGCGAATCGAAGACCTTGCCGCTGGCCTTGGCGCCTTCCACGTCCTTCAGCTTCTTTTCGGTGCAGGCCAGGTCCGAGGCACAGGCCTGGAACACGCCGGCGCTGAACAGCACGCGGTCGTCCTGCGGCGACACGTGGTAGCTGTCCACGTCCACCGGGAAGTCGGTCAGCTGGCGCGGGGCGCCGCCACTGATCGGCTGTGCGTACAGCTGCTGGCTGCCGTTCCTGGCGCTGAGGAAGTACACGGTCTGGCCATCGGCCGACAGCGATGCAGAGTTGACGTTCCAGCCAGCCGGCGTGATCTGCTTCGGCGGTGCCGCGTCGCGGGTGCGCAGGTTGCGCGCGAACAGTGCGGTGCTGGCCTTGAGGTTGGCATCGGTGCTGCGCTTGGCGAACACCACGGTGCCGCCGTCGGCGGTCAATACCGGCGCGGAGACGCGGTCCATGGCCACCATGTCGCGGACTTCCAGGCCACGGGCAGCGGCGACGCTGGGCAGGGCAGCCAGCAGGCTCAGTGGCAGCAGGGCATGACGCAGTTTCATCGGGGTCTCCGCAGGACGGCAAAAAACCGATGGTAGGCCTGCGCGGCCGGGCCTGCCAAGGCCATCGGTCATGGCCGTGGCTGAGCTGCCACCAGAAAGAGCAAACCGCGCCGTAGCGCGGTTTGCTGGGGACACCGGTAGTGCCGGCCGCTGGCCGGCAACCATGGGGCGTCACGGGTTCCAGGGTTGCCGGCCAGCGGCCGGCACTCCCCCATCCCTTACGCCACGGCGCGCTTGCCGGTGCGGTAGATCAGCCAGCCGACCAGGAACAGCACGGCCAGGCCGATCCACTGCGCGGCCGGCAGGTGGAACGGCACGGCCAGCACGTCGGCACGGCTGCTGACCACGATCGGCACGGCGATGGCGATACCCATCAGCGCCTCACCGGTGATCAGGCCGGCAGCGAACAGCACGCCCGGCTTGTGCACGCGGTCGCGGCCCTCTTCGTCATCGGCGCGCACCTTGTGGAAGCGCTCGACCAGGTAGGAGATCAGGCCACCGAGGAAGATCGGCACCATCAGTTCCAGCGGCAGGTAGATGCCGATCGCCGCGGCCAGCACCGGCACGCGGAAACGCGAGTTGCGCGACTTCAACCAGCTGTCGAACGCGATGATGGCGGCACCGACCACGGCACCGATGCCGATGAAGGTCCACGGCAGCTCGCCACCGAACAGGCCCTTGGCCACCGAGGCCATCAGGTTGGCCTGCGGTGCGGCCAGCGCATTCGGGTGCAGCTCGGACTTGACGCCGATGCCGTAGGCGGTGGCCAGCAGGTTCAGCACCGGGGCCATGATCAGCGCGCACGAGAACGCGCCGATGCCCAGCATCAGCTGCTGCTTCCACGGGGTGGCACCGACGATGTAGCCGGCCTTGAGGTCCTGCAGGTTGTCGCCACCGACGGCGGCGGCACAGCACACCACCGCGCCGATCATGATCGCGGCCACCGCACCCAGCGGCGCACCGAAGGCACCGACCGGCTGCAGGCCATCCTTGCCCAGCAGCAGCACCAGCACCGCCGAAGCGAACAGGATGGTGGAGATGGTGATGCCCGAGACCGGGTTGTTGGACGAACCGATCAGGCCGGCCAGGTAGGCCGACACCGAAACGAACAGGAAGCCGGCGACGATCATGATGAGGGTCATCGGGATCGACACGTGCCACTGGCCGACGATGGCCTGGTACAGCGCCAGCAGCGGCAGGGTGAACACCACCAGCGCCACCAGCATCCACTTCATCGGCAGGTCGCGCTCGGTGTGCGCCAGCACCGGGCCACCGCTCTTGCGCGCGGCCGCAAAGCCACTCTTGACGCCGTTGAGCAGCGACTTGCGCAGCGAGATCAGGGTCCAGATGCCGCCGATCAGCATCGCGCCGACACCGAGGTAGCGCATCTTCGCGCCCCAGATCGCGAACGCCGCTTCGGTGGACGAGGCGGTGGCGATCGAGGCGGCCAGCGCCGGATCGGTGTTCATGAAGAACGCCTGGTAGATCGGGATGGCGATGTGCCAGGTCAGGATCGAGCCGGACACCACCACGATGCCGACGTTGAGGCCGACGATGTACCCCACGCCCAGCAGTGCGGGCGACAGGTTGGTGCCGATGAAGGCGGTGACCTTGGAGCTGCCGACATAGGCCGAGGTGGCCCAGGCGTCCGGGATCAGGCGCATGCCGCTTTCCGCGGCCAGCTTCACGAACGCACCGATCACCGCCGACAGGCCGAGGATCTTCAGGCCCGGGCCCGGGTTCTCACCGGCCTTGAGCACTTCGGCCGCAGCCTTGCCTTCCGGGAACGGAAGCGGATCTTCGACGATCATCGAACGGCGCAGCGGCACCGAGAACAGCACGCCCAGCAGGCCACCGAGACCGGCGATGCCCAGCACCCACCAGTACTTGAAGTCCGGCCAGTAGCCCATGATCACCAGCGCGGGGATGGTGAAGATCACACCGGCGGCGATCGACGAACCGGCCGAAGCGCCGGTCTGCACGATGTTGTTCTCAAGGATCGAACCGCCCCCCAGCAGGCGCAGCACGCCCATGGAAATGACCGCGGCGGGAATCGCGGTGGCGATGGTCAGGCCTGCGAACAGACCGAGGTAGGCGTTTGCGGCCGACAGCACCACCGCCAGCACGATGGCCAGGACCACCGCGCGGAAAGTGAGCTGCTTGGGCGCAGCGTCATGGTTCATGAAAGCCCCTGCTGGCAAAAAATCCCTGTCACGCTAGCGTTCAGGGGGCAGCAAGTCCAGCGTGCCAAAGGATGGGGGTTGCAGTTGGAACACGCACGGGCCCGCATCGGCACCGCGAGCCAGCCGATGCGGCAAAGCCCGCGTGGGCACCCCGCAAACGATATGTTATAACTTTCCGTTGACCTGTACCCACCCACCGCATGTCCTCCTTCCCCTCCTCCCGGCTGGCCTCCATCGACCAGCTGCGCGGTACCGTGATGCTGCTGATGCTGCTCGACCACGTGCGCGAGACGTTCTTCCTGCAGCATCAGGTCAGCGATCCGATGGACGCGGCGACCGTGTCCCCTGCCCTGTTCGCCTGCCGCCTGCTGGCCCACCTGTGCGCGCCGGTGTTCGTGCTGCTGACCGGCCTGTCGGCCTGGCTGTACGGCCAGCGCCATGCCGATCCGCGCCGTGCCATTGCGGCGTTCCTGCTCAAGCGCGGCCTGTTCCTGGTGGTGCTGGAACTGACCCTGGTCAACCTCGCCTGGACCTTCCAGTGGCCGCCGGAGACGGTGTACCTGCAGGTGATCTGGGCGATCGGCCTGAGCATGATCGCGCTGGCCGGCCTGCTGTGGCTGCCGCGGCCGCTGCTGGCCGTTCTGGCGGTGACGCTGGTGGTCGGCCACAACCTGCTGGACGGCATACGGGTGCAGGGCGACGGCGCCCTGGCGGTGCTGTGGAAGGTGCTGCACCAGCGCGACTGGATCGAGGCTGGGCCGTTGAGCCTGCGTACCTCCTATCCCGTGCTGCCGTGGATCGGGGTGACCGCGCTGGGCTACCTGATGGCGCCGTGGTTCGCTGCCGGTAGCGACCCGCAGCAGCGCCGGCAGCGGCTGCTGTGGGCCGGGCTGGGCGCACTGGCCACCTTCGCCCTGCTGCGCTTCGCCAACGGCTATGGCGACACGCCGTGGCAGTACCAGCAGAGCACGCTGCGCACGTGGATGAGCGTGTTCAACCTCACCAAGTACCCGCCCTCGCTGCAGTTCCTGCTGCTGACCCTGGGCGTGGGCCTGCTGCTGTTGCGGCTGTACGAGTGGCCGCCGCTGGCGCGTGCGCTGCGGCCGCTGGCCGATATCGGCGCAGCGCCGATGTTCTTCTATCTGCTGCACCTGTACGTGCTGAAGCTGCTGTACCTGGCGGCCCTGAAGACCTGGGGCCCGACCCATGGTTGCCTGTATGCCCTGGACTCGGTGGCCGGGCTGCTGCTGGTGGCCTGTGCATTGGCGGTGGTGCTGTACCCGCCGACGCGGGCGTTCGCGCGGTTCAAGGCGCGCCGACGTGACCTGGCCTGGCTGCGATACCTGTGAACGGTAGCGCCGGGCCATGCCCGGCGTTGCACAGGACCGCCGGGCATGGCCCGGCGCTACCCGGCGCGCGCCTGCAGTGCACGCCTATAATTCCGCGATGAATTCCACTGCTATCGCTTCCGACGACTTCCTGGGCCATCCCAAGGGCGTCTACGTCTGCTTCTTCACCGAAATGTGGGAGCGCTTCTCCTTCTACGGCATGAAGGCGCTGCTGCTGCTGTACCTCACCAAGTACCACCTGTTCGGCGACAAGGCCGGGCTTGACCTGCTCGGCGCCTACGGCGGGCTGGTGTACTGCATCCCGGTGTTCGGCGGCATGTTGGCCGATCGCTGGCTGGGCATGCGCCGGGCAGTGCTGTTCGGCGGCATCCTGCTGGTGCTCGGCCACCTTGGCATGGCCTTCGAGGGCCACGCCGCATACCGGGTCAACGGCGAAGTAGTGCGCGACACCTCGGCACTGGCCGTGACCTACCTGTCGCTGGCGCTGATCATCATGGGCGTCGGCTTCCTCAAGCCGAACATCTCCACCATCGTCGGCAAGCTCTATCCGCAGGACGATCCGCGCCGCGATTCGGGCTTCTCGCTGTTCTATGCCGGCATCAACCTGGGCGCCCTGTTCTCTTCGCTGGTGTGCGGTTTCCTGGGCGAGGTCTACGGCTGGAAGTACGGCTTCGGTGCGGCCGGCATCGGCATGCTGGCCGGCCTGGCGATGTTCCTGTGGGGCCAGAAATACCTGCAGGGCCACGCCGAGCCGCCGCAACCGGCGACCTTGAAGCAGAAGGTGCTGGGCCTGCCGCGCGAATGGCTGATCTACCTGTGCGCGGTGATCGGCGTGCTGCCGGTGGCCTGGCTGATGTGGGCGGCCGGCAACGGTGCCTTCGCGCTTGGCGGTGAAATCAGCCTGGCACTGATGCTGATGCTGGTGGTGCTGGGCGGTGTGCTGGTCTGGTTCGCCTGGTTCACCGGCACCCAATGCACGCCGGTGCAGCGCCAGCAGATGGTCGCGCTGATGGTGCTGATCTTCATGGCGCTGGTGTTCTTCACGATGTACGAGCAGTCGTATGGTTCGTGGGTGACCTTCACCGACCGCCTGCTGACCAAGGACATCGTGCCGGCGCTGGTGATCCGCGAAGGCTCACCGCTGCCGTGGTCGATCCTCTCGCTGCTGCTGGCGCCGCTGGGCTTCGTGGTCAGCGCGCGCCTGTCCGAGCGTCGCCCCGGCTCGCCCGCGCCGCGCACGTTCTTCATCGCCATCGTTGCGCTGATGCTGGTGCTGCTGGTGCGCGACTGCCTGGTGATCCCGCAGACCGCCGGTTCGCTGACCTACCTCGGCGGCCTGTTCCTGGTGCTGCTGGCGCCGGCCTTCGCCGCGTTGTGGACCTGGATGGACCGCCGCGGCTGGGAACCGGGCAAGCCGGTGAAGTCGGCCTGGGGCCTGGTGATCGGTGCGTTGTCGTTCGTACCGCTGGCGCTGGCCGCGCAGCACGTTGGTGCCACCGGCGAGATGGCCAGCGTGTGGTGGCTGGTGCTGGCCTACTTCCTGCTGGCCAGCGGCGAGATGTGCCTGTCGCCGGTCGGCCTGTCGGCGGTCACCCAGCTGGCGGTGCCCCGGGTGATGAGCCTGATGATGGGCACCTGGTTCCTGGCGACGGCCTTCTCCGAAACGCTGGCCGCGCTGTTCGGCAAGCTGGCGGCGATCGACGTACCTGAAGGCGAAACGCTGGACATGGCCGCCGCGGCCGGTGCCTATGCGCACCTGTTCTGGCTGCTGATGTGGATCGGCCTGGGCTGCGCGTTGCTGGCCTTCATCGCTGCGCCGCTGTTGAAGCGGATGATGCATGGGGTGAAGTAACGCCCGGCGGCAGGATGCCGCGGCGGCCACCACGTCGGTCGCCGCCGCGTCTGTTTCAGGGCGCCTTGCCCTTGTCGGAAGACGTCGCGGCGGCAGCCGTGCCACCGCCCAGGCTGCGTGACAGGAAGGCAAGCAATCGGCTGTAGTAGTCGCGCTGGTTGGCCTCCCCGTACAGGCCATGCCCCTCGCGCGGGTAATACAGCGCTTCCACCGGCACGCCGGCCTGTTTCAACGCCGCTTCCATGCGTTCGGTGTGCTGCACCGGCGCGCGCAGGTCTTCGCGACCAGCGGCCAGCAGCACGGGCACCTTGATGCTCGCCGCAAGATTCACCGGCGACACCGCCGCCAGCGTGGCTGGATCACCCAGCCACTCCTGCAGATAGGTCACGCCGGAGGCGCGATCCTGGATGTCGCCCCGTTTGAACATCAACGGCAGGTCGTAGACCCCCACATAGCCTGCCGCGCAGCGGTACAGCCCCGGCTCGCGCACAACGCCCATCATGGCCGAGTACGCACCGTAGCTGGCACCGTAGATGCAGATACGTGCGCTGTCGGCGATGCCTTGGCTGATCGCCCAGCGGGTGGCGTCGGTCACATCGTCCTGCATCGCGCGGCCCCATTGCCGGGCAGCGGCCTGGGTATGTGCACGGCCGTAGTTGCCCGAGCCGCGGAAGTTGACCTGCAGCACCGCGTAGCCGGCGTCGGCCAGCAACTGGTTCTCGCGCTCGAAACCACCATCATCGAACACGCCGATCGGGCCACCATGCGGGACCACCACCATCGGCAGGTTGTGGCCATCACTGCCCCTGGGCAGGGTGAGGAAGCCATGCAGCGGCAGGCCGTCCCGCGCAGCCAGGGTGACCGGGCGAACGCTGGCACCGCCATCGCGATCGAACCAGCGATGGCGGCTGGTGAGGAACGCGGCGTTGCGGGTGGCGGTGGTGTACAGGAAATAGTCGCCGGGATTGGTCGCCGAGCTCACCTTCACCAGCAGCCGCGCGTTGTCGCGGGTGCCGGTGAGCAGGCTCACGACCTGCCCGGGAAACGCCTTTTCAAGCCTGCGCTGGGTGCTGGCGGTCGGCGACTGCTCATCGAAGAAAGCGGTACGCGTGACCGCGCCGACGAACTGGATACCCACAGGCACGCGCGTGCCGGGCTGGTAGACCACGCGGGTGGGATCGACGGTGTCGTCCTGCAGCAGCGTACGCCGCTCTCCGCTGACCGGATCCCAGCTGACCACCGTATCGGGGCCACGGGCCTGCTCCACCACCAGGTACGCCAGCCGGTTGTCGGCGGAGAAGCCGATCGGGCGTTCGATGCGATGGCTGCTGCCTTCGTCGTTGACCAGGATCCACTGATCGCGGTCCTGGCGATAGTAGAGCTTGTTGACGTTGTCGGCGGCGGCGCCATGGGCGAAGCGCAGTTCACCTTGGTTGTCGGTGGTGAACGTTGCGCGCTGCACCGGCGAGCGCGAAACCAGGACGCGGCGTCCGGAGATGACATCCATCCGTTCCAACCGCGTATTGGTGTCGTTGGCAAATGGCCACAGCGAGATCAGCACGTTGCGCTCGTCGGCAGCCAGCGGATCGGCCAGGAATGCAGCCACCTGCTCGGCCACCCGTCCGGTCACGAAGCCGGGCTCGTCCGGGCGCGCACGATAACCGACCAGCAGATCACCACGCTTGCCATTGGCATCGATGGCATACAGTTCGCCGGTCGGTCGTGGCTGGTCCAGTGGCCCCCATTTCTCGGCCAGGCCGATGAGCAGGCGGTTATCACTCACCCAGTCGACCTCGGCGGCATGATTGTTGCGTGGCGGCCGGAAATTGCCGACCAGTTCCATCGTGTCGGTACGCAGCACCGCCACGGCGGTCGCGCCGTCCAGCGGCAAGGTCATGGCCAGGTACTCGCCGGTGGGCGAGAGCTGGATGTCATTGAACTCCGCGCGGCGCACGTAGCCGTCCAGCGAAACCTCCGCAGCCTCAACCCCACCCACGCCGCAGATGGCCATCAATGCAGCCAGCACCGTTGCATGCTTCATCACGTTCTCCTTGAAGCCGGGCATCCCCCTGCCCAGCACCGGGTCCGCGGCGCGCGGCTCGCCTGCCTTACGGCGCCTTGTCGGCGCCTGCGGTCGCGCTGGTGCTGGCGGTGCTGGCGATGCTGCCGCCCAGGCTGCGTGACAGGAAGGCCAGCAGCCTGCTGTAGTACTCGCGCTGGTGCTCGGGCCGGTGGAAACCGTGCCCTTCGGTGCGGTAGTACAGGCTCTCCACCGGTGAGCCGGCCGCCTTCAGCGCTGCCTCCATGCGCTCGGTGTGCTTGATCGGCGCACGCGTGTCTTCGCCGCCAGCGGCCAGGAACACCGGCACTTTCAGCTGCGCGGCCAGGTTCACCGGCGAGCGGGCTCCGAGGATCTTCGGATCGCCTACCCATTCACGCTGCCAGGCCATGGCCGAATCGCTCAACTGTGCCTCACCACTGAACATCAGCGGCAGGTCGTACACACCGACGTAGCCGGCCGCGCACTGGTACAGCCCGGGTTCGCGGATCGGCCCCATCATCGCGGCATACGCACCGTAGCTGGCCCCATAGATGCAGATGCGGTTGCGGTCGGCGATGCCCTCTGCGATGGCCCAGCGGGTGGCGTCGGTCACATCGTCCTGCATGGCCGCGCCCCACTGCTTCGCACCCGCCTGGGTGAACGCGCGGCCATAGTTGGCCGAACCACGGAAGTTGACCTGCAACACGGCATACCCTGCTGCTGCCAGCATCTGCGGCTCGTTGCTGTAGCTGCCCTCATCGAATACGCCGAAGGGGCCACCGTGCGGCAGCACGACCAACGGCAGATTGCGCCCTTCGCTGCCCGGCGGCAGGGTCAGGAAGCCGTGCAGCGGCAGTCCGTCGCGCGCCTTCAGCGAGAACGGACGCACGGTGGCGGCCAGTTTCGGGTCGATCCATTCGCTGCGGCTGAGCAGATGCTCGGCCGCCTTTGCGCGGGTGTCGAACAGGTAGAAATCCCCGGGATTGCTGCCCGACCACGTCTGCACCACCACCTTGCCGCCATCGCGGGTACTGGAGGTGATGAACACCGGGCCGCCGAACGCCGCCTCAAGGCTGCGGTACTGACGGGCATCGACGCCCTTCTCATCGAAGAACCGCGTGCGCGGTGAATCGCCGGCAAACAGCGCGCCCACCGGCACGCGGCTGCCCGGGCGGAAGATGATCGCGTAGGGATCGACCACGCCATCGCGCAGTACCTCGCGCCGCTGGCCGGTCTGCGGGTTCCAGCTGACGATGGCATCGGGCCCGGTGGGCTGCTCGACCTGCAGATAGGCCAGCGCGCCATCTTCGGAGAAGCCGATTGCGGTTTCTATCCGGTGGCTCAGCGATTCGTCATTGACCAGCGACCACTGCGCATTGGTCCCGGCGCGGTAGTAGAGCTTGTTGACGTTGTCCGACGCTGCGCCGTGGGCAAAGCGCACTTCACCCTGGTGATCGGTAGTGAAATCGGCACGCTGCACGGGTGAACCGGAAATGCGCACGCGACGCCCACTGACCACGTCAAGCCGCTCGACCCGGGTGTAGGGGTCCTCGGCGAAGGGCCATACCGCGATCAGCACATTGCGGTCGTCGCCCGCCAGTTCGTCGGTGAGGAAGGCCGCGACGTCCTCCACCTTCTTCGGCTGGATGCGCGTGCCCAACCCGCGCCCCTGCACGCGGTAGCCGACCAGCAGTTCCCCGCCCTTGCCATCGACGTTGACGCCGTAAAGTTCACCGGTGGGCTGTGGCGTATCGAGTACACCGAGTTTCTCGGCCAGGCCGACCAGCAGGCGCTCGTTGCTCACCCATTCAAAGGTGTTGGCGTGGTTCTTGTCCTGCGGGCGGAACACGCCGGCAGGCTTGCGGTCGGACGTGCGCAGGATGACCAGCGCGGTGGAATCGTCCAGCGGTACGGTGCCGGCAACGTATTCGCCGCCCGGCGAGAGTTTGACGTCCGAGAACGACTCCGGTTTCAGGTACTTCTCCAGGTCCACCCCGCCGGTACCCGCCGACGTCCCGCCCACCACCGCGCACAGCAGCGCGGCAAATACAGTCCTGCGCATCCTTCCCCCTCCCTGCCGGACACCCTGTCCAGATTTGCCGATTCTAGGCAGGCCGACGATGGCTCCGCCAGTGGCGAGGGCGCCATCGCCGGACTCAGGGCGCCTTCTCTGCCTTGCCAGCGACCGTCACCTGTGCCGTTGCTCCGCCCAGGCTGCGCGACAGGAACGCCAGCAGGTGGCCGTAGTAGTCGCGCTGGTTGGCCAGGTTGTACAGCCCATGCCCTTCGTTCTTGTAATACAGGGCCTGCACGGGCGTTCCGGCCTGCTTCAATGCCGCCTCCATCCGCTCGGTATGCAGCACCGGTGCGCGCTGGTCTTCGCGGCCGGCGGCCAGCAGCACCGGCACGCCAACCTGCGCGGCCAGGTTGACCGGCGAGCGTTCGACAAGATCCTTGGGCCGTCCCAGCCACTCGCGCAGGTAGATCAACCCGGATTCGTCACTCTGGATATCCCCGCGCGCATACATCAAGGGCAGGTCGTAGATGCCAACGTAACCTGCCGCACAACGGTAAAGACCCGGCTCGCGCACCGTCCCCATCAGCGCCGCATAGGCGCCGTAGCTGGCCCCATAGATGCAGATGCGCTCACGGTCGGCAATTCCCTGCTCGATGGCCCAGCGCGTGGCATCGGTCACATCATCCTGCATCGCCGCGCCCCACTGTTTGCGCGCAGCCTGCGCATGTGCGCGCCCGTAACCGGCCGAGCCACGGAAATTCACCTGCAGCACGGCATAGCCGGCGGCCGCCAGCATCTGCGTCTCGGTGGAGTACGTGCCATCGTCCAGGACCCCGATCGGACCGCCATGCGGCACCACCACCATCGGTAGCGCGCGCATCGGTACCCCCGGTGGCACGGTAAGGAACCCATGCAGGGGGCGGCCGTCGCGGGCCTGCAAGGTGATGGCGCGTACATCGGCACTCTGCGCCGGGTCGATCCAGTCGCTGCGGCTGATCAGGTGCCGGGCGCGCTTGCCCAGCGTGTCATACAGGTAGAAATCTCCCGGATTGCGGCCCGACCAGGATTCCACCAGGACAGTGCTGCCGTCGCGGGTGCTGGAGGTGATGTATACCGGAGCACCCAGCGCGGTTTCCAGGCTGCGATAAAGCCGGGCATCCTCCGAGGTCTCATCGAAGAAGCGCGTACGTGGGGTAGTGCCCATGAACAGCGCGCCCACCGGCACCTGCGTACCGGGGCGGTGGATGATGCGTGCAGGGTCGGCGATCTCATCACGCAGAACCGTTCGCCGCTCGTTGCTCTGCGGGTCCCAGCTGACGATCACGTCGGGGCCTTCGGCCTGCTCCACCTGCAGATAGGCCAGGCGGCCGTCGGCCGAGAAGCCGATGGCCGCTTCGTTGCGCGGGTTCAAGGCCTCATCGTGCAGCAGTACCCATTCGCTGCTGGCACCGGCGCGGTAATACAGCTTCTTTTTCTGGTCAGGTCCGACGCCGTAAGCGAAGCGCACTTCGCCCCGGGCGTCGGTAGTGAAGGCGGCCTGCGCGATCGGCGCGCGCGCGACCGCGTTGCGGCGACCGGTGCTCACGTCCATGCGTTCGATCTGGGTGGCCGCGTTGTCGGTGAACGGAGTGACCGCCACCAGCACGTTGCGATCGTCGTCCTTCAACTCATCGGTGAGGAAAGCCGCCACCATTCCCGCAGGCTTGACCTTGATGTTGGTGCCCAGTCCGGTTTCAGCGGTGCGGTAGCCGACCAGCAGTTCTCCCCCCTTGCCGTTGGCGTTGATGCCGAACAGCTCGCCGGTGGGCGCCGGTCGATCCAGCACACCCAGCTTCTGCGCCATCCCCACCAGCAGGCGTTCATTGCTTACCCAGTCGAAGGTATGGGCGTGGTTGTTGCGGGGTGGGCGGAAGGTGCCGACCATCTTCATGTCGGCGATCCGGTAGATCGCCAGCGCCGTACCCGCCTCGATCGGAACCGTGGCAGCCACGTACTCGCCACCCGGCGAAATCTTGATGTCGGCGAATGCTTCCTGCCGCAGGTAGCGGTCCAGGTCCACCCCGCCGGTACCCGCCGACGTCCCGCCCACCACCGCGCACAACAGCGCGGCAAGCACAATCCTGCGCATCCTTCCCCCTGAGAACGGACTCCCTGCCCGCAGTCTCGATTCTAGGCAGGCAAGCGGCCGCGCCGCCAGTGGGCAGAAAAAACGACGGCACCGTTGCCGGTGCCGTCGTTGCCACTACCTTGGAGAGAGAGTAAGGACGTGGGTTCGGGGGGCGTGCGCCGGGTCAATGGACCCCGCGCACCGCCAGAGTGAGGGCCAGGATGCTGAGGATCACCGCGATGGTGCCGTCCAGCACGCGCCAGGTGCTGGGCTTGGTGAACAGCGGCGCCAGCAGGCGCGCGCCCAGGCCCTGCGCGGTCAGCCACAGGCAGCTGGCGGTGACCACGCCGGCCGCGAAGGCCATGCGTGCATTGCCGAAGTTCTCGGCGATGGAGCCGATCACCATCATGTCCAGCCAGAAGTGCGGATTGATCAGCGAGAAGCCGACTGCCGCCATCAGCACTGCGCGACGACTGCCGTCATCGCTGTCGGCTTCGCCCATGCCACCGCCACCGGCGATCGCACGGCGTGCCGACTTCATCGCATACCACGCCAGGAAAGCCACACCGGTCCAGAGGACGGCGGTGGTCAGCCACGGCAGCGCGGTGGTGAGCGTGCGCAGGCCGGCCACGCTGGCGAAGATGAAAATTGCATCGATGGCCGCGCAGGTGGCGACCACCGGCACGATGTGCTTGCGCAGGATGCCCTGGCGCAGGATGAAGGCGCTCTGGGCGCCGACCACGGCAAACAGGCCGATGCCGGTAGCCGCACCACTGAACCAGGCACCAAGGCCGGTGCTGGCGGAGATGACCGAGAACATGGGATTCACTACCTTGTCTTGCTTGGGGGGAGCGGTGCCTCGCGAAGGCGGACAGCACCGGAACGGGCGCCATTGTCGCGCCGCAACATAGAAAAGACGAGCTAAACTTACTAAATCAACATTAGCGGAGCTTAATCGCCATGCGAATCGACCATGCCCAGCTGCGGGCCTTGGCTGCGGTCATCCGCGAAGGCAGCTTCGACCGTGCCGCGCAGTCGCTCAACGTCACCCCCTCGGCCATCTCGCAGCGGGTCAAGGCCCTGGAAGACCGCATCGGCCGCCTGCTGGTCAAGCGCGGCACGCCTGCGACCGCGACTGCCGAGGGCCAGTTGCTGGTGCAGCTGGCCGAGCAGACCGCCCTGCTGGAGCACGACGCCCTGCACCGCATGGGCCTGGCCGACGAGGACCTGCCGCAGGCCAGCATCCCCGTAGCGGTGAACCACGACAGCCTGGAGACCTGGTTCCCACAGGCCGCCCAGCAGTTCGCGCAGGGCACCGGCACCACCCTGGACCTGCGGGTGGAGGACCAGGACCACACCGTCGAACTGCTGCGCCAGGGCACTGTGCTGGGGGCGGTGACCACCCTGGACGAGCCGGTGCAGGGCTGCCAGATCCACGCGCTGGGCAGCATCCGCTACGCCGCCACCTGTACGCCGGAGTTCCGCGAGCAGCACTTCGCCAAGGGCGTGACCGCACAGGCGCTGGCGCAGGCACCGGTGCTGGTGTTCAACCGCAAGGACGACATGCAGTCGCGCTTTGCCCGGCGCATGGCCGGCGCCGACCTGCCCAGCACCGCGCCGACGTGGTGGATTCCCTCCACCCGCGCCTTCGTGCAGGCCAATCTGGGCGGGCTGGGCTGGACGATGAACCCGCTGCCGCTGGTCAAGCGCCATCTGGACGCCGGGCGCCTGGTCTACGTGCGGCAGCGCGCGTGGGAAGACGTGCCGCTGTACTGGCAGCACTGGAAGGGCGACGTGCAGACGATGGCCCTGCTGACCCGGGCGGTGCTGGACGCCGCCTCGGCACTGGTGCAGCGCAGGCGCTGAAGAGGGGATGGAGGGGATCAAGTCGCTTGTGGCATAAACGGCTTGATCCCCTCCGTCCCCTTTTCATGCAAGCATCGGTGCAACCGACGATGGGGCCGACCGATGGAAACCGAACCGGTATTCCTGCATATCCGCGTGGTGATGGGGATCATCCTCGGCCTGTCCATCACCACCCTGCTGAAGGGGCTGGCGCAGATCATCGAACACCCGCAGCGGCGTGGCTGTTCGGCGCTGCACCTGTGCTGGGTGGTGTGGACGCTGGTATCGCTGGTGACCTTCTGGTGGTGGGAGTTCCGCCTGGTTGAAGTACACCGCTGGACGTTTGAAACCTATCTGTTCGTGATCACCTACTGCGCCACCTGGTTCCTGCTGTGCGCGCTGCTGTTTCCCGAAGACCTGCGCGAGTACGGAAGTTACGGCAACTACCTGATGCAGCGGAGACGCTGGATCTTCGGAGTGATCGCGATACTGACGCTTCTGGATCTTGTGGATACCGCGATCAAGGGTGAAAGTCGATGGCGGCTGCTGGGTACGGCCTACCCACTGCATACCGCCCTGATGCTCGTCGTCGCTGCGCTCGGCTGGCGCCTGCACCGCGCGCGTTCGCAGTTGGTGCTGGCCGCAGCAACGCTGGCCTACCAGCTGCTCTACTTCGCGGCGGAATACTTCACCATCGGCAGTGAGTGAGGAGCGCCGCCGGTCTCCATCCAATCTCCATGGGCGTCGGCCACAATCGCCCGGTTCCGTTCGACCGCAGGTTTCCCAGATGACGATCCACTACCGCAATGCCCGTCCCGATGACGCCGCCGCCTGCATCGACCTGCGCGGGCGCACCCGCGAGAACGCCTTCAGTGCCGCGAAACTGGCCGAGCTGGGCATCACCGAAGAAAGCTGGGCCGCAGGTATCGCCGATGGCGATTCGATTGGCCGCGTCGCCTGGGAGGGCCAACGGATGGCCGGTTACTGCTTTGCCGACCGCGAAAGCGGCGAGGTGCTGGTGCTGGCCCTGCTGCCGGAATTCGAGAACCGTGGCATCGGCCGGCAACTGCTGCAGGACGTGGTCAGCCTGAGCCGCGAGGCCGGCCACAGCCGCCTGTTCCTGGCCTGCTCGGCCGACCCACGCTCGCGTTCCCATGGCTTCTACCGTCACCTGGGCTGGAAGGCGACCGGCAAGATCGATGAGGCCGGTGACGAGATCCTTGAGCTGGCGTGATCGAGGGCATCGCCGGGCATGGCCCGGCGCTACCGGGTGAGGGTGCCGCGAGCCGTCGGATGCTGCGTTGCATCAAAATCGGACCGGAAGCGGTTAAAATTGCCACAGGAATGCTGCAAGGCGTTGTTTCTTCACGCTCTTTCCCTGTTTCTTGCGCATCCTGACCCCCTTCCCCGCCAACGATCCCGCCCCCATGAAGAAATTTGGCAAGGCCCTGCTCGCCCTGCTCGTGCTGCTGTTGCTGGTGGCCGCGCTGTTCCTGTACTGGCCGCTGACCCAGCGCTCGGTGCCCGCCGCGAACAACGACAAGCCCGTCGATGTCGTGCTGGTCGGCGCCGGCATCATGAGCATCACCCTGGCCACCTACCTGCAGGAACTGCAGCCGGACTGGAACATCCAGGTCTACGAGCGTCTCGACGGCGTCGCCGGTGAAAGCTCGGACGGCTGGAACAACGCCGGCACCGGCCACTCGGCATTCGCCGAACTGAACTACACCCCGGAACTGCCCGATGGCAGCATCGAGACCAAGCGCGCGGTCGGCATCGCCGAATCGTTCGAAGTCTCGCGCCAGTTCTGGTCGCACCAGGTGAAGGAAGGGCGGCTGAGCCAGCCCAGCGACTTCATCAACCCGACCCCGCACATGAGCTTCGTCTGGGGCGATGACAACATCGCCTACCTGCACAAGCGCCAGCAGGCGCTGGTGAAGAACCCGCTGTTCTACGGCATGCAGTACTCCGAGGACCCGGCGCAGATCAAGCAGTGGGCACCGCTGCTGATGGAAGGCCGCGACCCGAAGCAGAAGGTTGCCGCAACGTGGATGCCGCTGGGCACCGACGTCAACTTCGGCGTCATCACCCGCCAGCTGACCGCCGGCCTGCAGCACAGCCCGAACTTCGGGCTGCACCTCAACCACGAGGTCAGCGCGCTGCGGCAGAACGCGGACAAGAGCTGGAACGTGACGGTGAAGGACCTCAAGGCCGGCACCGAATCGACCACCCACGCCCGCTTCGTGTTCATCGGTGCCGGTGGCGCCGCGCTGAAGCTGCTGCAGATGTCGGGCATCCCGGAATCGAAGGACTACGCCGGCTTCCCGGTGGGCGGCCAGTTCCTGGCCTTCCAGGGCCAGGACGTCACCTCGCGCCATGGCGTGAAGGCCTATGGCATGGCCGAGACCGGTTCGCCGCCGATGTCGGTGCCGCACCTGGATGCGCGCAAGCTGGATGGCAAGCCGGTGGTCCTGTTCGGGCCGTTCGCGCTGTACAGCACCAAGTTCCTCAAGCACGGCTCGTGGTGGGACCTGTATTCCTCGGTCAACCACAACAACGTCGGCCCGATGCTGGAAGTGGGCAAGGACAACCTGGACCTGGTGCAGTACCTGATGGGCCAGGCACGCCTGAACGATGCAGATCGCCAGGCCGAACTGGTCAAGTACTTTCCCAATGCCAAGCCGGGCGACTGGAAGCTGATCACTGCCGGCCAGCGCGTGCAGATCATCAAGCGTGATCCGCTGAAGGGCGCGGTGCTGCAGTTCGGTACCGAGATCGTGACCGACAAGGACCACACCCTCGCTGCGCTGCTGGGTGCCTCGCCGGGCGCTTCGACCTCGCCGCCGATCATGCTGGACCTGATGGCCAAGGCCTTCCCGGAACAGATGAAGGCCGGTTGGGAAGCCCGCCTGCGCGAGATCGTGCCGTCGTACGGCCGCAAGCTCAACGAAAGTGCCGCGCTGACCAACGAGATCCGCACGTTGACCAGCCAGACCCTGCACCTGCCCTACCTGGAGGTTCCGGTGGAAGCAGGTACGACGCCAGCACTGGCACCGACGGCCGCGCCGGCCCCGGCCAAGGAAAAGCGCAATGCCAACGAAGAGCTGCAGGCGCTGTAAGCCTGCACTTGGCGGATGCCTGCGGACGGCCACCTTCGGGTGGCCGTCTGCGTTTGCGCGCGGCGACGGATCGAATTTCTTCCGCACGGGAGCTCTCTGACCCGTTCCGGGAGGCCGCTCGCAGGGTCAGAGCCCAGCGCCTGCGGCAATGGGATCCGACACGTCCTGACGCTTGCTGCCCGCCTGAAAGCCCCTGCGCGATGACGCGAATTGTAATGTTGTTAAGAATTATTTACATTTTCGTCCTGCGCAGTGACCGCGCCCTTACGGATGGACCTGATGTGCCCGATGCCGCCGCCGGGTGCTGGACGACTGTTGCCGCCCCTTCCCCGCCTCCACGCTTCGAGCCCGCCATGACCCAGAGTTTCTCCAACCGCCTGCCCCGCCGTGCACTGCTGCCCGCTGCACTGTTGTCCTGCCTCACCCTGGTTGTGCCGTCGGCATTGGCCGAGGTCGCTGCCGATGTCTCCGACGCCAAGACCCTGGACCGGGTGAGCGTGCGCGCCGAGCAGTCCGCGCCGCCATCGAGCACTACCCGCCTGCCGATCACCCTGCAGGAAACGCCGCAGTCGTCCACGGTGATCGGCCTGCAGCGCCTGCAGGACGAATCGTTGTTCAGCCTCAACGACGTGATGCGCAATGTCACCGGCGTCAGCGTGTCCTTCTATGACACCCAGCGTCCGCTGTACTACGCGCGTGGTTTTGCCATCACCGATTTCCAGGTGGATGGCATTCCCACCTACAGCGGCTCGACCAACCAGGAATACGACACCGCCTTCTATGACCGGGTGGAAGTGATCCGCGGCGCCAACGGCCTGCTCAGCGGCGCGGGTGTGCCGTCGGCCACGGTGAACCTGCTGCGCAAGCGCCCGGGCAAGGAGTTCGACGCTACGTTCTCGGTCAGCGCCGGCAGCTGGGACTACCGCCGCATGGAAGCGGACGTGACCGCACCACTGACCGCCGACGGCCGCTTCCGCAGCCGCGTGGTGGCCGCCTACACCGATCGCGATTTCTATTACGACCGCTACAAAGAGAACAAGATGGCCGGCATGGCCGTGCTGGAAGGCGATGTGACCGACAGCACCACGGTGACCGTCGGCTACCAGACCCAGGACAACAACCCGGTGGGCTCGACCTGGGGCACCGTGCCGTTCTTCGACAGCCAGGGCAACTTCGCCCATCTGCCGCGCTCGACCAACCTGGCACCGAAGTGGAGCTACTGGCAGCGCGAGACCAGCACGGTGTTCGCCAACCTGGAGCAGCGCTTCGGTGACAACTGGCTGCTGAAGATCAACACCGCCCATACCCGTGGCAACGTGCAGAACATGCGCCTGTACGGCACCGGCAATCCCGACCCGGTGACCGGCGCGGGCATCTACCTGCGCACCGCCGCCGGCGATTCGGAAGACACCCGCCGCAACGTCGACGCCTACCTGACCGGCACCTTCAACCTGTGGGGCCAGCAGCACGACGTGACCGTGGGCGCGCAGTGGGCCGACCTGGAAGGTACCACCAACACCCTGGCGCTGAACTACCCGCGTGACTGGGCTCGATGCGGCAGCGAGCGCTGCTACTACATTCCCAACGTGCACACCTGGGATGGCGACATCTCCGAAGTGACCTACACCCTCACCGGCGCACGCCGCGTGGCCAAGACCACGCAGAGCGGTTTCTACCTGGCCACCCGCCTGCGCCTGGCCGATCCGCTGGCGCTGATCGCCGGCGCACGCCTGAGCCGCTGGCAGACCCAGACCCGCGCCTACAACGCGGCCGGCGCTTACACCGCCACCAGCGGCGCATACAAGGTGAGCGATGAAGTCACCCCATACGTGGGCCTGGTGTACGACATCACCCCGAACGTAGCGGCCTATGCCAGCTACACCGAGATCTTCAACCCGCAGAACTACAAGGACCGCAACGAAAACCTGCTGGCGCCGGTGCAGGGCTCCAACCTGGAAGCGGGCCTGAAGACGCAGTGGTTCGACGGTCGCCTGACCGCCAACGCGGCGGTGTTCGAAGCCAAGCAGGACAACTACGCAGTGCGCGACATGAGCGTGCCGGAAGGTTCGCTCAGCGACGGCAGCTCGGCCTACATCGGCGTCAACGGCACCAAGGCGCGCGGCTGGGAAGTGGACGTCAACGGCGAGATACTGCCGGGCTGGACGGTCAATGCCGGCTATACCCACGTCAAGGTGACCCGCGCGGCCACCGACCTGCTGTACGCCAATCCGGCCGAAGACCTGCTGCAGCTCAACACCCAGCTGCAGCTGCGCGGCGCGCTGGAACGCCTGAGCATCGGCGGTGGCGTGCAGTGGCAGAGCAAGGTGCAGGGCTACAACATCCCCTACCCGCTGGGCGGCACGGTGACGGTGAACCAGCCGGCGTATGCGCTGGTGCAGTTCAACGCCAACTACCGCATCAGCGACAACTGGACGGCGACGCTGAGCGTGCGCAACGCGCTGGACAAGACCTACTGGGCCAACCTGGACTACAACAACTACGGCGAACCGCGCTTCGTGGCGGCCAGCCTGCGCTGGAAGTTCTGAGCACCCCGGGAACGGTGGGTGCCGACCATTGGGGGGGGGTGCCCACTGTTTGGGTGGGTGCCGACCATTGGGGGGGTGCCCACTGTTTGGGTGGGTGCCGACCGTTGGTCGGCACGCTTCTGACGCTCCGCCACGACCCACGGTCGTGGCCCACCTGACTGGGCCCGCCTTCGCGCGGGCCTTTTCTTTGCTGCACTGCGGGTTGCACACCCCTCCGTAATTATGGCGTAATTATTCCAACGCCATTCGGAAGTCCGTCGATGAACCCGAGTTGGGACACGCTGGAGCGGGGCCGCCAGGCGCGGCTGGAACGCGCCGCGCCATGGGCCAGGGGCCACGAGGTGGCGGCCGGCGATGTCGCCGAGCTGCTGCACGCGCTGCTGGAGCCGGGCGACAAGGTCTGCCTGGAAGGCAACAACCAGAAGCAGGCCGACTTCCTCGCCCAGACGCTGGCCGACCTCGACCCGGCACGGGTGCATGACCTGCACATGGTGCAGTCGGTGCTGTCGCTGCCCTCGCACCTGGATGTGTTTGAACGCGGCATCGCCTCCAGGCTGGACTTCTCCTTCTCCGGGCCGCAGTCGGTGCGGCTGGCCAACCTGGTGGCCGAAGGACGCATCCAGATCGGTGCCATCCACACCTACCTGGAACTGTTCGGCCGCTACTTCATCGACCTCACTCCGCGCGTGGCACTGGTCGCGGCGCAGGCTGCCGACCGCCACGGCAATCTCTACACCGGCCCCAACACCGAAGACACGCCGGTGATCGTGGAGGCCACCGCATTCGGTGGCGGCATCGTCATCGCCCAGGTCAACGAGATCGTCGACACCCTTCCCCGCGTCGATATTCCTGCCGACTGGGTCAACTTCGTGGTGCAGGCGCCGCGCCCGAACCATATCGAACCGCTGTTCACCCGCGATCCGGCGCAGATCTCCGAGATCCAGGTGCTGATGGCGATGATGGCGATCAAGGGCATCTACGCCGAGTACGGCGTGAACCGGCTCAACCATGGCATCGGCTTCGATACCGCAGCAATCGAACTGCTGCTGCCGACCTACGCCGAGTCGCTGGGGCTGAAGGGAAAGATCTGCCAGCACTGGGCGCTCAACCCGCACCCGGCGCTGATTCCAGCCATCGAATCGGGTTTTGTCAGATCGGTGCACTCGTTTGGTTCGGAACTGGGCATGGAGAAGTACATCGCCGCGCGCGGTGATGTGTTCTTCACCGGCGCCGATGGTTCGATGCGCTCCAACCGCGCGTTCTCGCAGACCGCAGGGCTGTATGCCTGCGACATGTTCATCGGCTCCACCCTGCAGATCGACCTGCAGGGCAACAGCTCCACCGCAACGCGCGACCGCATCGCCGGCTTTGGCGGTGCACCCAACATGGGGTCGGATGCACGCGGCCGCCGCCACGCCAGCGACGCCTGGATCAAGGCGGGCCAGCAGGCCGCGCGGCCCGGCGAGATGCCACGCGGGCGCAAACTGGTGGTGCAGATGGTGGAAACCTTCCGCGAGCACATGGCGCCGGCCTTCGTCGACCGCCTCGATGCCTGGGACCTGGCCGAGCGCGCGAGCATGCCGCTGCCGCCGGTGATGATCTACGGCGACGACGTCAGCCATGTGCTGACCGAGGAAGGCATCGCCAACCTGCTGCTGTGCCGCAGCCCGGAGGAACGCGAGCAGGCGATCCGCGGCGTGGCCGGCTATACCGCCGTGGGCAGGGGACGGGACCGCGCCATGGTGGAAAACCTGCGCGACCGCGGAGTGATCCGCCGCCCGGACGATCTCGGCATCAACGTGCGCGATGCCAGCCGCGATCTTCTTGCCGCGCGTTCGGTGAAAGACCTGGTGCGCTGGTCCGGCGGTCTATATGACCCGCCCAAGCGCTTCCGCAACTGGTAAGGGCCACGCCATGGAAACCCTCGACTATCGATTCAATGGCACGACGCCCGTGCGCTTCCCCACCGATGCGGTGCTGGTGGGCGTACTGGCCTCGGGCAACCTGGAAATCCTGCTGGAGCCGGCCGAGCTGGACGGTGCGATGACCGTGCGCATCATCACCGCTGCACGTGGCTTCGGCACGGTATGGCAGGCGGTGATCACCGACTTCGCACAGCGTCATCCCCTGCGCGATGTACGCGTGTCGATCAACGATGCCGGCGCCACACCGGCGGTGGTCAGCCTGCGCCTGGACCAGGCCGTCGAGACCCTGCTTGCCGGAGGCCAGCCATGACGCTCGCACAGCGCACCAGCTACTACGAAGCCGATGCCCGCGCGCGCATCGCGGGACTGCTTGATGCAGGATCGTTCCGCGAATTTCTCGGCCCAGCCCGGCGCGCCATCAGCCCGCATCTGGCGCAGCTGGACCAGCCTGCCGCGTTCGACGATGGCATTGTCGTCGGCGAGGGACGCCTGCGTGGCAAGCGCGTGCTGGTGGCCGCGCAGCAGGGTGAATTCATGGGCGGCGGCGTGGGCGAGGTGCATGGCGCCAAGTTGACCGGCCTGCTGCGCCGCGCGGTGGACACCCACCCCGACGGCGTGCTGCTGCTGCTCGATACCGGTGGTGTGCGCCTGCATGAAGCCAACGCCGGGTTGATCGCCATTTCCGAAATCATGCGCGCCACGCTCGGCGCGCGTGCCGCCGGGGTACCGGTGGTGGCGCTGATCGGCAGCGGCAACGGCGCCTTCGGTGGCATGGGCATCGTCGCCCGCTGCTGCAGTACGGTGATCATGTCCGAGGAAGGACGGCTGTCGCTGTCCGGCCCCGAAGTGATCGAGACCGTGCGCGGCGTGGAGGAATTCGATTCGCGCGACCGCGCATTGGTGTGGCGGGTGACCGGTGGCAAGCACCGCTACCTGATCGACCAGGCGCAGGTGCTGGTGCCCGATGCGATCAGCGCATTCGCCGAGGCCGCCTCGGATGCGCTGCAGCCAGACACCGCCAGCGCCGACCCCGACGCGGCACTGACCGCGCTGCAGGCACGCCACGCCGCGTTGAAGGCGCGCGTACAGGCGTGGGGCGACTGCAACGATGGCCTGCAGATCTGGGCACGCCAGGGCATTGCCGACCCGGAACGTCTGGCGCTGCTGGAAACCGATGCCTTCCTTGCCGCCACTGCGCACCGGAGCCTGCCATGAGCCTGCCATTGAACACGCTGCTGGATGCGCTTTTCCCGCGTGGCCATACGATCGCGGTGAACGACTCGGTACTGACCGGAACGGCGACTACCGACGACGGCGAGGTGACGGTGATCGGCACCACCGACAGGATCGAAGTCGGTGTGGACCACGCGCTGGTGCTGGCCGACACCGTGCTTGCCAGCACCGCTGCACATCCGCAGCGGCCCATCGTGATGCTGGTCGATACCGCCGGCCAGCGGCTGGCGCGCCGCGATGAGCTGCTGGGCATCAACGGCTACTTCGCCCACCTCGCACAGACCCTGGACCTGGCCCGCCGCCGTGGCGCGCGCCTGGTCACGCTGGTCTACGGCGAATCGGTCAGTGGCGGCTTCCTGTCGTTCGGGCTGATGGCCGACCTCATCCATGCCCTGCCCGATGCGCAGGTGCGGGTGATGGATCTGCGCGCGATGGCACGGGTGACCAAGCAACCGTTGGAAAAACTGCAGGCGCTCAGCCTGACCTCGCCGGTGTTCGCACCGGGCGTGGAGAACTACGTGGCGATGGGCGCAGTGCAATCGCTGTGGGATGGCGATCTGGCGCATCACCTGCTTGAAGCACTGCGTGCAGCCGTCGACGGTGACCATCGCGCCGCACTGGGCGCCGAACGGGGTGGCCGCACGCTGGCTGCGCAGGTAGCCACTGCTGTGAGCCAAGGCAATGCCTGAGCGGCCGGCCCGGCACACGCTGGTCTGGCTGTCGGCCGATGCCGATTGGCGGGCCGACCTGCCCGCGCACGAGCCGCGTCTTGCCGCCTGGTTCGCGCAGGGCTTCCCTGCAGTGGCGGCGCGTCGTGCCGCGGATGATGCCGATACGCGCCTGCGATTGGGCGTTCCGTTGCCACCGGCCGAAGGCAAGCAGCGCCTGTCGTTGCGCGTACCGCTGTGCGACGTCGCGAACATGCGCGCTCCGCCGGCGTTGAGCGAGCTGCTGGCAGCAGGCGACGCAGGTGTTCCACAGCCGTGGCAGGAATCACTCCACGACCTGCAGGCACTGGCCCCGGCCCGTGTGTTCGGCGCCTTCGCCTGGCAATGGCTGACCGCCCTGCCCTATGTACATGAGCGTTCGGACATCGACCTGCTGTGGCAGGTGACCGATGCCGCGCAGGCCGAGGCGCTGATCGCGCAGTTGCTGGCATGGCAGACCCGCCATCCGCATCGCCTTGATGGCGAGCTGTGCCTGCCCGATGGTGGCGCAGTGAACTGGCGCGAACTTGCCGGCCGCAGTCGCCAGGTACTGGTGAAACGCCTTGATGGAGCCGCATTGGAAGCGCGTGATGCACTGTTCGCCACGCGCGAGGCGATCGCATGATCGCCGCCCCGAAGCCGTTGCCGGCACGCGACGCGGTGGTCGACAGCGCACGCCTGGGACGGCTGGCCATTGCCAGCCTGCACGCCGAGCTGGCGTGCGCCCCGAAGCCGGGCCTGGTCACCCCGTTCGACAGCGGCAGCCATGACGACATGGATGCCGGCACCTTCCTGCGCAGTCTTTTCGCCCTGCGCCACTACTTCACGGCGGTGGCCAGGGCCGGTGCCGCCGGCGCCCCCTTCACGGTGCTGCGCGATCACGGTATTGCCGCTGAAGCGGCCATGCTGGTCGCCACCGCCGGCATCAACACCCATCGCGGTGCGATCTTCAGCCTTGGCCTGCTGGTGGCCGCCGCCGCTGAGCGCAGGCGCGTGCATGGCCATGCCGTGTCGGGCGCGCATGTGTGCCTGGCGGTTCAGCAGTGGAATGACGCACTCATCGCTGCGCCGCTGGACCCGCACAGCCCGGGACAGCGCGCACGTGCGCGTCATGGGGTCTGCGGCGTACGCGAACAGGCTGCCGCCGGCTACCCGGTGCTGCGCGAGCTGGCCCTGCCTGCCCTGCGCCATGCGCTGGACAGCGGCCTGCCGCGCGAGGCCGCGTTGTGCCAGACGCTGATGCAGCTGGTGGCACAGGTGGACGATCTGAACCTGCTGCATCGCGGCGGTACCGAGGGCCTGCGCTGGGCGCAACAACAAGCGGCCACATTCCTTTCCGCCGGTGGCGCCTTCGCGCCGGACTGGCGCATGCGCCTGCAGTCCCTCGGCGATGCGTTCGTGAGGCGTCGGCTCAGCCCGGGTGGCAGTGCCGATCTGCTGGCCTGCGCCTGGTTCCTGCTGCAGCAGGAGGGCGCATGAGCCTGGCCCTGCTCTGCCCCGGACAGGGTGCGCAGCATCCGGCGATGTTCGACCATGTGCGCGGCATGGCCGCTGCACGCGCGGTACTGGATGCGGCGAGCGACGCGCTGGGGCGCGATGTGTTCGCGGCCGCGGCCGACGACGACCGCTTCGACAACGCACAGGCGCAGCCGCTGCTGTGCGCCGCCAGCATCGCGCACTGGCATGCCCTGCGCGGCGCCGTGCCAGACCCGATCGTGGTGGCCGGGTACAGCATTGGCGAACTGGCGGCACATGCCATCGCCGACAGTTTCAACGTGACCACCTGCCTGTCCCTGTCGGCGCAGCGTGCACGATTCATGGACGCCGTCAGTCCGGTCGATGCCGGAATGCAGGCGATGCTGGGGCTGGATCGACAGACGGTGCAGACATTGTGCGAAATCCACGGCACGCACGTGGCGATCGCCAACGGCACAGATCATTTCATCGTTGGCGGCACGCTGCCGGCACTGCGTGCGCTGGCCGCTGCCGCGCACGCACAGGGTGCCGAGGTGCGCGTGCTGCCGGTACATGTGCCGGCGCATACGCCACTTCTGTCGGCGGCGGTCACACCGTTTGCCGCCGCACTGCAGGCCACCACGTTGCACGCGCCGCGCCTGCCGTTGCTGGCCGGCATCGACGCACGGCCGGTGCGCGACACCGCAGCGGTGGTGCACACGCTGTCCGCGCAGCTGGCACAGACCATCGAATGGGCACAGGTGATGCGCCAGGCCTTCGAGCGCGGCGCGCGCGTGTTCCTGCAACTGGGCCCTGGCAACGCACTGGCACGCATGATCGCGCCGGCCTATCCGTGCTGCGAGGTACGCGCGATCGAGGAATTCCAGAGCCTGGACGGCGCGGCGGCGTGGGTCCGCAGCGCGCTGCAGCGGCTGCAGTAACGGGTTTGAGCAGTACGTAACGCGCAGTACGTAACAGGCCATACCCCGGGATGGCGGGCTTCCATCCGTGCAACACGCGAATCAGGTGTCTGGGAGGGCGCATGACTCCACAAATTGCAACGATCATCGGTCTGGTGATCATGTTCATCGTCGCCACCGCGATGCCGATCAACATGGGCGCCGTCGCCTTCGCACTGGCCTTCATCGTCGGCGGGCTCTGGGTCGACATGGGGGGCAAGGAGGTGCTCGCCGGCTTCCCGGGTGACCTGTTCCTGACCCTGGTCGGCATCACCTATCTGTTCGCCATCGCGCAGAAGAACGGCACCATCGACCTGCTGGTGCACTGGGCGGTGAAAGCGGTACGCGGCCATATCGTGGCCATCCCGTGGGTGATGTTCGTGATCACCGCCGTGCTGACCGCCTTCGGTGCGCTGGGCCCGGCCGCGGTTGCGATCATCGGCCCGGTCGCGCTGCGCTTTGCCAAGCAGTACAACATCAATCCGCTGATGATGGGCCTGCTGGTGATCCATGGCGCGCAGGCGGGTGGCTTCTCGCCGATCAGCGTGTACGGCAGCATCACCAACGGCGTGGTGCAGAAGGCCGGGCTGGAAGTCACCGAAATGGCGGTGTTCCTGACCAGCCTCGGCTTCAACTTCATGATGGCCACGATCTGCTTCTTCGCCTTCGGCGGCATCGCGCTGCTGCGTCGTGGTTCGATCACTGCGGCGGGCACGGTGGGTACCGCGGAGCTGGCGATGGCCGGTGGCCCGCAGGCTTCATCGCGGCAGTTCGCCATCGAAGGCCACGGTGCCCTGGTCGCAGCCGGTGGTGGCACCCTGTCCAACGATCCGGTGGCCCTGGATGCGGTGGGCCTGACCCGCGAGCGGCTGTTCACCCTGATCGGCCTGCTCGGCCTGGGTGTGGCCGCGCTGATCTACAACCTCAACGTCGGCCTGGTCTCGATCACCGTTGCGGTGGTGCTGGCCCTGCTGTCGCCGCAGAGCCAGAAGGGTGCGGTGGACGGCATCAGCTGGTCCACCGTGCTGCTGATCTGCGGCGTGGTCACCTACATCGGCGTGCTGGAACATGCCGGTGCCGTGGACTTCATCGGCCACGGCGTCTCCAGCATCGGCATCCCGCTGCTGGGCGCGCTGCTGGTCTGCTACGTGGGCGGCATCGTCTCCGCATTCGCCTCGTCGGCGGCGGTGCTGGGCGCCACCATTCCGCTGGCCGTGCCATTCCTGATGCAGGGCCATCTCAGTGCCGCAGGCGTGATCTGCGCGCTGGCGGTGTCCTCCACCATCGTCGATGTCAGTCCGTTCTCGACCAACGGCGCACTGGTGGTGGCCTCGGCCGCGAAGGAAGAACGCGAAACGCTGTTCCGCCGCTTCCTGGTCTACAGCGGCCTGGTGGTGGCATTCGGCCCGCTGCTGGCGTGGCTGGTGTTCGTGGTGCCGGGCTGGATGTAAATGCCTGCGGTAGTACCGGTCGCTGGCCGGCAACCTCGTGCATCCGTCGAACGATCACGGGTTGCCGGCCAGCGGCCGGCACTACCTGGCGTTACACTTTCCGCATGGCCATCGCTCCCGCTCCGCGTCCTCCGAAGAAGCGCGCCCCTCTGTATGAGGAGGTGGCCGAACACGTGCGCGAGCGGATCTACGACTACCGCCTGCCGCCGGGCGAGTGGATCGACGAACCGGCGCTGTGCGAGGAACTGGCCATCAGCCGTACGCCCCTGCGCGAAGCGTTGAAGCTGCTCGCCGCCGAAGGCCTGGTGCAGATCGATGCCGGCCGCGGCGCACGGGTAACCCGGCTTACCCTGGAAGACCTCAACCAGCTGTTCCCGGTGATGGCGATGCTGGAAGGCCGATGCGCGCATGAAGCGGTCAAGCACATCGACGACGCCGGCGTGCAGCAGCTGGAAGACCTGCACGCGGCGATGGAAGCGGCCGCCGCCGAGGGCAACATCGCCGAGTACTACCGCAACAACTACCTCATCCACGAGACGGTGCAGCATTACGCCGGCAACCCGTGGCTGATCCGCATCACCCACGACCTGCACCGCATCCTGAAGATGCATCGCGGCCGCCAGCTGCTGGCGCCGGGCCGCACCGCGCAGTCGCTGGCCGAACACCGCGAACTGATGGACTGCTTCCGCCAGCGCGATGCTGCCGCCGCCGAACGCACGATGGAACGCCACCTGCTCAGCCAGGGCCAGGCCTTGGCTGCGTATGTGGCCAATGGCGGATTGTTGAACGTGCCTGCGCCGTTGCCGACCGAAGGCGGAAGCTGAGCTCATGGGATTGCCGGCCAGCGGCCGGCACTACCCCGGCGAGGCCCGGTCACGGTAGTGCCGGCCGCTGGCCGGCAACCTCGATAGGTCACGTCCGGGTAGTGCCGGCCGCTGGCCGGCAACCTGGAATCTCTCCTCAATCGCCGCCGCCGCAGCTGCCGCCGTCTCCGCCCCCACCGCTGTCGCCACTGCTGCAGTCGGAACTGCTGTAGCTGTGGTGGCTGTTGCTGTCCCCGGAATAGCCCCCGGAGAAATCGGCCGGTCCACCGCCGCTGCCATCGGCGCGCGCGGGCGAACCATCGGCAGTGGCCATCGCCATGCACACGATCGCGCCGACCAGTGGCAGCAGCCACACCACCAGCAGCTGTCCGGCGCGGCTGCTGGCGGGAAGGTCGTCGCGGCCCAGCACCACGAAGCTGGCCACCAGGTTCAGCCCCAGCACCAGGGCAATCAGGACGAGGGTCACAGCCAGCATGGCGCAGCTCCTTGCGACGGGTTCGGGCCCGCAGACGATACCACCGCCGCCGGTTCGCCCTGCCTGTCATGAAGATGGGACAATGTGGGGCGCGCCGGCCTGCCCTCAGGGCCGCCGGCCCCCCTGCACCAGACGGAAGAAGAAGAACAACAACATGCTGAAAGTCATTTTCGATACCGACCCGGGCGTCGACGACGCGCTGGCGCTGCTGTACCTGCACAAGCACCCGCAGATCGACCTGATCGGCGTCACCACCACCTTCGGCAATGCCTCGGTGGAGTCGACCACCCACAACGCGCTGTACCTGAAGCAGGCCTGGGGCCTGTCCGCGCCGGTCGCGCGCGGCGCCGAAGGCCCGCTGCAGCCCGAAGCCACCCCGGAAGCCTGGCCGGTGCACATCCATGGCCACAACGGCCTGGGCAACCACCCGGTGCCGGAAACGCTGGATGCAACCGCCGACGGCCGTCCTGCCCACCAGCTGATCATCGACCTGGTGCGCGCCCATCCGGGCGAAGTGACCCTGGTGGCGGTCGGCCGCATGACCAACCTGGCGCTGGCCCTGCAGCAGGCCCCGGACATCGCCGGCCTGGTGCGTGGCGTGGTACTGATGGGCGGTGCGTTCCACGTCAACGGCAACATCACCCCGGCGGCCGAGGCCAACATCTGGGGCGACGCGGAAGCGGCCGACATCGTGTTCACCGCCCACTGGCCGGTCACCGCAATCGGCCTGGACGTGACCACCCGCGTCGAGATGAACCGCGACGGCCTGGACAAGCTGGCCGCGATCGGCGGCGCCGATGCCGAACTGGTGCGCGCCCTGTCGCAGGACTACGTCGACTTCTATCTGCAGGCCGGCCACAAGGGCATGGTCGTGCACGACTGCTGCGCCTGCATCGCCCTGACCCGCCCGGAGCTGTTCCAGTTCGAGCGCGCCAGCGTGCGTGTGGCCACCGACGGCGTCGCCCGTGGCATGACCATTCCCAAGCCGGAAGGCATGGGTTTCGGCCCCAGCGTGTGGGACGGCCATGTCCTGCAGTCCATCGCCATCGGCGTGGATGCGGCCGCGGTGCTGGCCGACATCGAGCAGACCCTGAAGGTCTAAGCGCTCACTGCCCGCCCCGGGACACGGGGCGGGTCTTCGGCACGGTCTCCGGCAGCGTCCACAGCACCGGCAGCACCAGCACCGCCACCAGCGCGATCATCGCCCCCGGCGCCGCCGCCCAACCGCTGCGTTCCACCCACCATTGCGCCAACCACGGCGTCGCCCCGCCAAACACTGCGGTGGCCATGGTCACCCCCAGCGCCAGGCCACTGACCCGGCCCTCGCCGGGGAACTGCTCGGCCGTGGCCGGTGCCGCCACCGCACTGATACCGCCAGCCACACAGGCCAGGCTCACCGCTGCCAGCACGATGCCCAACGGCGCAGCAGCGGCCATCCAGCCAAACATCGACGACGGCAGCAGCGCCGCCAGCACCGTCAGCCCCAGCAGCAGCGGACGCCGCCCGAAGCGATCGGACAGCGCCCCGCACAGCGGGGTGATCGCGATCACCGCCACCGCCGCGATCGTCGACAGCCACAGCGCATCACCTTCGTCGTGCCCCTGTGCGTGCAGGAATGCTGGCACATAGGTGATGCCCACGTAGTAGGTGATCGAACCCAGTGCGGAAATCGCGAACGTGCGCGCCACGGCACCGGGATGGTTGCGCAGCACGTGCCGCAGCGGCGTAGCCGGAATGCTGCCTTCGCGCCGCTGCCGTTCGAACTCCGGCGATTCGTGCATGCCCGAACGCGCGATCAGGATCACCAGTGCCAGCGCCGCGCCGAACAAGAACGGGATCCGCCAGCCCCAGCTGTCCAGCTGCGGCGCAGGCAGCAGGGCCACAGTGAGCGCGGAGATGGCCACTGCCAGCAGCGCGCCGACTTCGCTGGCCGCCGAGGCCAGTGAGGTGACCAGGCCACGTCGTCGCGCCGGCGCGCTTTCCAGAAGATAGGCGACCACGCCGGTGTATTCGCCGCCCACGGAAAAGGCCATCACGCAGCGCAGGATCAGCAACAGCACGCCAGCAGTCGCACCGGCGGTGGCCGCGGTCGGCAGCGACGCGGTGGCCAGCATGGCCGCGGCCATCAACGCCATCGAGGCCAGCAGCATCCAGCGCCGGCCGAGCCGGTCACCCAGGTGGCCGAAGCACAGCGCACCGAGCGGACGCATGAGGTAGGACACCGCAAAGCCGGCCAGGGTGACCAGCATCGCCTCTTGGCCACCGCCGAAGAACACGCGCGACAGCACCGTGGCGAAGTACAGGTACAGGGTGAAGTCGTACCACTCCACCACCGTGGACAGGCCGGCCACCCACATCGAGCGCTGCCGTCCTGCGGTCATTGCGTGCTTTCCTTCATGGCCGCAGCGTGTCATGAAGGCGGTGACGATGCGGTAGATCCACGCCATGCGTGGATGGCTTGCCCTCTGGTAATCGGGGGCAGAGCCCTTTCCTGTCTGCAAAGGGATCCGACCCCACCGCATCACGGCGCCCGGCGCAGGGTGATCAACGTGATCTCCGACGGCACGCCGATGCGCGCCGGGAACCCGGCCCACAGGCCGGCACCGTTGCTCACGTACAGCGTCATGCCATCCACCGCGTAGCGACCGGAGACGAAGCCGCCGTTGGCGCGCTTCACCAGCTGGTCCATGCCGATGATCTGTCCGCCATGGGTGTGCCCGGACAGCTGCAGCTTCACCCCGCGTGCAGCGGCCTCGCGCGCATTGCGTGGCCGATGGTCGAGCAGGATCACCGGTGCGCTGGGGTCGGCACCGGCCAGGGCGGCCTCCAGGTCGGGCAGCGGCAGGCCATAGCGTGCGGCGACCGGGTCGGTGACGCCGGCGATGGTCAGTGCCGCACCGCCACGGCGCACCTGGGTGTGGCTGTTTTCCAGCACCTGCATGTGCAGCGCGCGGAACGCCTGCATCCATTCGCTGTACTGCGCGTAGTACTCGTGGTTGCCGGTAATGGCGATCACCCCGTCCGGCGCACGCAGGTCCGCCAGTGGCGTGTAATCGTTGCGGCGCGCCTGCACGCTGCCGTCGATCAGGTCGCCGGTGATCACCACCAGATCCGGCTGCAGTGCATTGCTTGCAGCCACGACCTGGCGCACCCAGTCGCCGGTCAGCAGGCGGCTGGCGTGGATGTCGGTGAGCTGCAGCACACGGTAGCCATCGAAGGCCTGCGGCAGGCCTCTGATGGCCACCTCGATCTGCCGTGGCTTGGGCACGGCCATGCCCTGGCTGACACCGAAGGCACTGAGCAGCAGCGCCAGCACCGCGGCAGACGGGCGCAGCGCCTTGCTGCGCAGTACGGAAAGGGCACGCGGTGCGCGCAGCAGGCGCGCGGCCAACAGGCTGGCGTCCAGCACCAGCAACGCCAGGGCCAGCAGCAGCACGGCGGTGGAACCGGTGGCCAGCGTGGCAATGGCCAACTTCGGAATTTCCGGTGAGGCCATCGTGCCCCAGAAGCTGGCGACGATGCGCAGCTGCACGGCAATGCCCACCAGCAGCACCGACAGCACCAGCTTCGACCAGACAGGCAGGCGCAGCGGCCAGAAAAGGCGCCAGGCCACATACAGGCCCATCAGAAAACCAATCGTACTCAGCACTACGACAATCCAGAACGGCGAACAGGCCCGCCATGGTGACGGCAGAAGATGGCGATGGATAGAGCCGGGCATGGGCCCAGCCCCGACATCGTCACGCTTCCGGCAGGCGTTCCACCCGCAACCGGGTGATGCGCCGCTTCTCCATCGCCAGCACGGTGATGCGGATACCGGCCACCTCCAGCGTGTCGCCGATGTCGGGCAGGCGCCCCAGTTGCTCCAGCACCAGCCCGGAAATGGTCATGTAGTCCGCGCTGCGCGGCAGCGACACGCCGGCCAGCCGCTGCAGGTCGTCCAGGGTCAGCGCGCCGTCGGCGTCCCAGCAGTCCTCGCCCTGTGCAACCACGCCATAGCGCTCGTCCTGGGTATCGGCCAGATCACCGGCGATCGCCGCCAGCAGGTCGTTGGCCGTTACCAGGCCTTCCACGCTGCCGTACTCGTCCACCGCCACTGCCAACGGCACCGGGTGCTGGCGGATCAGCTCCAGGGCCTGCAACGCACTGGCGCTGGACAGCACGTACTGCGGCTCGCGCAGGTTGCCTTCCAGTTGCAGTGGCTTGCCCTGCAGCAGGTCGGCCAGCAGGTCACGGCTCTGCACCACGCCTCGCAGGCTGTCCAGATCGCCCTCGCCCACCAGCATCCGTGTATGCGGCGACGCCACCAGGCGTGCGACCACATCGTCGTGACCACGCGCCATGTCGATCCACTGCACGTCGGCACGCACCGTCATCACGCTCGATACCGGACGGTCGGCCAGGCCCAGCACACTGCGGATCATCTCGTGCTCGGCGGGCTGCAGGCGTTCTTCGGTGCTGCCGCGCTCATCGGCTTCATCTTCATCGTGGCCATTGGCCTGGCGCGCACCCAGCAGCCGCAGCACGGCATCGGCAGTACGCTGGCGGAACGGCTGGCGCTGCTCGTTGCGCTCGCGGTTGAAACGTATCCACTGGTTGAACGCTTCCACCAGGATCGAGAACGCGATGGCCGCGTACAGGTACCCCTTCGGAATCCTGTAGCCCAGGCCCTCGGCCACCAGGCTGAAACCGATCATCAGCAGGAAGCCCAGGCACAGCACCACCACGGTCGGGTGCTTGTTGACGAAGCGGGTCAGCGGCTTGCTGGCCAGCAGCATCAGCGCCATCGCGATGGTCACCGCCGCATACATCACGCCGAGGTTGTCGACCATGCCGACCGCGGTGATCACCGAATCCAGCGAGAACACCGCATCGAGCACCACGATCTGCGCCACCACCATCGCAAAGCTGGCATAGACCTTCTTGCCGTCCTCGTGATGCTCGCGGCCTTCAAGCCGCTCGTGCAGCTCCATGGTGCCCTTGAACAGCAGGAACAGGCCGCCGCCGAGCAGGATCAGATCGCGGCCGGAGAAGCTGTGCTGGAACAAGGTGACCAGTGGTTCGGTCAGTTTCATGATCCAGGCCAACGCAGCCAGCAGCACCAGCCGCATCAGCAGCGCCAGCGCCAGGCCGATCACCCGCGCGCGGTCGCGCTGGTGCGGCGGCAGCTTGTCGGCCAGGATCGCGATGAACACCAGGTTGTCGATGCCGAGAACGATCTCCAGCACGACCAGGGTTGCAAGGCCCATCCATATCGAGGGGTCAGCCAACCATTCCATTTCAGGTCCGTTTCGTCAGTAAGGGAAAAGTGGTGGGGTGCAGGCGTGCGGCGCGGCCAGGCTCAATCCGCATCCTGCGCCTGCGCAGGGTCATGCCCGAGCAGGTCGCCAGGGCTGCATTGCAGTTCGCGGCAGATCGCATCGAGGGTGGAAAAGCGGATCGCGCGTGCCTTGCCCGTCTTCAGGATCGACAGGTTGGCCAGGGTGATGTCGATGCGCCCGGCCAGCTCGGACAAAGTCATGCCGCGTTGCTGCAGCATGCGGTCGAGGGTGATGACGATCGCCATCAGATCATGCCCATCAAATCACACCGTCCAGATCGTCGCGCATCGCTGCGCCAACGGTGAACACCCGCGCCAGCACGAACAGCATCAGTACGGCCACCAGGCCGGTGATCGACATGCCACCGCCAACTTCCATCCACGCAAAGTCCGGCCCCATCCAGCTGGCATACAGACCGATCACGATGGACAGCACCTCCATCGCCAGCATCAGCCAGGCCATGCGTTGCAGGCGTACGGCATTGGCATGGGTGAAGGGGCGTTCGTTGGCCGCAGAACGCAACAGCCGCGCCAGGTGGCGCAGGAACACCAGGCACAGCACCAGTAGTGCGACGATGGCGGCAAGGCCCACGCAGAAATGCAGGAACAGATGCGAACCGTGCACGGCCGCGGCCTGCGCGTCGTGCACGCTGTCCAGCAGCCAGCTGCGGTCGTAGGCCACCAGCGGCACCGCCAGCAGCGCGGCCAGGATGCCCAGCCAGCACATCGCGCGCACCGCCTGCACGGCGGTCTGGGCCAGGGTGAACAAGCCGCGCGCAGGAAGGACGCGGGCGGGACGAGCGGTCAAGCAGCCTCCGATGTGGAGCGGCCCTGCCGCCCCAGGGTGGATTTATCGATAAACGATATATCACATCCCCGGGCTGTTGGCTGAATCGCGTGTACTCCTGCAGCGCTACCGGGCGGGTGCCGGTGCAGGCGGCGCGGCCTGTTCGCGCATCGCCTCGCCCGGCGTGGCCGAGGCCATCGCTTGCACCCCGGCCTCGGCGGCCTGCCGGGTGACCAGCCGGAAGCGCACGCGCAGCTTGCTTTCGCCCGGCGTTGCCCAACCGTACTGGATCGCCACCTGGTCGCCGGACAATGGACCGCGCGAGGGCAGCGAGCGGATCTGCAGCGGCTTCGGTGCGGCCTGCATCAGCCGCGCGAAGCCCTTCTGCACCACCGCCGGGTCGGCCTTCTCGGCATACACGGTGCAGGTGCCATCGTCGGCCCAGCTGACCGCATAGCGGCCACTGGCCAACGGCACCATCCATGCCATGCCCGGCTGGCCCTGCAGCAGCGTAGCGGCCTCGGCCGGCTGCAGCGGCGTCAGGCCATTGGCATCCATCAGCGACTGCAGCCGCGCCGGCGCGCCGATGTGCTGCATGCAGGCCGTGTCGAACAGTTCGCTGAAGGGATCCTGCGCCGGTGCCTTCGGCGCACGCGCAGGCTGGGCCATCACCACGATCGGCAGCAGCAGGCCAGCGATCAGCCAGGGCGCAGGGCGCATCGGAACTCCACGGAACGGAAAACAGCGGGGAGGATGACAAAGCCGGGAGGCAGTACGCAACGGGCACGCCCGCGCTTGACATCACCTGCCACCAGGGGGAACATCAGTTAACGAATTAGTTAACTGCAACCATGGACCGCATCTTCGAAGCCCTGGCCTCCACCGCACGCCGGCAGATCCTGGCCTACCTCAGCGCCGGCGAACTCAGCGCGGGCGAGCTGGCCGAGCGCTTCGATTTCAGCAAGCCGGCACTCTCCAGCCACCTGCGCATCCTGGAAGACGCCGGCCTGATCGAACGCGAGAAGCGCGGCCAGTTCGTGTACTTCCGGCAGGTGCCCGACCGCCTGGCCAACACGCTGTTTTCCTGGGCTGCCGAAGTCTGTCCGGTCGGCGGCCCGCTGAAGCGCGAAGCGCGCGCACGCCGCAAGACACCCGCCCGCTGAGGAGCACTGCGATGCCCGGTTCGACCCGCACCAGCCGTTCGTTCCCGAGTATCCAGCTTCCGGCACACGACGGCGGTGGCCCGGTGGAAGTCACCCTGATCGCGCAGCTCGGCATTGGTGCCGGCGATGCGCTGGTAAGCGATGCCAGCCAGCGCCAACGCCACCACCCGGCCTTCATCGATGCGCTGGACGAGCCCTCGGCACGGCTGGGTGGCATGCACCTGCAGCACGGCGATCCGTCATCGCTGTACAGCTTCGTGGTGGGTGCCGGCGGCCATCCCTTCCACCGCCATGCCGGGCCGCGCATGTTCACCGCCATCGCCGGCAGTGCCGGTGCCGAGCTGCGGTTTGCCAGCGCATCCGATCAGCAGCTGGCGGACGATCCGTCGCACTTCCTGCGGTCGCTGCGTCGTGTCCGCATCCCTCCCGATTGCCTGTTCACCGTGCGCTTTGGTGGTGGCACCTGGCACCAGTTCGCCTCGAACAGTCCGGCCCACCCTGCCCTGTTCGCGCTCTCGTGCCACAGCAATGAACTGGCCGGGGCAATGAGCGCGCAGGCACGCGCCCAGGCACAGGCAAACGCCGCGGATATTCCCAGCCTGACCGACGTGCTGCCAGCAGCGCACTGGCCCGGCGCAACCACACTCGCCGCCACGCCGTTGCTGCAACTGTCACTGCGGGCGGCAGCGCCCAGCCTGCGCGCGCGCCTGTGCGTGCAGACGCGCACGTTGCTGGGGCCGCTGCGTCGCTTCAGCCTGGAGCCACTGCGCGGATTCGTGGAGCGGGCGACACCGGCGTACCCGGTCTGCAGCAGCGCGTCGTCGCCTCCAGCGGGAATGCTCGCCAGCGCCCTGCCGCACAGTCACTACAACGACACGACCACGCTGACCCTGCACGGCGGGCAGACCCGCCATCGCTCGGCCTCCGCCCTGCTGGCCGACATACTGGACGGGTTCCTGCGCAACCCGCCGGCGGGCGTCGGCCGCTTGATGGCCCTGCGCAATCGTCTGGTTGCACCACTGCGTCTGCGCACCTCGCCGCTGGGCTGCCCGGTGTCGTCGCTGCTGTCCACCAATCGCAGCCGCGTGTTCGGCGGCCGTTTCCCGGTGCTGGATGCGCGGGTGGATGCGGAAGACCGGTGTGCCGAAGTGCTGCTCGGCGCAGACGACCGCCATCTCCGCTTCCGCAGCAGCGTGCATGTGCAGTTCTGCGAGGACGGCCAGGTCCACATCAGCCTGGGCTCGCGCGTGCAGACGCTCAATGCGTTTGGCCGCTTCTACATGGCCATGATCGACAGCGCCCATCGCCATTACGTGGCCCCGGCACTGCTGCGCCGCGCCGTTGAACATGCGCTGGCACCGGAACTGGCCGCGTGGTCCGGCACGCCTGCACATTCCTGAGCTGCGGCAGCAATGTGCAGGGGCCCTGTGCGGCCCCCGCGATCAGACCACGATCTCGCCCTCGTCCTCGCCATCCCAGTAATGGATGCGGCTGGCGTGTACGTGGATCAGCACCAGACCCGGCGTATCCACGCCCTGCTCGAACCACCGCTCCAGGTCCTTCACCCAATGCTGGGCCATCGTGGCGCGATCGCGGATCAGCGCCGCCCTGCCCTGCACGTGCACGAACAGCGGTGGCTTGCCCAGCAGCGACTTGCTGCCGGTCAGGCCCAGCGCCACGTTCGGGTCGGCGCTGATCTCGCGCACCATGTCGGTGTTTTCCATGGTGAAGAACCAGCTGTCGCCGTCGTAGTCCACATCGCCGTTGTTGCTCATCGGGCGGCCAGCGATCTGGCCGCCGGCATGGGTCTGCAGCATGGTGAAATCGATGCCGGCCATTTTCTTGGCCAGTTCGGGAAGGGTGAGCGTGGTCATGGGCAGTTCCTTCAACAGATGGGTGTCCAGCGTCTGCCCGACGCGGTGACCGATGCGTGGATGGCTGCTGGCGCCTTCTTCACGCAGTGGCCGCAGTTGGCCTTCCCGCGTGCAACGCCCCCGCGCCGCGGTGACCGTCACTCATCAGCGTAGATAGCGGAACACCAGGTCATCCGGATCGCTGCGCGCCGCCTGCGCGTCCAACACGCCGCCGAGGCGGACCGCCACTGCCTGCGAGGCGTGGTTGTCCGCTGCCATGTAGCTCACCAGCGTCGGCAATCCGCGCACGACGAACCCCCAATCACGCAGCGCCGCCGCCGCTTCGCTGGCGAAACCCTGCCCTTCCTGCCCGGCATACAGCAACCAGCCCAGTTCCTGTTCCGGAAACAGCGGGCCATGGTTGATGCCGACCTGGCCGATGCACTCGCCCGTGTCGCGGCGCTCGATCATCAACGCGCCGTGGCCGAACAGATGCCAGCTGGCCAGGTCGTGGCAGAACTGCCCCCACGCGGCGACCTCAGCGAACGGCCCGCCCATGCCGCTTGCACGGGGCGAGGCCAGGAACGCGGCATACACCGGGAAGTCATCCAAGCATTGCGCACGCAGGCGCAGGCGCGGTGTCTCCAGCACAGGGATGTGGATCATGCGTGTGCCAGTCAGTACACGGCCAGGAAGCCGCAGCCGCGGCGTTGTGGTTGACCCTCGACAGTCACCTGCACGCTGGCCGACGTATCCACGCCTTCGGCGTTGCGGCAGGGCTCGCGCTTGATCTCGACGATGGTGGGCTGCTTGCCCAGCGTACCGTTGAGTACCGTCAACGAACTGGGCGCACCGGCCGGCTGGCCGAGGTAGCGCAGCGTTCCAGCGCTGCTGCGGCCAGCAACGTTGAGCGTGGCATCGTGGTTGCCCTTGCCGGTGGAGGCGATCTCGATGGACCAGCCGGCGCCCCCGCCGGTGAAGGCAGGCACCGGGCTGGCATCAGCGGCGATCGACGGATGACGCGGCGCATCGGCGCCCGGATCGGGCCGCGGTGTGCTGCTGGCGCAGCCAGCGAACAGGCCCGCCAGCAGCGTGGCAGTCACAACGGAACGCAGGGGCATGGCGTACTCCAGGGACGGGCGAGTGGCCAGTCTAGGCAGCAGCGCGTGCGCTGGCGATGAACGAGGCTGCCCTCAGCGTGCCGCACGTCCAGCAGGGGACACCTGCACCCGGTCGCGGCCCAGCGCCTTGGCCTCGTACATGGCGGCGTCGGCGGCACGCACCAGCGCGTGCCAGCCGATCGGGTCAAGCGCGCCCTGGGCAACACCGAAGCTGGCCGTGACCCGCAGGATGTCACGGCTGCCCAGCACGATGTCGTGCGCACGCAATGCCACCCGCAGCGACTCGGCCAACCGCCGGCCACTGGCCAGATCACCATCGGCCAGCAGCACCAGGAATTCCTCGCCACCGTAACGGGCGATGCTGTCGTTGCGGCGCAGGTGGCTGCGCAGCAACTGCGCCACCTGCACCAGCACGTCATCACCGGCCGCGTGCCCCTGGCCATCGTTGATCGCCTTGAAATGGTCCACGTCCAGCAGAATCACCACCGCCTGCGTGCTTCCCTCGGCACGCCGCTGTCGTACCCGTTCCTCCAGCGAGCGCCGGTTCAACAGGCCGGTCAGTTGATCGGTATCGGCCAGCTCACGCAGTTCACGGGTCAATGCCGAGCGCTGGTGCGACTTCGCCCGCAGTACCTCGATGGCATCGAACAGGCGCTGCATTTCCGCCATCGGGTGGGTGGCATGCTGCTCTGCACCCGGCGTGTCCGAGGCGATCTGGATCACCTGCGCCTGCGCCTGCAGCAACGGCCGCAGGATCTGCACGTGGGCGATGCGCAGTGCCAGCGCAAGCAGCAGCAGCGTACCCAGCACAGTGGCACCCAGCACGGCCAGGCGTACCGCTTCCTTGTTGCGGGTGTGCTGGAAGCGCGCGATCGAAACGCCGAGGTAGCCATCACGCAGCGCTTCCAGCGATTGCAGGGTGGGCACATAGCGCGCGGTGAACTCGGCCGCCGTCCACGGTGCAGGCGCGCCGCGCCGGCCATCGTCGATCAGCTTTTCCACCATCGGCAGCGACTGGCCGAAGAACTGCCGGCGCGCCATGTCCCAGTGCAGGGACAGCGCCGGCTCGCTGCGGAACACCGATTCGTGGCTGGCGGCCAACCGCCACAGCTCCAGCAGGCGGCCCTCGGTCTGCTGCGCAGCGCGCACCTGCGACTCCCGCCACGCGCCGGGCACGGCCAGCGGCGCCATCACGTTGGATGCCAAGCGGCCACCGTGCTCGCGCAGGTCGATCAGGATCTGCCCCTGCATGGCAGGAATCGCGGCTTCGCGATCAGCCGCGACCAGATCGCTGATCTGCACCGAGGTCAGCGCCTGCAGCCGGTCGTACACCGCGAACATGTTGTTGATCGCGTGCTCCACCTCCTCTGCCGAGCGCTCGCCTCTTGGCAGCGCGGCCACCCGGTCGACCGCGGCGCGCGCAGTCTGCAACCGGCGCCGCGCTTCGTGCAGGCGCGGTGTTTCGTCCACCACCCGCGGGTCGTTCTGGAACACGCTCTGCAGGTGCTGCGTCGCTGCGTCCACCCGCTGCCGTGCGACCGCCAGCTGCGCGGCCAGTCGGCGCTGCTCCTGCACATCGGTGCTGTCGGCGCCGAGCAGGCTGTTGGCCGGTCCACGCTCGGCCGACACCAGATTGGCCAGTTCGAAGGTCTGCCGCAGCTGCTGCAGGCTGACCAGGTTGGCCTCGGCTTCGGTGTAGCGCTGCGTGCCCTGCACCAGCGCGATGGCCATCAGCGGCAGCGTGCACAGCACGAACAGGCCACCGAGGATCCAGAGCCAGGTCTGCAGTCCGTTTGGCGATGCCCTGCGGCCCATCGATGTGTCCCCTGGGGTGCGGATCAGTGTAGCGCTCTGCCCCGGGTAAAGGCGGGTCAGATCCAGCGCTGGTCCACCAGTTCGCGCTTCACGTAGGCGTAGAACACCGGCGCGGCTACCAGTCCGGGCAGGCCGAAGGCCGCCTCCATCACCAGCATGGCCAGCAGCAGCTCCCAGGCGCGCGCCTGGATCTCGCCGCCGACGATGCGCGCGTTGAGGAAGTACTCCAGCTTGTGGATCACCACCAGGTACAGCAGCGCAGCCACGGCCACGTAGAACGACACCGACAGCGCGACGATGGCGATGATGGTGTTGGAGATGATGTTGCCCACCACCGGCAGCAGGCCCGCCAGGAAGGTGATCAGCACCAGCGTCTTCGACAACGGCAGGTGCACGCCGAACAGCGGCAGCACGCCCAGCAGGAAGATGGCGGTGAACACGGTGTTGAGCAGCGATATCTTCACCTGCGCGAACACCACCTGGCGGAACGCGGTGGCCAGGCGGCTGGTGCGGCCGATCAGTTCCTGCGCCAGCGGGCCCATCTTCGGCAGCGGCAGTTCGTCGTACAGCGCGATCATCGCGCCCAGCACCATGCCGATCAGCACCCGCACGCCCACCTGCACCACCGATGTGCCGGCCACGCCCAGCTGGCGCTGGTGCTCGGCGGCCCATTCGTTCACGGCGGCGCGCAGCGCCGTCAGATCCTCGGGAATGTAGGGCTGCAGCAGGGCCGGCACCTGGTGGCGCGAGGTGTTGAGGATGTCCATCAACCGCGCCAGCAGCACGTCCGGGCCACCGGTCTCGTTGCGGAAGAACGAGGCCACGCCGATACCGGCCAGCACCAGCACGCTGATGATCACCGCCGACAGCACGATCACCGCGATCGCCCGCGCCCGGCCGGGACGCAGCTTGCCTTCCACGGTGGAGGCCAGCACATGGGTCAGCTGGAACACCAGCAGGCCCGACAGCAGGGTCACCACCAGGCCAAGCTTCAGTGCCAGCCACATGCCCAGCAGCATCATCAGCCAGGCGGCGATGCGTGCGGCGGGAGGCCTGGGCAGGGTCGGGATGACGAGGGACATCGGGGCACATCCTGGTGGGGTGGCCCATGGTAGTGGATTGAGGTGATGCGCCCGCGCATGCGCGTCCCTGTGGCGGTCGCGTGCCGTCAGCGTGCGGCCACCGCCCCTGCCGCACGCGCCAATGCGGCCGCCTCCTGATCACCCTTGCGCTCGCTGTAGCGATCCACCAGGTAGTCCGCGCGATCCCGCGTGAGCAGGGTGAACTTGACCAGTTCCTCCATCACATCCACCACCCGGTCGTAGTACGCGGAGGGTTTCATCCGCCCGTTCTCGTCGAACTCCTGCCATGCCTTGGCCACCGAAGACTGGTTGGGGATGGTCAGCATGCGCATCCACCGCCCCAGCACGCGCAGCGTGTTGACCGTGTTGAACGACTGCGAACCGCCACTGACCTGCATCACCGCCAGCGCCCTGCCCTGCGTCGGGCGCACGCTGCCGTCTTCCAGCGGCAGCCAGTCGATCTGGTTCTTGAACACGCCGGTGACCGTGCCATGGCGCTCCGGGCTGATCCAGACCTGGCCTTCGGACCAGTGCGACCACGCGCGCAGGCGCTGCACTTCAGGGTGATCGGCGTCGACGCTGTCGAGCATGGGCAACCCATGCGGATCGAACACCCGGGTCTCGCAGCCGAGGTGGCGCAGCAGGCGCTCGGCCTCCAGCGCCAGCTTGCGGCTGAACGACTGCGGGCGCAGCGAGCCATACAGCAGCAGGATCCGCGGCGGGTGTGCGCGGCCGGCGCCCAGCAGGGTCGGGTCGGGCTGGGGAAGCGAGGCTTCGGCCAGATTCGGAAGGGTGGCACTTGCGATGGATTCATTCATTCGACTATTCTAGAAATATGGAAACGAAGAATGCAATCGCCGCCCTTACCGCCCTCGGCCATGCCACCCGGCTGGCCGCGTTCCGGCTCCTGGTCGAAGCCGGCCCGGCCGGACGCATGGCCGGTGACATCGCCGCCGCCCTGCAGGTGCCGCCGGCCACGCTCAGCTTCCACCTGAAGGAGCTGCTGCAGGCCGGGCTGGTCGAGAGCGAGAGCCAGGGCCGCAATGTCTGCTACCGCGCCAACTTCAGCGCGATGACCGGCCTGATCGACTACCTCACCCACAACTGCTGCGCGGGCTCGCCCGATCCGGCCTGCAGCCCCACCTCCCCTGATTGCGCCTGCTGACCGGAAATCTGCTTCGTGACCACCCAACGCGTCCTGTTCCTGTGCACGGGCAATTCCGCCCGCAGCGTCCTCGCCGAAGCCACCCTGCGGGCGTGGGCCGGTCATCGCTTCGAGGTCTTCAGCGCCGGCAGCCAGCCCACCGGCGAGGTCAATCCGTTCGCACTTGCGCAGTTGCAGGCCGAGGGCATTGCAACGGCAGGCCTGCGCAGCAAATCGTGGGACGAGTTCGCCGACGGCGCGCCGATGGACCTGGTGATCACGGTCTGCGATGCCGCGGCCGCCGAGGCATGCCCGGTGGTGTTCGGCGATTTCGTGCGCGCGCACTGGGGCCTGCCTGATCCGGCTGCCGTCGATGGCAGCGCGGAGGACAAGGCGGCTGCGTTCGCGCAGGCCCACGCCATCATCAAGGCACGGTTGCTGGGCCTGCTGGCATTGCCCGCAGACACATGGTCCGATCGTGTGCGGTTGAAGGATGCGCTGGATCGCATTGGCTTCGTGCAGCCTGGGGACGGCCAGGCGTGAGCGCACCAGCACCGATGGGATTGTTCGAGCGTTACCTGACCCTGTGGGTGGCGCTGTGCATCGTGGCCGGCACCCTGCTTGGCCACGCGCTGCCGCAGCCATTCGCTGCGCTGGCGTCGGCGGAGGTGGCCAAGGTCAACCTGCCCATCGCGGTGCTGATCTGGCTGATGATCATCCCGATGCTGCTGCGGGTCGATTTCAGTGCGATGCGCCAGCTCGGCCAGCACTGGAAAGGCATCGGCGTAACGCTGTTCATCAACTGGGCAGTCAAGCCTTTCTCGATGGCGTTGCTGGGTTGGTTCTTCCTGCGCCACGTGTTCGCCGACGCGCTGCCCGCCGCGCAGATCGACAGCTACATCGCCGGGCTGATCCTGCTGGCAGCAGCGCCCTGCACCGCGATGGTCTTCGTGTGGAGCAACCTCTGCCGCGGCGATGCCAATTTCACCCTCAGCCAGGTCGCGTTGAACGACGCGATCATGGTGGTGGCCTATGCACCGGTGGTGGCGCTGCTGCTGGGCCTGTCGGCGATCAGCGTGCCGTGGGACACGCTGCTGCTGTCGGTGTCGCTGTACATCATCGCGCCGGTGCTGGTGGCCGCACTGCTGCGGCGCTGGATGCTGGCCCGTCGCGGCCAGGCTGGCCTGCAGTCCGCGCTGCGCACGCTGGGCCCGGTCTCGCTGCTGGCCCTGCTGCTGACGCTGGTGCTGCTGTTCGGTTTCCAGGGCGAGCAGATCGTGCAGCAGCCGCTGGTCATCGCCATCCTGGCGGTGCCGATCCTGATCCAGGTCTACTTCAACTCCGGGCTGGCCTACCTGCTCAACCGGCGCCTGGGTGTTGCCCACTGCGTGGCCGGTCCCTCGGCGCTGATCGGCGCCAGCAACTTCTTCGAACTGGCCGTGGCCACCGCCGTGGGCCTGTTCGGCGTGCATTCCGGCGCGGCGCTGGCGACCGTGGTCGGCGTGCTGATCGAAGTGCCGGTGATGCTGTCTGTGGTGCGCGTGGTCAATGCATCGCGCGGCTGGTACGAGCGGCGCTGAGGCAGGCACGCACCGCGCAGGTCGGCAGGCTGCCGGCGCCATCGCTCTCAACATCCACTTCACCCGTGATGGGATTCGATGGCCGGACAGGAGCTCCTGCTGCAGCGCCCGGTCGGTTGGGCAAGGCATACCGCCCTGCATCGTTGTTGATCATCCCCCGCCCTGCCCACCCTGAGGACGTTGCCGTGGACACATCGCTTCACTCCCTTGCGAAGCTGGCCGCCCGCGTGTTGCTGATGCTGCTGTTCCTGGTATCGGGCCTGGGCAAGCTGTCCGACCCGGCGGCGACACAGGGCTACATGGCGGCGATGGGTCTTCCCGGCATCCTGTTGTGGCCCACCATCCTGTTCGAGATCGGCACGGCCCTGTGCATCCTGCTCGGTTTCCAGACCCGGGCAGTGGCCGCGGTGCTGGCCGCCTTCAGCCTGGTCACGGCCTTCATCTTCCACCACCAGCTCGCCGACCCGGTGCAGCAGATCATGTTCCTGAAGAACCTGGCCATCGCCGGCGGCTTCCTGCTGTTGGCCTGCAGCGGGCCTGGCCGCTTCAGCGTGGACGCCAGGCGCGGCAAGCCCTGATGCGGGCAAAGCGCGGCATCCCGCCGCCCTGCCCTTGCCTCAGCGTCCCTTGGGCGGGGCCGTCGAACCCCGCAGCATCACGCTGAAATCCAGCGTCTGCTGAAGCGGTACATCGACCTGTTCGATGATGGCGAGCAGCAGGTTGACCGCGCGCTCACCGATCTCCCGCATCGGTTGCCTGATGGTCGTCAACGGAGGCGTGAGGTAACGCGATGACGCCAGGTCGTCGAAGCCGACGATGGAGACGTCATCCGGCACGCGGATGCCCAGATCCCGGCAGGCTGCCAACGCACCCAGCGCCATCTGGTCACTGAAGCAGAAGATCGCGGTGGGTGCGGTTGCGGGCGGCAGCAACGCCATCGCGGCCGCATGACCGGACTCCACGGAAAAGTCACCCGGCACGACGCTGAGGTGGCGCAGGCGGCCACGCGCCCTGCCGGCGGCGCGCACGCCTTCCAGCCGTTGCGTGTGCAGGGGATTGTCGGGCGGTCCGCCCACCACAGCGATCCGCTCGTGCCCCAGTCCGTACAGATGCTCCATCACAGCGCGCGCGGCGGCCGCGTTGTCGATGTGGACGCTGGGGATGCCCAGCGCGGGATCGAATTCGCAGCCATTGACCACCGGTGCAGCGGTACCTCGTTGCTGGACAATCTCGCGCGCCGTCGGCGGCAGGCGATGCCCCAGCACGATCAGACCATCGGCCTCGTTGCGTCGGAGCATCTGCGCGTAGCGCTCCTCGCGCTCGGGCAGGTTCTGGGTGTCGCCCAGCAGGACGGCGTAGCCCACGGCCTGCGCCGCATCCTCCGCGCCCTGCAGGATCTGCGCGAAGAACGGGTTGGCGATGTCCGGCACGGTGACCAGGATCTTGCCGCTGCGCTGTGTCTTGAGGGTCCTGGCCACCGTGTTGGGCACGTAGCCCAGCGCAGCAGCGGCCTGCTCAATGCGCGCGCGTGTAGCCGGCAGCACTTTGTCCGGCCGGGAAAGCGCTCGCGACACCGTGCCTGCGGAGACGCCGACGTGCCTTGCGATGTCGTAGATGGTGGCCATGGCGTTACCTCTTCCTTCCGCTGTGCAGTGCACAACGGGTCTTTCGAATGCCCCTGCTAGGATAATGCAATCGATTGCATCGAGGGCGAATCAACGTGAAGACGCTCAAGGGTCCAGCGCTGTTCCTGGCGCAGTTCATCGGCGACACACCTCCCTTTGATCGGCTGGACACGCTGGCCGGATGGGCCGCGGGGCTGGGCTATTCTGGCGTACAAGTGCCGACCAGCGCGCCCCACCTGTTCGATCTGGCCGAGGCGGCGCGCAGCCAGGCGTACTGCGACGATGTCAGCGGCATGCTGGGCGGATATGGCCTGCAGATCACCGAGCTGTCCACCCACCTGCAGGGGCAGCTGGTTGCCGTCCATCCGGCCTATGACAGCCTGTTCGACGGATTCGCGCCGCCGGAAAAGCGTGGCGATCCGGCCGCCCGCCAGGCCTGGGCGGTGCAGCAGCTGCTGCTGGCCGCCAAGGCCAGCCAGCGCCTGGGGCTGACCGCGCATGCCACGTTCTCCGGCGCACTGGCCTGGCCTTACTTCTATCCCTGGCCGCAGCGGCCACCCGGGCTGGTGGACGAAGCCTTCGCCGAACTCGGCCGACGCTGGCGCCCGATCCTGGATGCCTTTGACGCCTGCGGCGTGGACCTGTGCTTCGAGATCCATCCCGGCGAGGACCTGCATGACGGCGCGACCTTCGAGCGCTTCCTCGACGTGGTGGACCACCATCCCCGCGCGAAAATCCTGTACGACCCCAGCCACCTGCTGCTGCAGCAGATGGACTACCTCGGCTTCATCGACCGTTACCACGATCGCATCGGCATCTTCCACGTCAAGGACGCGGAATATCACTCCAGTGCCAGCAGTGGCGTGTATGGCGGCTACCAGGACTGGATCGATCGTCCGGGGCGGTTCCGTTCACCCGGCGATGGGCAGATCGACTTCAAGGCGATCTTCTCGAAGTTCGCCCAGTACGACTTTCCCGGCTGGGCAGTGCTGGAATGGGAGTGCTGCCTGAAGCACCCGGAAGACGGCGCACGGGAAGGAGCCGCCTTCATCCGCGACCACATCATCCGCGTGACCGAACGCGCCTTCGACGACTTTGCCGACAGCGGCACCGATCCCGGATCGCTGCGCCGCATGCTCGGGATCTGAGACATCACTGCCTGGGAGGGCAAGCCATGACGCACACCATGTCGCGCTTGGGCGCGATGATGTTTCTGCAGTTCTTCATCTGGGGGGCATGGTTCGTCACCCTGGGAACCTATCTGGTGCAGGGCCCGCTGCAGGCCAGCGCAAGCCAGGTGGCGACGGCCTTCCTCAGCCAGTCCATCGGTGCCATCGTCGCGCCTTTCCTGGTCGGTTTGATCGCTGACCGCTACTTCGCGGCGCAGCGCATCCTTGCGGTCCTGCACCTGGCTGGCGCAGTGCTGATGTGGCTGGCGTCCACCGCAACCAGCTTCAGCATGTTCTCCGCCTGCGTCATGGGCTACATGCTGCTGTTCATGCCGACGCTGGCACTGGCCAACAGCGTGGCGATGCGGCACATGCAGTCGCCCGAGAAACAGTTCCCGCTGGTGCGGGTGGCCGGCAGCGTCGGCTGGATCGTGGCAGGCGTGCTGATCGGCTGGCTGGGCTGGGAACAGGCGCACCGGCTCGAGCTGACCTTCCGGATGGCGGCGATGGCGTCGCTGGCGCTGGGCCTGTATGCGTTCACCCTGCCGCACACCCCGCCGCTGGCACAGCAGCGCGACGCCGGGCTGGGGCAGATCCTGGGGCTGGATTCGCTGCGCCTGCTGAAGTCACGCTCGTACCTGGTGTTCTTCCTGGCGTCCATCGCGATCTGCATCCCGCTGGCGTTCTACTACAACTTCACCAACCCGTATCTCAACGACCTGGGCGTGCGCGGCGCGGCGGGCCTGCAGTCGCTGGGACAGGTCTCCGAAGTCCTGCTGATGCTGGCCATGCCGTTCCTGTTCGTGCGCCTGGGGGTGAAGACGATGCTGGCGGTGGGCATGGCCGCATGGGTCGTGCGTTACGTCATGTTCGCCTTTGGCGATGCGGGCGGCGGCTTCTCGCTGCTGGTGATCGGCATCGTGCTGCACGGCATCTGCTACGACTTCTTCTTCGTCACCGGCCAGATCTACACCGATGCGCATGCCGGCCCGGCCGCGCGCAGCAGCGCGCAGGGATTCATCACCCTGGCCACGTATGGCGTGGGCATGCTGATCGGCACGTTCCTGTCCGGCGCGGTGGTGGAGCACTTCACCACGGCAGCCGGTCCGGACTGGCAGCAGATCTGGCTGTTCCCGGCAGGGGTCGCGCTGCTCGTGCTGATCGCCTTCCTGCTGCTGTTCCGCGACCGGCCAGTGGTTGCGGCCGCAGCTTCCACGCCCTGAGGACCCTACCTGATGCCAAAGCCTGGAATCGCCATCGTCGGCACGGGAATGATCGGTGCCGTGCACCGTCGCGCGGCGCTGCTGGCGGGCGCCGACATCCGTGGCGTGGCCGCCTCTTCTCCGCAGCGCGCACGCGACGTGGCGCAGGCGTGGGGTGTCCCGCGTGCCTATCGGGACATCGAGGAGGTGGTCGCTGATCCACAGGTGCAGGTCGTGCACGTATGCACGCCCAACCACCTGCACCGCCCCATGGCACAGGCCGCACTGGAAGCCGGCAAGCACGTGGTCTGCGAGAAGCCGCTGGCCACCACGCTGGAGGACGCCCGGGCGCTGGCGGCGTTGGCTACCGCCAACGCGCTGGTCGCCACGGTGCCCTTCGTCTACCGCTACCACCCGGTGGTCCGCGAGGCGCGCGCGCGCATCGCCCACGGCGAACTGGGGCCACTGCACCTCATCCACGGCAGCTACCTGCAGGACTGGCTGCTGGACCCGGCCAGCAACAACTGGCGCGTGGACCCGGCGCTGGGCGGCGCCTCGCGCGTGTTCGCCGACATCGGCTCGCACTGGTGCGACCTGGTGGAATGGGTCAGCGGCGAGCGCTTCGCCGAGGTCAGCGCGGCATTCGACACGGTGATCGCCGAACGCAGCACCGACACCGGGCAGAGCTTCACCACAGCAGCGGCCGGTGGCGCGATGCAGGCGGTCACCAGCGAGGACGTGGCCGCGGCGATGTTCCGCACCGGCGCCGGGACGCTGGCATCGTTGACGGTCAGCCAGGTATCGGCCGGACGCCACAACCGTCTCTGGTTCGAGATTGATGGTGCCAGGGCCAGTGTGGCGTTCAACCAGGAAGATGCCGAGCGCCTGTGGATCGGCAAGCCCGACCAGCGCGAGGAAGTATTCGTGCGCGGGCCGGGCGCCGGCAGTGCCGAACAGCGCCGGCTGTCGCTGTTGCCGGCCGGGCACGCGCAGGGCTACGGCCACTGCTTCGAGGCATTCGTCGCCGACACCTACCGCGCCATCGAAGGCGAGCGACCGGATGGCCTGCCCACCTTCGAAGACGGTGTGCGCTCGGCGCTGATCGTCGACCGCGTCATCACCTCGGCCAGGACCCGTGCCTGGACCGCCATCGGTTGAACCCCGGGAGCCTCCCTTGATGAACACGCCTGCCCGCAGAACTGCCACCCTCGCCCTGCTGCTGTTCGCTGCCCTGCCCGCCTTCGCCAACGAAGCCGTTACCCCGCACAAGCCCATCGCCGTGCAGATGTACACACTGCGCAACGCCGGCCCGCTCGACCAGCAGTTGAAGATCGTCCACGACGCCGGCGTGGATGCGGTGGAAACGGTGGGCACGCAGGGCGTCAGCGCGGCCGAACTCAAGCAGTTGCTGGACCGGTATTCGATCAGGGCGATTTCCTCCCACGTGCAACTGGCCGAGCTGCGCAAGGACCTGGACGGCGTGGTGGCCTTCAACCGGTCGATCGGCAACACCACCCTGGTGGTGCCTTACCTGGACGCGAAGGATCGGCCGACCGATGCCGCAGGCTGGACCGCGCTGGGCAAGGAACTGGGCGCGATCGCCAAGCAGGTACGGGCCAAGGGCATGCGCCTGGCCTACCACAACCATGACTTCGAACTGGTCGACTTCAATGGCCGGACCGGCCTGGAACTGCTGTTCGCAGCGGCCGGGCCGGACCTGCAGACCGAGCTGGACCTGGCTTGGGTCGCACGTGCGGGCCTGGACCCGGCGGTGATGCTCGGCAAGTTCCGCGGCCACCTGTTCGCGGTACACGCCAAGGACAATGCAGCCAAGGGCCAGGCCGAAGACGAGGGCGGCTTCGCTGCCGTCGGCCAGGGTGTGCTGGACTGGCGCGCGATCCTGCCAGCCGCCGCAGCGGCCGGCGTGCACTGGTACATCCTCGAGCACGACCAGCCACGCGATCCGGCCAAGGTCATCCAGACCGGCGCGGACTACCTGCGTGAACACCTGTCCCCCCGCCTGCCAGCCAGCGCGCAGCGCTAGTACGCGAAGGAGTCCTGATTGAAAACGATGCTGAAAATGGCTGTGATTCTCTGTGCGGCGATGCTGGCAACCACGGCATGGTCCAAGGACGACCCTGCAGCCGGCGCAAAGCTCTACACAGCGAACTGCACGGCCTGCCATGGTGCCGATCGCGCCGGCATGCCAGGCGCATTCCCCGCGCTCACCGACATCGGCAAGCGCCTGGATGCCGCGCAGATCAAGGACAAGATCAGGAAGGGCGGCGGACTGATGCCGCCGTTCTCCCAGCTGTCGCAACAGGAGATCGACGACATCACCAGCTTTCTGGCGAAATAGGCCGCCAGCGTTACAGTTCGCGCACCCATATGTTGCGGTAGCTGACCTTGGCGTCGTGCTCCTGCAGATGGATCGGCGCGCACGCATGCGGTGAATACGAGGGCGGGCCGATGTACTCGGTCCTGCCCGCCAGCACGGTGTCGTCCTGCACCAGCACACCGTTGTGCAGCACGGTGATGCGCGCGGGCGAGATGAGCCCGCCGCCCGGCGAGAAGCGCGGCGCCTTCCAGAGGATGTCGTAGGCCTGCCACTGCCCCGGTGCGCGCGAGGCGTTCACCAGCGGCATGGCCTGCTTGTAGATGGAGCCGGCCTGGCCGTTGGCATAGGTCGGGTTGTTGTAGCTGTCCAGCACCTGCAGCTCATAGAGTTCCTGCAGGAAGATGCCGCTGTTGCCCCGGTTCTGGCCGTCGAAACCCTTGGTCTCGACAGGTGTGCGCCACTCGACATGCAGCTGGATATCGCAGAAGCGCTGCTTGGTGCGGATGCCCTTGCTGCCCGGCACGATGGTCATGGCGCCGTCGGCGACGGTCCAGGGCACACGCCCACCCTGCTCCGACTCCCAGGCGGAGGCATCGTTGCCATCGAACAGCACGATGGCGTCTGAAGGAGCCTTGCCCGGCGGCGTGGCCACGGTTGCAGGCACGGGCGTCCACACCTCGGTCTTCGCCGGGTCGCGCGCGGGATCTGTGTTGGCCTGCGCGAACGCCGGTGCTGCGGCCAGCACGCCGGCGGCGATCAATAGCGGCGCGATCTTCATGGCGTGATCCATCAGCTGGTCCCCCATGCGGGCGTGCCGGGCACATAGGCCAGGTCGCCGTCGTAGCGGCCCGGCACGGCGACGTAACGCAGAACCTCGGTCGCGCCAACCTTGGAGGTAAAGAAACCGAAGATGGTGAGCTGCTTGAACATCGTGAAGTAGTGCGGCATCGGCTCTCCTGCTTCGGCGGTGCCGGTTTCGGTCACCTCGACCGCGTGCTTCCTGGCCTCTGCATCCAGCGCGCGCAGCAGTTCGGTGCGGGCCTGCGGCGCAAGTGACACAAAGCGGCCGCCGGCGCGTTTGTCGATATCGACCAGGCCGGCGCGGAAAGCCGCCAGCTGCCGGGTGGTGTAGCAGTCGCTGACGAACGTCGCCATGAACGCACCGGCGCCTGCGTCTTTCGCCCCCGGCGTTTTCGTCCGCGGCAGGATGGTCTCGGCGATCTCGTCCAGCGTGCCGACCTCCGCGTCGGTAAAGCGCGTCTTCGCCCCTGCAGCGGGAGCCTGTGCCTGACCGAGCGCGGGCAGGCCGATCATCGCCGCGCCGGTGGCGGCGACGATCATCTTCAGCAGTTCGCGGCGGTCCATCAGAGGTTCCCCGCTTTCAGTTCGCGCACGGCATGGTCGGCAGCCCGCGCGGTCAGTGCCATGTAGGTCAGCGACGGATTCACGCACGCGCTGGAGGTCATGCAGGCACCGTCGGTGACATAGACGTTGGGCGCATCCCAGACCTGGTTGTGCTGGTTCAGCACGGACGTCCTGCGGTCACGGCCCATGCGCGCGGTCCCCATCTCATGGATGCCCTTGCCCGGGGCGTAGTCGTTGTCGTGCATCTCCACGTCCTTGACGCCGGCGGCCTCGAGCATCTCGGCGGCATCGGCGGCCATGTCCTTGCGCATGGCCAGTTCGTTGGCGCGCATCGCTACGTCCATCGCCAGCACCGGCAGTCCCCACTTGTCCTTGCGGTCCCGGTCCAGGCGGATCGTGTTGTCGTGGTGCGGCAGCATTTCGCCGAAGCCGGTCATGCCGATGCGCCAGTCACCGGGCACGGTCAACGCCTCCTTCAGGTCGGCGCCGATGTTCAGCTCGGCAATCTCGCGCGACCACCCCGTGCGGCTGGCACCGCCCTGGTAGCCGAAACCACGCAGGTAGCCGCGCTTGTCAGCGGCCACGTTGCGGAAGCGGGGAATGTAGAAGCCGCAGGGACGACGGCCGAAGTAGTACTTGTCCTCGAAGCCTTCGACCCGGCCGGAGGCACCCGCGCCGAAATGATGGTCCATCACGTTGTGTCCCAGCTCACCCGACGATGAGCCCAGCCCGCCCTCCCACACATCGGTGGCCGAGTTCATCAGCAGCCAGGTCGAATTGAAGGAGGAGGCGTTGAGGAAGATGACCTTGGCCGTGTACTGGTAGGTCTGGCCGGTCTCTGCGTCGATGATCTCCACGCCCCGCGCCCGCTTGCGGTCCTTGTCGTAGAGCACTTCCTTGACGATGGAGAACGGCCGCAAGGTCAGGTTGCCGGTCTTCATCGCCGCTGGCAGTGTCGCCGCCTGGGTGGAGAAATAGGCACCGAAGGGACAGCCGAGGATGCACTTGTTGCGGTACTGGCAGTTGACGCGGCCCTGCTCAGGCATCGGCTTGGTGATGTTCGCCGTGCGCGAGTGGATCATGTGCCGGGTTCCGCCGAAGGCCTTCCTGATCCGCGCGGCCACGTCCTTTTCGACGATGTTCAACGGGATCGGCGGCAGGAACTCGCCGTCCGGCAGCACGTCCAGCCCTTCGCGCGTACCGGCGATGCCGGCGAACTTCTCCACATGGTCGTACCAGGGTGCGATGTCGGCGTAGCGGATCGGCCAGTCGGTGGCGATGCCGTCCTTCAGGTTCGCCTCAAAATCCAGGTCGGAGAAGCGATAGCTCTGACGGCCCCACATCAGCGAACGGCCACCCACGTGGTAGCCGCGGAACCAGTCGAATCGTTTGGTCTCGATGTACGGCGATTCCTGTTCGTCGGCCCACATGCCCTGCAGGTTCTCGGCCAGCGCGTAGTCGCGCATCAGCACCGGGAAGGCGGCCTTCATCGCCTGTGTAGGCCGGTTGCGATGCGGGAAATCCCACGGCTCCTTCATCGCGTTGACGTAGTCCTTGACGTGCTCGATGTTGCGTCCGCGTTCCAGCATCAGGACCTTGAGGCCCTTCCCGGTCAGTTCCTTCGCCGCCCAACCGCCACTGATTCCCGAGCCAACAACGATGGCGTCGTAATGATTTTCTGCCATGGATCTCTCACCTGGTGGATATCGTTTCAGACGTCGCAGAGGCGGATGGCCTCGCGCAGCGAACCGACGGGATCCGGTGCCACAGGCATGAATTCCTGCGCCAGATACCCATCGAAACCGGTGTCGCGGATCGCGCGACAGATGGCGGGGTAATTGAGTTCCTGCTGGTCCCCGATCTCGTGCCGGCCCGGCACGCCCGCGGTGTGGTAATGCTTGAAACAGGCGTGATGCCTGCCGATGGTGGCGATGATGTCGCCCTCCATGATCTGCATGTGATAGATGTCGTACAGCAGGCCGAAGTTGTCCGAGCCAAGCCGCTGGCACAGCTCCACGCCCCAGGCGGAGTGGTCGCACAGGTAGTCGCGATGATCGACCCTGGAGTTCAGCAGCTCCATCACCAGCACCACGCCACGTTTCTCGGCGTGCCCGAGGATGCGCTTGAGGCCGGCCTCGGCATTGGCCATGCCCTCCTGCGGGTCCATCCCGTTGCGGTTGCCGGAAAAGCAGATGAGGTTGCGGTAACCGGCATCGGCCACCAGGTCGATATGCCGCGTGTAGCGCTCCACCAGCTGATCGTGGAACTCACGGGCGGCAAAGCCCTTGGTAAGGCCCAGCTCGGCGCCGTTGCACATCGAGCTGTATACGCCATGGGCCTTCAACGTGGACCAATCCTCCGGGCCCACCAGGTCAATGGCGGCAAAACCGATGTCCTTCACCGTCGCGCAGAGCTGGGCGACCGACAGCTGCGGGAAGGTCCAGCGTGCGACGGCGTGCTTCAGGTTGCCCTTGAGCGGCGCCGTGGCGGCAAACACAGGCAGAACGCCCGCCGCCCCCAAGCCAAGGCTCGCAGCGGCCGCCATGCGCAGCGCATCGCGCCGCGTGAGGCCCGGGGCCGGTCTGATCGAATGGATGGACATCCACCTGCCGGCCTCCCAACCGGTATCAAACGCAACGATTCACGGCAATGCAATCGATTGCACCATAGGGGAGGAAATTGTCTGTTTGCAAGTCGCGGTGCACGAAAATCAATGCTGCGAGGCACAACTCCGCAGCCGTGAAACCTGGAAAAGAAAAGCCCCGCATAGGCGGGGCTTTTGTTCTTCCTGCAGACGAGCGTTCGATCAGAACGGAATATCGTCGTCAGCGAAATCATCCATCGGCGGCGCCGACTGCTGCGGCTGCTGCTGCGGACGCTGCTGGCCGTAGCCGCCGCCCTGGTTGCCGCCCTGGTTGTAACCACCGCCCTGGCCGCCACGCGGGTTGCCACCGCCGCCGCTGCCGTATTCCTGGCGCGGGGCCTGCTGGCGCTGCGGGCGCTCGCCGCCAGCGAAGTTGCCACCGCCGCCACCGCCGCCTTCACCGCGGCCGCCCAGCATCTGCATTTCATCGGCGACGATGTCGGTGGAGTACTTCTCCACGCCGTCCTGGCCGGTGTACTTGTCGTAACGCAGGCTGCCTTCGACGTACACCGAGCTGCCCTTGCGCAGGTACTCGCCGGCGATCTCGCCGAGCTTGCCGAAGAACACCACGCGGTGCCATTCGGTACGTTCCTGCTGGTTGCCATCCTTGTCCTTGCGGACGCTGGTGGTAGCCAGGCTGATGCGGGTGATCGCCATGCCGCTCTGGGTGTACTTCACGTCCGGGTCGTTGCCGAGGTTGCCGACCAGGATGACTTTGTTGATGCCGCGCGCCATAGGTACCTTCGTCCGTTGTCCAGGGGCAGGCCGCCAGTGATAGCACGTCCCCGGGCGGGGGTGCAGAGCGCTGGGGTCGCCCCCGGGAAATTTGGGGGAATACGAGAACGGGTCATCTTACCATCCCCTCGGCCGACACCTGGGTCGGGAAAGCCCCCGGCCATGGCCGGAATCCGGCCTGCAGCCCCCTGGGCAGGGCACTGCGCGCGCCCTGCCCCGGCGCGCGGCGCCAGCCCATCGGCGCCCCATGGCATCATTCCCCGATCATTTCCCTGCCGGCCCCCATGACCATCAAAGGCAAAGCCACCTCCCTGGACATCGCCCACCTGGCCGGGGTCTCCCAGCCCACGGTGTCGCGGGCCCTGCGCGGCAGCCCGATGGTCAACGCCGAAACCCGCGAGCGCATCCTGCGCATCGCCCGCGAGCTGAACTACAAGGTCGACAAGAATGCCTCCAGCCTGCGCCTGCGCAATGCCGGCACGCTGGCCCTGCTGTTCTTCGAGGACCCGACCAACGACGACTCGCTGATCAACCCGTTCTTCCACTCGATGCTGGGGTCGATCACCCGCGCCTGCGCGCTGCATGGGCAGGACCTGCTGGTGTCCTTCCAGCAGCTGTCCACCGACTGGCAGGCCGATTACGAAGACAGCAACAAGGCCGATGGCATCATCCTGCTGGGCTATGGCGACTACCACCAGTCGCGCGACCGCCTGCAGCGGCTGGTGGAACAAGGCACCCACTTCGTGCGCTGGGGCGCGGCCCTGCCCGGCCAGCCGGGGGTGTCGATCGGCAGCGACAACTTCCAGGGCGGGCATGACATCACCGCCCACCTGCTGGAACAGGGCTGCCGCCGCATCGCCTTCCTCGGCCATGCCTCCAGCCATTACCCGGAATTCCAGGAGCGCTATCGCGGCCACGTCGAGGCGCTGCGTGTGCATGGCCTGACCGCCGACCCGGCGCTGCAGCACGATGCGATCACCACCGAGGCGTCCGGGCATGAGGCGTGCCTGTCACTGCTGGCCCAGGACCGTTCCATCGATGCGGTCTGCGCGGCCAGCGACCTGATCGCCATCGGCGCGGTGCGCGCGCTGCGCGAGCAGGGCCTGCGGGTCCCGCAGGACGTGGCGGTGACCGGCTTCGATGACATCCCGCTGGCAGCCTCGGTGTCACCGCCGCTCACCACCGTGCAGCAGGACACCAAGCAGGCCGGCCAGCTGCTGGTGGAGAAGCTGCTGGCGCTGATCGGCCGGCAGCCGGTGGAAGGCCAGAGCATTCCGGTGAAGCTGGTGGTGCGCGAGTCGTCGCTGCGCGCGTAGCCCTTCGGTGGCGCCAAGCCATACTCGGCATGCCTGCGTGGGACGCAAGGCCGACGACAGCCGGGCATGGCCCGGCTCTACAGGACCTGCATCGCTACGCGCCGCCCGGCATGGCCGTGCGTACCGCCATGCTGAACTCATCCAGCAGGAAGGGCTTGGCGATCATCGCCATGCCTTCGTCGAGGAAGGCCGCGCGCTCCTGTGCCTTTTCCGCATAGCCGGTCATGAACAGGATCGGCAGCGCCGGCCGCGTTTGCCGCGCGATCTCCGCCAGCTGGCGCCCGTTGAGCCCCGGCAGCCCGACATCGGTGACCAGCAGATCGATGCTCTGCGCCGAAGTGAGGATGGGAATCGCCGCATCGGCATCACCCACCACCTGGGCGTGGTAGCCCAGGTCTTCCAGCACCACCGTCACCAGCATCCGTACCTGCTCGTCATCCTCCACCACCAGGATGGACTGGCCAGCGCCGCGCCGGATCGGCTGCGAAGGTGCAGGCGCGTCTTCCACAACGGCCTCCGACAACGGAATGAACAGCAGCACCGTCGTCCCCTCGCCGACATTGGACTGGATGGCGATGTGGCCACCGGACTGCTGCATGAAGCCGTACACCATCGACATGCCCAGCCCCGTTCCCTTGCCGATGGGCTTGGTGGTGAAGAAGGGCTCGAAGGCGCGCTCGACCACTTCCGGCGCCATGCCGGCACCGGTGTCGGCCACCTCCACCAATGCGTAGTCGCCAGCAGGCACGGCCGTGTACTGGCCTTCCCTTACGCTTACCGACGAGGCGCGCAGGGTCAGATCGCCGCCATGCGGCATCGCATCGCGCGCGTTGATGGCCAGGTTCAGCAGCGCACTCTCGAACTGGTTGGCATCCAGCGCGGCGTGCAGGGGCAGCGGCGAGGGTTCGGCGCGGATGCGCACCGCCTCGCCCAGGGTGCTGTGCAGCAGGTGCTGCACCGAAACCAGCAGCGTGTTGAGCTCCACCGGACGCGCATCCAGCGACTGCCGCCGGGAGAACGCCAGCAGGCGCTGGGTCAGTGCCGCCGCGCGCTGTGCCGAGGCGGTGGCGGTGTCCAGGAAACGCTCGAGGTCGTCGACCCGGCCCATGTCCAGGCGCAGCCGGACGATGTCCAACGCGGACAGGATGCCGGTCAGCATGTTGTTGAAATCGTGGGCGATGCCGCCGGTCAGCTGGCCGATCGCCTCCATCTTCTGTGACTGCCGCAATGCAGCGTCGCTGGCCTCGCGCGCCGCCATCTGCGCTTCCAGTTCACGGGTGCGCTCGGCCACCATCGCCTCCAGCGCGTGCGCGTGCTGTTGGCTGCTGGCAAGGGCCAGCTTGGCCGCGGTGATATCGGTGACGAACACGTGGAAACCATCGATGCGCCCCTCACCATTGCGACGCGGCGAGTAACGCACCTCGCAGTCGCGACGGCCGTACACGCGATGTGGCCAGACGATTTCGAACACCGCCTCGCGACCGGCCAACGCAGCCTCCATCGCCGGGCGACGTTGCTGCCATACGGCTTCGCCGATGACCTCGCGCACGTGTCTGCCAATGACTTCGCCGGTCGCCAGTTCGAACCAGCTCTCGTACGCCTTGTTGGCGAAACGGAAGCACAGCGCGCGGTCCATGAACGCGATCAGCACCGGCATGGCGTCGGCGATCAGGCGCAGTTCGGACTCGCTGCGTGCCAGCGCCGCACGGCCATCGGCCAGTGCGGTGAGCTGGTCACGCACCACGAACTGCTTGCCGCGCGCGCGCAGTGCGCCCTGTACCGCACTGAGCAGTGACATGCTGCCCAATGGACGGTCCATCTCCACCACGTTGATCGAGGCGGGCAGGAGGGGTTCGCGCGTTGAACGACGGTAGGAACGCGCCGAGCGCAGCAGGATGAACGGAATGTCCGACCAGGCCGGCTGCTGCTGCAGCGCCTGCAGCAGTACCTCGCTGCCGCGTGCCACCGCTTCCTGGGTGACCACCACCAGCCCGGTGCAGTCATCCAGCTGGCTCGCCAGTTCGTCGAGCGCAGGTGCGATGCGCGTTGTCAGACCCGCGTTGGCCAGCACCGCAGCGATGCTGTCGGCATCACGGCCGAAAGGAGCGACGATACGGACAACGGTGCCGCCCTCGTCACTATCGGACATCGGACTGGCCCAGCAGCGCTGCGCTGTCGCCGACGAACTCCGGCGTGCCGGTGAGGATGCCCTGGAAATCGGCCAAAGCGGCACTGACCGTGATGCCGCGCCCGTCGATCTTCAGTTCGCGGATGGTGTCTTCATGCGCACCGCCGCGGTTCTTGATCACCGAGATCGCCTTGCGGATGCGCCCCTTGGCTTCGAAGAAGCGGAACAGCACCACCGCATCGGCGATGTAGGACACGTTGAGGCTGCCGGTGGACATGGTGCCGACCAGCCCATGCTGCGGGTTGATCATGAAGGTCGCCACACCCTTCTGGTTGAGGTAGGACAGCATCTCGTGCAGCTGCAGCATCAGCTGTTTTTCCTGCGGCATGGCGGTCACGTAGCCGTTGAGGCTGTCGATCACCAGCACGCGGCAGTCGCGCTCTTCCACGGACTTGCGCAGGTTCCAGGAGAACTCCCCGGGCGACACTTCAGCCGGGTCGATCTGCAGGATCTCCAGCAGGCCGGAGCGCAGGTGCTTTTCCAGGTCGATATCCAGCGCCGAAGCGCGTGCCAGCAGCGTGCCCACGCGCTCGTCGAACTCGAAGATGCAGCTGCGCTCGCCGCGCTCGCAGGCCGCCCACACATACTGCAGCGCCACGTTGGTCTTGCCGCTGCCGGCCGGGCCGGTCAACAGGGTGGAGGTACCGCGCAGCGGACCGCCGCCCAGCAGCCGGTCGATCTCGGCCACGCCGCTGCTGATGGGCGTTCCGACGAACCGCCCGTGATGCTCGGAGGCGATCAGGCGGGGGAAGATCTGCACGCCGCCGCGACGGATCACCATGTCGTGGTAGCCGGCAACGAAATCGACGCCCCGCAGCTTCTGCACCTGCATGCGGCGCCGGGCAGGGCCGAAGTCCAGGGTCAGGCGCTCCAGCGAGACCACGCCGTGGCACAGGCTGTGCAGCTGGCCGTCGCGCTCATCGCCGCTGGACGTCAGGTCGTCCACCAGGAAAACCGTCGCACTCTTGGGCGCGAAGAACTGCTTCAATGCGAGGATCTGCCGACGATAGCGCAGCGAATCCTGCGCCAGCAGGCGCAGTTCCGACAATGAATCGAACACCACCCGGGTCGGCCCGATGCTGTCCACCTTGGACATGATCAGGTTGACCGTCTCGTCCAGCTCCATTTCCCACGAATGCAGCACCGACTGCAGGCGGCCATTGCCCATCGCCCCTTCGGCCGAACCCAGCTCGAACAGGTGCAGACCGTCCAGCGACCAGCCGTGGGCCAACGCGACTTCGCGCAGTTCCTCGGCGGTCTCGGACAGGGTGATGTAGAGGCAGCGCTCGCCGCGCCGCAGGCCTTCCAGCAGGAACTGCAGGGACAGCGTGGTCTTGCCGGAGCCCGGCGGCCCCTCAAGCAGGTACAGCCGCGCCTGCGGCAGCCCGCCGCCAATGATGCTGTCCAGTCCTTCAATTCCGGTTGTGATCCGCATGCGTGCCTGCATCGACGTCGACGTTTGAGGGGGAAATCCTATCGGCGCCCCTGTCGACGGGTTGTGTGATCCAGTGCACCGCTGTTAACGCATTCAGGAAGCTTTCACGACGCCAGCTCTGCCCCGCCACCAAGTGCGCCCCCTGCGCCAGCTCCACGCCAGCATCACCACCGCATGGAGCGCCAGCAGCAGTTGCAGCGCTGGTTTGACGATAAACAGCAGCCACAACCAACCGTAGTCCGCGTCAGTCACTTTCATCTGAAGGCCCGGTTCCAGGCCCAGTGTCGCGGTTTCTCCGCGCAGCCCAGGCCCGACCTCCACAACGGTGATCTTCAGGTGCAGGTTGCCTGCACCCAGCGTAAGCGGCGAGGCCAGTGGCGGCCACTGGAAATCGGTGGGCGATGCGCCGGGTTCGTCCGGCGTAAATTCGCGCGTCACCTCACCCGAGCCATGCGAACTGACCGGCATGGCCCGATAGATCGCGTGCCGACCGTCATGCTCGACTTTCAGCCTGATCGGCTCGCCGGGCGTGCGGAAGCGCAGGAAACCGGCGTGCTGACTGTTCTGCCAGTTGCCAAGCACGGGATCCGGCTGGTCGTAGTCCGGCGGGGGCCGCTGGAACGTCAACGACAACTGCGGCCGCCCCGGCAACAACCGCTCGGTTTCCAGCGTCAGCTGCGTGCCCGGTTCCAGCAGCAGCGGTGCGGATGCGTAATGCGTGGCAGTACGGAAATCGGCCAGCGCCAGCGCCAACCCGATACCGAGGGAGATCAACAGCAACCAGCTTGACCAGAATGCGATGCGCACCGGATGTCCTTTTCCGCGTCGGGGCGTGAACGAGTATATCCAGCCCCCACCCGTTGGGACGGCCATCGTCTGGGGCACCATGACCAAAGGGGCATGACGCCGCCCCCGTTCAGCGCGATAAACAGCAGATCAACACACGGAAAGGTGTACGTCGCATGCTGAAGATCGATTCGCTGTCCAAGACGTACGCCAACGGCGTACACGCGTTGAACGGCGTCACCCTGGATATTCCCCGCGGCATGTTTGGCCTGCTCGGGCCCAACGGCGCGGGGAAATCCTCGCTGATGCGCACGCTGGCCACCCTGCAGGAGGCCGACAGCGGCAGTGCCACCCTGAGCATTCCGGGTGAATCGCCGATCGACGTGCTGCGCGACAAGGATGCGGTGCGCCGCCGCCTGGGCTACCTGCCGCAGGATTTCGGGGTGTACCCGAAGGTCAGCGCGCTGGACCTGCTGGAACACTTTGCCGTACTGAAGGGCTTGACCCAGCGCGGTCAGCGCCGCGAGGTGGTCGATGGCCTGCTGCAGCAGGTGAACCTGTGGGATGCACGCAAGCGCAAGCTGGGCACCTACTCCGGCGGCATGCGCCAGCGCTTCGGCATCGCCCAGGCGCTGTTGGGCGACCCGCGCCTGGTGATCGTCGACGAACCCACCGCCGGCCTTGATCCGGAAGAGCGCAACCGCTTCCTCAACCTGCTGGCGGCCATCGGCGAGAACGTGGCGGTGATCCTGTCCACCCACATCGTCGAGGACGTGACCGACCTGTGCCCCACCATGGCGATCATGAACAAGGGCCAGGTGCTGCTGACCGGTCGTCCCACCGATGCCATCGAGGCATTGCAGCAGCAGGTCTGGCGCAAGCAGGTGGAGCCTTCCGAACTGGCCGGCCACGAGGCGCGCTACACGGTGCTGTCCTCGCGCCTGGTCGGCGGCCGCCCGGTGATCCACGTGCACAGCGCCAGCGACCCCGGTGATGGCTTCACTGCGGTCGCCCCCGATCTCGAGGATGTGTATTTCCAGCGCCTGCGCCTGCAGGCGCGTGCCCGTGCAGCCTGAGCGGAGCACACCATGATCCTCACCTTCTTCCGCTTCGAGCTGCGCGAGCAGCTGCGTTCGCCGCTGCTGTGGCTGCTGGCGTTCCTGTTCGCCGCGCTGGCCTTCGCCGCCGCCTCCTCCGAAGCCGTACAGATCGGCGGCGGCGTCAACAACGTGCACAGCAATGCGCCGATCGTCATCGCGCGCTTCATGGGCATCTTCACCATGATGGGCATGCTGGTGTCCACCCTGTTCGTCAGCAATGCGTTGCTGCGCGACTTCGAGCTGGGCACCTCGGAGCTGATCTTCGCAAGCCCGATCAAGCGCCGCGACTACCTGGCCGGACGCATCCTGGCAGCGATCTGCGCCAGCCTGGTGGTCTACCTGATCATCGCGCTGGGCATCTTCCTGGGGCCGTTCATGCCCTGGGTGGACAAGGCGCGCGTCGGCCCGGTTTCGCTGGCCAGCTACGCCTGGACCTTCACCTGGATCGTGCTGCCCAACGTGTTGTTCACCACCGCCCTGCTGTCGCTGCTGGCGGCGCTGACGCGCTCGATCCTGTGGGTCTACATCGGCCTGGTCGGCTACTTCGTGCTGTATGGCGTGAGTGCCTCGCTGCTGAGCGATATCGACAACGTCTGGATCGCCACGTTGACCGAGCCACTGGGCATGCGCGCGCTCGGCCGCACGGTCCGCTACTGGGCCGCCGAGCAGAGCAACACCCGCCTGCCCGAGGTGGCGGGCTACCTGCTGGCCAACCGTGCCCTGTGGCTGGGCGTGGCCGCCGTCTTGTTCACCGCCACCTTCGCTCTGTTCCGCACCGAGCGTACCGGCAGTGGACGCAGGCGTTGGGGCCGTCGCCAGGCCGTGGCCAGCGCCGATGCGCCGCGACCGGCGGCGATCACCGCGCCGCGCGTGCGCCCCCGCTTCAGCGCGGCAACCGGCTGGCACCAGTTCGTGCGCCAGGTGCGCTTTGACACCCTCGGCGTCCTGCGCGGGGTGCCGTTCATCGTGCTGCTGGTGCTGGGCCTGGCAAACTTCATCCCCGCCGCCCTGCACCAGAGCGCGGTCTATGGCACGCCGATCTGGCCGGTCACCACCGAAATGCTGTCGGCCCTGCAGGGCGCCTACAGCTGGCTGCTGGTGATCATCGTGCTGTTCTATTCCGGCGAACTGGTCTGGAAGGAGCGCGCGGTCCGCTTGAACGAAGTCAACGACGCCATGCCCGTACCCAACTGGGTACCGCTGCTGGCCCGGCTGACCACCCTGGTGGTGATCGTCGCCTGCTTCCAGGCCATCGGTGCGGTGGTGTCGATGGCGATGCAGCTGGTGCAGGGATATACCCACCTGGAGCCGCTGTTGTACCTGAAGGTGCTGGCCCTCGGTTCGGTGTTCTATGTGCTGATGGGCGGCATGGCGCTGGTCCTGCAGGTCCTGACCAACAACAAGTTCTTCGGCTACGCGCTGTTGATCGTGGTGATGATCGCGCAGGTCGCGCTGGGCCTGCTGGACTTCACCCAGAACCTGTACAACTTCGGCAACTGGCCCAACGCCCCGTACTCGGACATGAACGGCTACGGCCACTTCCTGCCTGGGCAGCTGGTCTTCCAGGCCTATTGGGGCCTGCTGCTGGCCGCGCTGCTGTTCCTTGCCTCCGCGTTCTGGGTGCGCGGCGTCGGCGCCAGTGCGCGTGACCGGCTGAAGCTGGCGGCACGCCGCCTGCGCGGTCCGACGGGCGCGGGCTTTGCCGTATCCCTGCTCGGCTTTGTCGCACTCGGCGGATGGTTGTACTGGAGCACCAACATCCGCAATGAATTCCTGTCTCCCGACCAGCAGCGCGACCTGCAGGTGCGCTACGAGCGCGAGCTGTCCAAGTACAGGAACCTGCCGCAACCGCGCATCGTCGCCGTCGACAACCGCGTGGACCTGCAACCGGAAACCCAGTCGATGGTCATCGATGCCGACTGGACGGTGCGCAACACCCACGCTGCCCCGATCAGTGACATCCACATCGCGATGGGCGATGACCGCAATCTGGTCAAGGTCGACCTGGGCGGGCAGACCCTGGCCTTCCATGACGTCGACCTGGGTTACCGCATCTACCGCCTGGCCACGCCATTGCAACCCGGCGAGCAGCGCCAGGTGCATTTCCGTGTCGAACAACGCCCCAAGGGCATCACCGCCGGCCAGGCACCCAGCAACATCGTGGACAACGGCACGTTCTTCAACAGCACCCTGCTGCCGTCATTCGGCTACGACCCGCGCGGCGAGCTGGAGGACCGCAACGAACGGCGCAAGCGCGGGCTGGGTGAGCCGACCCGCATGCCGAAGCTGGAGGATGAAGCAGCACGTGCCAACACCTACATCTCCGACGACGCCGACTGGCTGGACTTCCGTACCACCATCTGCACCGCACCGGACCAGGTCGCGCTGGCCCCGGGCTACCTGCAGCACGAGACCACCGTGAACGGTCGCCGCTGCTTCAGCTATGCGATGGACCGGCCCATGCTCAACTTCTACGCCTACCTGTCGGCGCGCTGGCAGGTGAAGAAGGGCATGTACAAGGACATTCCGATCGAGGTGTACTTCGACCCGGCCCATGCCTACAACGTGGACCGCATGATCGAGGCGGTGCAGAAGTCGCTGGCCTACTACGAGGCCAACTTCACGCCCTACCAGCACCGCCAGGTGCGCATCATCGAGTTCCCGGGCTACCAGAGCTTTGCCCAGTCCTTCGCCAACACCATCCCCTACTCCGAGTCGATCGGCTTCATCGCCGACCTGCGTGACCCGGACAAGGTGGACTACGTGTTCTACGTCACCGCGCATGAGATCGCACACCAGTGGTGGGCGCACCAGGTGATCGGTGCCAACGTGCAGGGCGCCACGGTACTGTCCGAATCGCTGTCGCAGTACTCGGCGCTGATGGTGATGGAAAAGGAGTACGGCCGCGCGCACATGCGCCAGTTCCTGAAGACCGAACTTGACCGCTACCTGGCCGGCCGGGGCGGCGAGCGCATCGAGGAACTGCCGCTGGAACGGGTGGAGAACCAGCAGTACATCCACTATCGCAAGGGTTCGCTGGTGTTCTACCGCCTGCGTGAGGAAATCGGCGAACAGGCGCTGAACCGTGCCCTGCAGCGCTTCCTGCAGGACAAGGGCTACCAGCAGCCGCCGTACACCACCTCGCGGGAGCTGCTGGACTACCTGCGTGCGGAGACCCCGGCCGACCGCCAGCAGCTGCTGACCGATCTGTTCGAGAAGATCACGCTGTACGACAACCGGCTGGAGACCGCCAGCGCGCGCAATCGTGCCGATGGCCGCTACGACGTCACCCTGAAGCTGCACGCCGCCAAGGTCCATGCCGATGGCCAGGGCAAGGAAACGCCGGCCACGCTGGACGACTGGGTCGAGATCGGTGTGTTCGCCAATGGTCCCTCGGGCAAGGAACGCGACCAGAAGGTGCTGTACCTGCAGCGCCATCACATCACCACGGCAGCGCCGACGATCACCGTGACGGTGGATGCCAAGCCGGACGAGGCCGGTTTCGATCCGTACAACAAGCTGATCGACCGGGTGAGCGAAGACAACCGGCGCAAGGTGACGATGTGATGTGAGTGGCGGTGCCGGCCTTCGGGCCGGCACTGATCTGCTGCGGCATCCACGCATGGCGTGGATCTACGGGAATGCATCCACGCATGGCGTGGATCTACTGGAATGCATCCATGCGCGGCGTGGATGCCGTACTGACCGGTTGACGCCCTGGGCTACGCTGCGGGGCCCTGCGAACCGGCCTTCGGCCCCAGCACCGCCAGCAGCACGTAGATCACGATCGACGCCACGGTGCCGAGTGCAGCCAGCAACATGAAGGCAAACTGCGAACGGCCCTGCAGCCCTGCCCAAACGCCCAGATGCCAGGCCGCGCCAAGATTGATCAGCCAGGCGATGACGAACACCGGCCACTGCACGATGCCGACCGCGCGCAGCAATGGCATGGCGATGAGGGCTGCGACGATGGCGCCGATCAGGAAGGCCAGGGCAAGACGGGAATGCCGGGCCGGGGCGGTGCTCATGCGCTCAACCCGCGGACCATCACCAGCACAGGGAAGCCACGCGTGTCGGCCTCGACAACGGGCTTCCACCCCAATCGCGCATACAGACCACCGTCCAGCGACTCGGTCTGCAGGTAGAGCTGCGATATGCCCATCGACCGGGCGTGCTTCACTGCGCGTTCGACAAGCATGCTGGCCAACCCTCGCCCGCGTTGGCTGTCGGCCACATACACGCTTCCCAGCCAGTGCTCATACTCGGGGAAACCGGGCATCTCACCGCGCTTGAGCTGCACGGCGCCGGCCACCTGCCCATCGTCGATTGCCGCCAGCAGATGCGGGAATCCCTGCGCGTCCTTGGGCTTGCGCAGCCGCAGACGCTCATCTTCCAGAGTGAAGCCTGCATCCTTTCCCCACTGCGCGTGATACCACTGCGCCAGCTGTTCGCACTCCGGCGCCGCCGGCGCCAGCATCCTGAACTCCATGGGTAACCTCGCTGTCCTGATCGTCCTTCAGGCAAGCATGCTTCACGTCTGCAGCCACTGCAAATCGTTGCAATCAACCAAACAGTGCAAGGGATCGGCTCCGCAGCGATCTGAACCTCAGCCCTGCGCGAAGTCCTTCAGGATCTCGCCGACGCCGCTGGGCGAGATCTCGAAGCCCAGCGTAGTACCCGGGTTGATCACCACGCCGTAGCCGCCAGGCACGCGGCGCAGCACGTCCAGCATCAGCCAGCGGACCTGATGCTCGGCCTGCTGGCTGTAGATGCCCACCCGCGCCGGATCGGTGAACACGGCCACGTGCAGGGTGCCCTGCTTGTCGAACAGCAGCGGATCGAAGCCACTCCCATCGGGCGTGACCAGGCTGCCGGTCAGCAGCACCACCTGGGAAGCAACGAAGGCCTCCATGAACGCGCGGATGGGCACCGTTCCGTCCATCGTGGCCTTGAGCAGGGTTTCGATCGGGGTCTGCGGGGCAAGGTCGGTCATGGCAGTACGGCGCGGCATCAGGGGGGTGCCTATTGTGCCGGATGCCGCCGGACCGGGTAGTGCCGGCCGCTGGCCGGCAACTGCATTGGGTCCAACGACGAAGAGGCTGCCGGCCAGCGGCCGGCACTACCGTTTCCGAAGCCGCTGGTCGCGTGCCTGCTGATCGGCCATGGCCTTGTCCAGTTCGGCCTGCAGGGCCGGCTGCTGCACGTCCGCATCCAGCACAAACACCTTCACCCCGTGCGCCGGCACCTCCGCCTTCAGGCTGCCCTTCACCGTCACCTGGCCGCCGTCCAGCGCGTCGCGCCAGAGGCCGGGCTGCAGGTAGCGGTCCACGCTGAAGGTCTTCGCGGCATCGCCCTTGTTCAGCAGCACCAGCGCGGTCTGCGCCACGTCGCCATGCTGCAGCACACGGAAGAACACCGCTTCATCGCCCTGCAGACGTTCGTTCACCTGCAGGCCGCGCTGCAACGCCGGCGTACTCCCGCGCAGCGTGGCGATGCGCTGCAGCGGGGCGAAGATCGGGCTCTGCGGGGCTGCATCCACCCGCGGCTGGCCAAAGTAGGCACGGTTGCCGGCGTGCTCCGCACGGCCGCGCATGAAGCCGGTTTCCGATCCGTAATAGACCACCGGAATGCCGCGCGCGGTGAACAGCCAGTTGTGCGCGTCGATGAAGCCGCTGTCGCTGGCCTGCAGGCGCGGCATGTCGTGGTTGTCGTAGAAACTCATCAGCTCATACGGGTTGGCGTACGGGCCACCGGTCAGGTGCAGCGGCTCAGCCAGCGTTTCAAAGCCCTTGCCGGCGCTGCCGAAGGCCTGCTCCAGCGCGCCGCGCAGCGGGAAGTCGAGCACGCTGACATTGGCGTTGGCCGGCCAGGTGTGTTCGGCGATGCTGGCGGCGTTGTAGTCGAACGCTTCGCCGAACATGAACATGCCCGGATGCTGCGCGCGGATGCGGTTGACGAACTCGTGCCACCACGGATGCGGCAGCCAGCCGATGGTGTCGATGCGCAGCGCATCCACACCCTGCGCGGTCCACTGCAGGTACGCCCCTACCAGGTACTCCATCACTGCCGGGTTGTCCTGGTTGAAGTCGCCCAGCTCGGCCAGGTTGCCATCGAAGATCGAGCCGTCCTTGCTGTCGACCGGGCCGATGTTGTTGTAGAACGCGTGCAGCGGATTGTGCTTCGGGTCCAGCTTCTGTGGCGGCAGGTTCTGGTGGTCGGCAATCAGCCTGCCGTCCTTGTCGAAGATCTGGCCGAACTGCGGCTGCCGCTTGGGCATGGTCCAGGCCGGCGAACCATGGTTGCCGACGATGTCCAGCACCACCTTCAGGCCGGCGCCGTGCAGGCCCTTGGTCAACCCGGCAAAATCCAGGTCCCTGCTCGGCAGGTGCTCGTCCAGCGTGTAGAAGTTGATGCCCCAGTAGCCGTGGTAGCCGGTCTTGCCACGGTCGGTCAGGGTGCTGGTACAGCTGATCGGCTTGCTGCCGGTGAAGGCTTCGTCCGGGTTGTCGACGATGGGCGTGATCCACACCGCGCCGAAACCGAGGTTGCGGATGTAGTCGGCATTGTCGAGCACGCCACGGAAATCGCCACCGAGATAGCCGATGTTGCCGTCCACCCTGTCCGGGCATGGCACCGGAATATCGAAGGTACGGTGCTTGCCGCCCTGGTCGCGATGGTCGTTGGACGGATCGCCGTTGACGAAGCGGTCGGTGACCACGAAGTACACCGCGTCACTGGCGAACGGCTCGGTGGTACCAACATAGGCCGGACGTGGCGCAGCCGAAGCATGGCCAGCGAACAGCACAAGGGATACAGCAGCAGACAGGGCACCACGCATCACACCACCTCCGGACGGGACGGAACCCGCAACACGCACAGACCGGCAATCAACAGACTGCAGCCACCCAGCACCAGGACATGCATCGGCTGGCCCCCCAGCCATGCACGCAGGGCGAAACCGAGCGCGCTGGCCGCGACCAGCTGCGGGATCACGATGAAGAAATTGAAGATGCCCATGTACACGCCCATCTTCGCTGCCGGGACGCTGTCCGACAGCAGCGCATAGGGCAGCGACAGGATCGAGGCCCAGGCAAAGCCGACGCCGACCATCGACAGCAGCAGCCACTGCGGATCGTCGATGAACATCATCGAGATCAGCCCTGCCCCACCCAGCCACAGGTTGACCAGGTGGCTCCAGCGCAGGCCGATCGCCCGCACCATCGGCGGGATCAGCAGCGCGGCCAGTGCGGCGAAGCCGTTGTAGGCACCGAACAGCACGCCCACCCAGTTGGCACCTTCGTTGTAGGCCGCCGATTCGACATCGGTGGAACCGAAATGCATGCCGGCCACCGCACGCGTGGTGAAGATCCACATCGCGAACAGGGCGAACCAGGAAAAGAACTGCACCCAGGCCAGCCGGCGCATGGTGATCGGCATCGCGCGCAGGTCGCCGACGATGGCGGCCAGCATGTGCGTGCCCGGTAGTACCCGCGCCGCCGCCAGCAGTGCGCCGTAACCCGCGCACAGGCCGGCCAGCACGTACAGCATCTTGTCGCCGTGGCGCCACGCGATCAGTACCGCCAGCAGCGCACCGAGACCGAGCCACAGCGCGACCTGGGTCCACGGCGCGGGCCCGGTGACCGCGGCCCCGGCGTGATGCGCCGGTGGTTCGGCATCATCGAAGCTGGCCAGCTCGTCGGGCGAATACTCACGGGTGCTGACCACCGTCCAGGTGATCGCCGCCAGCAGCACCACCGCGCCGAAGTAGAACGCATAGCGCACGGTATCGGGCACCTCGCCCGCCGCTGCCGTGTTGGCAACGCCGAAGTGGGCCAGGATGAAGGGCAGGAAGCTGGCAACGATCGCGCCGACGCCGATGAAGAAACTCTGCATGGCATAGCCCGCCGGGCGCTGCCGCGGTGCCAGCTGGTCGCCAACGAAAGCGCGGAACGGCTCCATCGACACGTTGATCGAGGCGTCCAGCACCCACAGCGTGCCAGCCGCGATCCACAGCGTCGGCGAGTTCGGCATCACCAGCAGGGCCAGCGTGGTCAGCACCGCGCCGATCATGAAGAACGGGCGGCGCCGTCCCCAGCGTGTCCACGTGCGGTCGGACAGGTAGCCGATCACCGGCTGCACCAGCAGGCCGGTCAGCGGTGCGGCGATCCACAGTCCGGGCACCGCGTCCATGTCCGCACCCAGTGTTTCGAAGATGCGGCTGGCGTTGGCGTTCTGCAGGGCAAAGCCGAACTGGATGCCAAGGAAGCCAAAGCACATGTTCCAGATCTGCCAGAACGACAACTGCGGTTTTGCAGGACGGCTCATCGTGCGTCCTCTGCTGCCGCCACCGGCGCAATCTTCAGCGCCTGCACCTGGGCCTGGTTCAGCACGCCATCACGACCGCCCTTGCCGCCGGTGTAGTGCGCGAAGTGCTGCAGCGCGCTCATGTTGAAGCCCTCTTCCAGCGTCACCGTGCAGCGGCCCTTGGGTACCGCGAAGGTTGCCGCGGTCGAGTCCTGCGCCGCCACGCTGTGCGGCAGCGTTACCGTGTGCCGCTGCGGAGGCTGGCCCTTGCACTGCACGGCCAGCTGCTTCACCGCCGCGGTCACACCGGTGTTGATCGGGCCGTTCGGGTTGCTGTACTGCAGGCGCAGGCGCACGTGGCCCGCCCTGGCTGCATTGAACTGCCATTGCCGGCTGCCCCGCAGCACCTGCTGCGGGCCGACGCAGACCATCGGGCTGTGCAGGGATTCCAGCGCACCTTCGCGCCGGGTCAGGCTCAGGCAGTGCTGCAGGCCATCATCGCCGACGCGCACCTGGCCCTTGCTGGCCGTGGCCGCGACACCGTCCTGCCAGAGGACCTGGCCGGCAGCCACCGCGACCGACCAGCCCTTGCCACTGCGCTTTGCCTGCGGTGCCAGCGGCGTGGCCGGTGCTCGTGCATTGGCATCGGCACGCGGCAGATCACGGCTCACGGCTGCCGACGCAGCGACCAGCTGCACGGTGGTCGTGGTGCCGCGCGTACGCGTTTTCCCCGCGATCAACAAGCCAGCGCCCACCTGCCTTGGGCGCTCCAGCACATAGCGCTTGCCGCCCGCCTCCAGACTGATCCGCTTCTGCTTTCCGAACAGCTCCGGCACCAGCTCGGCCGGCAGCTTGGGCTGCACGCGACCGTCGTCCTGCACGCCGAACACGCCTTCGGTGACCATCGACAGATAGCCGGCCACCGACCACAGCTGGCGCTCGGAGTTGACCACCGGCCCGCTCAACGCGCCTTCGTCCACGTGCACGGCCTGGCTGACCAGCTCGTAGTTCTCCATGTTGGAACCTGCCAGCGCCGCCCCTTGCATCAGCGAGCGGATCTCGGCAGCGATGCGCGGCGCATCGTCCACCTTGCGCGCCGCGCGCAGCGAGTACGCGCTGACGAACGGCCAGACCGCACGGTTGTGGTAGATCGGCTGCTGCGCTTCCTGCGGCCACACCACCGGGCTGCCGGCAGCGCCCATCGGATAGTCCGCCAGCGCACGACGCGCACGTTCAGTGGGCAGCACGTCGGCGAGGATGCCCAGCGACAGGCCGAGCAGATCGATCTTGGCGTACGGCACCGGGTGCGCCGCCTCGCCGATGTAGCTCATGTACTGGCCCATGTCTTCGCGCCAGAAGCGCGCGTCGATCTGCACCGCCAGTGCATCGGCCCAGGCCCTGTACTGCTCGCTGCGCTCGTCGCCCCGCTGCGCGGCCATCTGCTGCGCCAGGCGCAGTGCCTGGTAATGCAGCACATTGGTGGACAGCGCGTAGGAATCACCGATGAAGCGCACGTCCTGGCGCGTCCAGTCCGGATAGGTCTGCTCGCGCCAGTCAAGGAACGAGGTCTCGCCGCGATACAGGCCCAACTGCGCATCGAAGACCATCGCCCGGTCCTGCGCCAGTGTGCCCTGCAGGGCCTGCCAGACCTGCTCGGCAAACGCAGGATCATCCAGCAGGTGGCGTGCGGCGAGGAACCACACCACGCGGTCGCTGCTGATCGGCCAGCTGCCACCGGAGCCGGTGTCCTGGGCCACGAACAGGCCCGGCGTATGCCCGTCGCGCGCCGCCGACAACTTGAACTGCAACGACTGACGGGTGCGCTTCGGGTCCAGCTTGGCCAGCGCCAGATCGGCTGCAAAGCTGACGTCACGCGTCCACACATACGGCCAGCGCGCGCCGGTCTGGAAGCACTCGCACGGTACCGGACGGCCTTCGTCGAAGGCCGGATCGCGGATGGCATCCACCCGGTCCTGGTCCATTTCCTGCTGGGCCAGCGCGAACAGCGCATCGAACATCACGCTGCCGGTCTGGCTGCGCATGGGCGCGGCGGCGATGCGCACCTCACCCTTCGGCGCATGCAGGATGAAACTGCCCTTGGCAGCGGATTCGGCGCGCGCCAGGCGGCCGTCGAATGTCAGGTCGGCCGCGTGCGCGGTCGTCCCCAGCGCTGCCCCCAGGGCAGCGGTCAGGCAAATGATCTTCAGCATCGAAGCGGCAGACCGGCTTGCGCCCGTCGACCTCCCTCCCTCTCTGCACCGTTGTGGGTCCGCACTGCCGTTGCCGGCGTGCGGGCGCGGCACCTCCCTCAAGGTGCCCTGGCCCCATGGTAGACGCGGGGCTGTCGGCTGCGTCCAGCTGCATACGTATTCATGGCGTGCAGTACCGGCAGGCCTGCCGGGCTGGCTTATGGTCCGGGTCTGTCAACGGCGCCTTGGGAGGGGAAATGCCGACGTCACCCACAACGGTACGCGCAGTACTCGCGCACGCTTTCGGCCTGGCCCTGCTGGGATGGGCCGCGCTGGCACAGGCGGCGGCGCCGCAGATCGCCAGCGTCGAATCACCGGACAAGGTGCTGAAGGTCAGCCTGGTGCTGGACGGCGGTACCGCGCGCTACCGCGTCGAGCGCCTCGGCCAGACCGTGGTGGCCGATTCGAAGCTGGGTTTTGAACTGCGCGATGGTCGCCTCGACCGCGACTTCAGCCTGCTGGCGCAGGAACGGCGCAGTGTCGACGACAGCTGGGAACAGCCCTGGGGCGAGCGCCGGCTCACCCGCAACCACTTCAACGAACTGATCGTGCACCTGGCCGAAACCACCGGCAGCAAGCGCCGGCTGGACCTGGTGTTCCGCGTCTACGACGACGGCCTGGGCTTCCGCTACGTGTTCCCCGAGCAGCCGAACCTGCGCGAAGCGATCATCGATGACGAGCTGACCGAGTTCGCCATCGCGCCGGAGTCCACCGCATGGTGGATACCCGCGGGCGAGCCGATCCATTACGAATACCTGTACCAGCGCACCCCGCTGCGCGAAGTGCCGCTGGTGCACACGCCGATGACCCTGCGCAGCCACGACGGCCTGCACGTGGCCATCCATGAGGCGGCACTGGTCGACTACGCGGGCATGTGGCTGCGCCGCACCGAGGGCCAGCGCCTGCGCGCCCAGCTTTCGCCTTCGGCCGAAGGCTGGAAGGTGCGCCGCGCCCTGCCCTTCGCCACGCCATGGCGTACCCTGCAGATCGCCGACCGTGCCGGCGGCCTGGTCGAGTCCGACCTGATCCTCAACCTCAACGAGCCCAATGCGCTGGGCGATGTGAGCTGGGTGAAACCGGCCAAGTATCTGGGCGTGTGGTGGTCGATGCACCTGGATGAAGAGAGCTGGGCCACCGGACCGAAGCATGCGGCCACCACCGCAAAGACGCGGAAGGTGATCGATTTCGCCGCCGCGCACGGCTTCCGTGGTGTGCTGGTGGAAGGCTGGAACCCTGGCTGGGACGGCAACTGGGTCGGCAACGGTTACGACTTCGACTTCACCCGCGCCACGCCGGATTTCGACATCGAATCATTGTCGGCGTACGGGCGGAAGAAGGGCGTGCACCTGATCGGCCACCATGAAACCGGCTGCGCGATCGAACACTACGAAGACCAGCTGGGTGCTGCGCTGGATCTGTATGCGCGGCTGGGCGTGGACCAGTTCAAGACCGGCTACGTCTGCGACGACGGCCAGGTTGATCGCCGCAATCCGGCCGGTGGCCCGCTGTGGCGCGAGTGGCACGACGGGCAGTTCATGGCCCGCCATCACCTGAAGGTGGTGCAGGAAGCCGCCCGCCGGCACCTGTCGGTGAACCCGCACGAGCCGATCAAGGACACCGGCCTGCGCCGCACCTACCCGAACTGGATTTCCCGCGAAGGCGCACGTGGCATGGAATACAACGCCTGGGGCCAGCCACCGAACCCGCCCGAGCATGAGGTCAACCTGGTATTCACCCGCATGCTGGCCGGGCCGATGGATTACACGCCCGGCATCCTCAGCCTGAAGGGTCGCCACGGCCAGGCCATTCCCAGCACGCTGGCCCGCCAGCTGGCGCTGTATGTGGTGCTGTACAGCCCTATCCAGATGGCTGCCGACCTGCCCGAGCACTACCTGCAGCACCGCCAAGCGTTCCGCTTCATCGAGGACGTGGCGGTGGACTGGGAACAGAGCCGCGTGCTCGATGGCGAGGTCGGCGACTACGTGACGATCGTGCGCCGCGACCGCAACAGCCGTGACTGGTTCCTGGGCAGCATCACCGACGAGAACGGCCGCGTACTGCCGGTGTCGCTGGGTTTCCTGGAGCCGGGCGTGCGCTACCGCGCCGAGGTCTACCGCGATGGCGATGGCGCGGATTTCCGCAGCACCCCCTTCGCCTTCAAGCGCGAAACCCGCGAGGTCAGCAGCACCGATTCACTCACCCTGGTGCTGGCGCCGGGCGGCGGACAGGCCATCCGCTTCACACCGCTGTGAATGCGCAGGTAGTGCCGTAATGATGATCTGGAAGCGATTACAACCCTGCAAACGCCATTGAATACGTATGCAGGGTGATTCCCACGAAGAACGCGCTGCCTACCATAGCGGCGACGACAGCGGCCACCGCGTCGCACGTCCTCGACACCATCGGGACGACCACGAATCGCACTACAACATTGCCTGGGAGGGGAAAATGTTGAACCACAAGCGCAGTGCGCTGAGCATCGCGTTGGCCGTCGTACTGGCGCCATCGCTGGCAGCAGCGCAGTCCACGCAGAGCACGGCAACCCCGCCAACCGGCACCGCCGCCACCAACCTGGACACCGTGCAGGTCACCGGCATCCGTCGCGGCATCGAAAGCGCCATCGCCACCAAGCAGGACGCCACCTCGGTGGTCGAGGCCATCTCCGCCGAGGACATCGGCAAGCTGCCCGACGTCAGCATCGCCGAATCGATCTCGCGCCTGCCTGGCCTTGCCGCACAGCGTGTGGCCGGTCGTGCGCAGGTGATCAGCGTGCGCGGACTGTCGCCGGATTTCGCCACCACCCTGCTCAACGGGCGTGAAGTGGTCAGCACCGGCGACAACCGCGGCGTCGAGTTCGACCAGTATCCGTCCGAGCTGGTCAACGGCGTGACCGTGTACAAGACCCCCGATGCAGCGCTGGTCGGCCAGGGCCTGTCGGGCACCATCGACATGCAGACCGCACGTCCGCTCAGCTTCCCCGACCGCGTCATCGCCGTCAGCGGCCGCTACCAGAAGAGTTCGCTGGGCCGCGCCGCCGACACCGACCCGTACGGCAACCGCTTCAGCGCCAGCTACATCGACCAGTTCCTGGACAAGACCCTCGGCATCGCCATCGGCTACGCGCACAGCGACATGCCGATCCAGGAAAACCAGGTGGGCCTGTACGAGCCGTGGACCACCGAGCACACCACCAACGGCAACCGCCCCGGTGTTGCCGCTGGCACCTACTTCACCGACGGCATCAAGGCGCTGCGCCGCACCGGCAACAACAAGCGCGACGGTGTGATGGCCACGATCCAGTTCCGGCCGAACAACAGCTGGACCAGCACCTTCGACGCGTTCCATACCGAAGCGGAACAGGTCGACACCGCCAACCAGTTCGAGCTCAACCTCAGCAACTACAACGGCGGCTACACCCCGGGACTGCTGGTCAGCAACCCGCAGGTCAACGCCAATGGCACCTTCACCGGTGGCACCGCCAGTGGCGTGTACCCGCTGGTGCGCGGCATGTACAACAAGCGCAAGGACAAGATCGATGCGTTCGGTTGGAACAACGAGTTCACCTTCGGCAGCGTCAAGCTGGTTGCCGACCTGAACTATTCCAAGGCCACCCGCGACGAACTGAACCTGGAAAACAACCTGCAGCTGACCCCGATGCCGCAACTGGATACGGTCGGTGTGCAGTTCCGCCAGGATGGCTTCTCGCAGATCAGCCCCGGCCTGGACTACTCCAACCCGGACGCGCTGTTCCTGACCAACACCATCTACGGTTCTGGTTACGGCAAGGTGCCGCAGGTGGAAGACCGCCTGAAGGGCGGCAAGCTGGCCGCGACCATCGCCCTGCCCGAAGCGATCGCCTCGTGGGCACCGGACCTGGATATCGGCGTGAATCATGCCGACCGCCGCAAGGTGAAGACCCAGTCCGAAGGCAACATCCTGCTGGGCGCGCAGGGCGATGCCAACATCGCATCGGATCTGCAGTACCGCCCGGTCAACCTCGGCTTCGCCGGCCTGGGCACCATCCCGGCCTGGAACGTGCCTGGCGCGGTCGGTCGCTACATGACCTTCAATCCGGTCGACAACCTGGACTACCTGATTCCCAAGTCGTGGACGGTGCAGGAGAAGATCACCACCGCCTGGGCGCGCCTGAACATCAACACCGACATCGGCGTGGTGGGCGTGCGCGGCAACATCGGCGTGCAGATGCAGCACACCGACCAGAGCTCGGACTCGCGCTACTGGGACAGCTCGCAGGCGGCCGGCAACAACATCCAGCCCTACTCGGACGGCCGCAAGTACAACGACTGGCTGCCCAGCTTGAACCTGGCCTTCATGTTCCCGCATGAGCAGACCCTGCGTTTTGCCGCAGCCAAGCAGGTCGCGCGCCCGCGCGTGGACCAGATGCGCGCGGGCCTGGAGTTCGGCGTCGATACCGGTACCGGCCGCCCCGGCGGCAGTGGCGGCAACCCGCGGCTGGACCCGTGGCGCGCCACCGCACTGGACCTGTCCTATGAGAAGTACTTCGGTGAGAAGGCCTATGTGGCTGCCGCGATCTTCTACAAGGACCTGAAGAGCTACGTCTACACCCAGTCGGTGGACAACTACGACTTCACCGGCCTGCTGGGCAACTATGTGCCGCCGCCGGGCATGGTGGTGCCGGTGCTGCCGACCGGCACGTTCTCGACTCCGGTGAATGGCAAGGGCGGCACCCTGAAGGGCCTGGAGCTGACCGCGTCGTTCCCGCTGGAAATGCTGACCGACAGCCTGCGTGGCTTCGGCGTGCAGGCCAGCGCGACCTTCAACAAGAGCGACATCCAGATCCTGGATCCGGAAAGCGCGTCCAGCGTGGGCACCGACCCGATCAGCCTGCCCGGCCTGTCCAAGCGCGTGTACAACTTCACTGCCTACTACGAGCGTAGTGGCTTTGAAGCACGCGTGAGCCAGCGCCGCCGTTCGGACTTCATCGGCGAGATCGGCAACTTCAACGGCAACCGCACCCTGCGCTATGTCGTGGGCGAGAACGTGACCGATGCGCAGGTCAGCTATACCTTCAGCGACAGCAGCAGCCTGCGTGGGCTGACCCTGCTGCTGCAGGGAAGCAATCTGACCAACGAGCCGTACCGCACCTACGCCGGTACCAAGGATCGCCCGCTGGAGTACATCGAGTGGGGCCGCACCTACATGCTGGGCGTGAACTACAAGTTCTGAGGTAGCGCCGGGCCATGCCCGGCGACAGGACTCGGTAGTGCCGGCCGCTGGCCGGCACCCCCATCGGTAGCGCCGGGCCATGCCCGGCGACAGGACACAGGGAACAGGACCGGAAACCCGCTGCGCAGGCAGCGGGTTTTCCTTTGTGCGCACAACGCGATGGCCAGTGAAGCGTGATCGGTACGGCCCCATCCACGCATGGCGTGGATCTACCGTCGCATCCATCACCCATCCACGCATGCCGTGGATCTCCCCCGCCGCATCGCAATCGATGCGTGGCGGGCATTCATTCGCCCCCCCCCCCCGGTAGATCCACGCCATGCGTGGATACGCTGCACCGGAACCGCACCCACAAAAAAGGGACGGGGCGCTTCGGCCCCGCCCCCGCAAGTACCGCCACCGGAGAAATCGGTCAGCTGCGTCGTGCGCAATACACCGCACGCGGCGGCAGCTGCAGTTCATTGCCCTGCACCGTCCCCGCATCCGGGCCCGGCACAGCCACCTGCTGCCAGTTGCCCGCCGGCAGCGGATGGCTCACCGCTTCGGCCGACAGGTTGAAGGCCAGCAGGAGAGTTTCATCTGCAAGCATACGCTCGAACAGCAGCACTGGCTCGGCACTGTCCAGGAACCGGATGTCACCGTGCAGCAGGGCCGGCTGGGTACGGCGCCAGGCCAGGAAGCCGCGGAAGGCCGACAGCACCGAATGCGGATCCTGCGCCTGCACCGCCACGGCCGCCGCCTGGTGCTCGGCCGGGATCGGCAGCCACGGCTTGCCGGTGGTGAAGCCGGCCAGCGGCGCGTCGATCCACGGCAGCGGCGTGCGGCAGCCGTCGCGCCCCTTGAAGTTGGGCCAGAAGGTGATCCCATACGGGTCCTGCAGCGCCTCGAACGGCACTTCGGCCTCTGCCAGGCCCAGCTCCTCACCCTGGTACAGGCAGACCGAACCACGCAGTGAACACAGCAGCGCCACCAGCATCCGCGCCAGGCGAGGGTCGGCCGGATGGCCACCCCAGCGGCTGACCGCCCGCTCCACATCGTGGTTGGACACCGCCCAGCACGGCCAGCCTTCGGTCATTGCCGCTTCCAGGCGCGAAACGGTGTCGCGGATGTAGGCCGCGCTGTAATCGTTGACCAGCAGCTCGAAGCTGTAGCCCATGTGCAGGCGGCCATCCTGGGTGTATTCGGCGGTGGTTGCCAGCGAATCCTCCGAGGAGATCTCGCCCAGGCTCACCGCCCCCGGGTACTCGTCCAGCAGGGCACGCAGCTGCTCCAGGAACGGCAGGTTCTCCGGCTGGGTGTTGTTGTAGTAGTGGTACTGGTAGGCGTACGGGTTGTCCGCGCTGAAGCCGCGGCCGACGCGCTTGTCGGCCGGCTTGGGCGGGTTGTCGCGCAGCTGCGCGTCATGGAAGCAGAAGTTGATCGCATCCAGGCGGAAGCCATCCACACCCCGGTCCAGCCAGAAGCGCACGTTGTCCAGGGTCGCCTGCTGCACCTGCGGGTTGTGGAAATTCAGGTCCGGCTGGTCCACCAGGAAATTGTGCAGGTAGTACTGCTCGCGGCGCGGCTCCCACTGCCAGGCGCCGCCGCCGAACAGCGACAGCCAGTTGTTGGGGGGCGTGCCGTCTTCGCGCGGATCCACCCACACATACCAGTCCGCCTTCGGGTTGCTGCGGTCCTGGCGGCTCTCGCGGAACCAGGCGTGCTCGATCGAGGTGTGGCTGAGCACCTGGTCGATCATCACCTTCAGGCCCAGGCCGTGGGCCTTGGCCAGCAGCCGGTCGAAGTCGTCCAGGTCGCCGAACAGCGGATCGACATCGCGGTAGTCGGCGATGTCATAGCCGAAATCGGCCATCGGCGATCGGAAGAACGGCGAGATCCAGATCGCATCCACGCCCAGCGCGGCAATATGGTCCAGGCGCTGGATGATGCCGGGCAGGTCGCCTACCCCGTCGCCGTTGGCGTCGAGGAAACTGCGCGGGTAGATCTGGTAGATGACGGCTCCGCGCCACCATGGATAGTGCGACATCGACAGCCCCCCTCCGGGCATGCGGGGCCCGCCGGAAGCGGGCCGAAATCCTGCTCCCGCAAGCTTAGCGGCGGCTCCCCGACGATGGCGCTGCCTGCATACGTATTCACGCCAGACGCCACGCCCGGTGGCACGCGGCGGTGGTCTGGCTTCGGTTTCCTCCCCAATTCACAGGCAACGCCTATAATCAGGGATGAGCCTGAAAGCCTGATCGCATGACCATCACCGAAGACACCCGTCCCGCCCTGGGCCTGTCCCAGATCCAGTCGCTTGCCGCAGCCGACATGGCTGCCGTCGATGCCCTGATCCGCCGCCGGCTGTCCTCGGATGTGGTGCTGATCAACCAGATCGCCGACCACATCATCTCCGCTGGCGGCAAACGCCTGCGGCCGATGCTGGTGATGCTGGCCGGCCATGCGGTCGGCGGCTCCGGCCCCGAGCACCACCAGCTGGCAGCGATCATCGAGTTCATCCACACCTCCACCCTGCTGCACGACGACGTGGTGGACGAATCCAGCCTGCGCCGCGGCCGCAGCACCGCCAATGCCCTGTGGGGCAACGCGCCCAGCGTGCTGGTGGGCGACTTCCTGTACTCGCGCAGCTTCCAGCTGATGGTCGAGCTGGACCGGATGCCGGTGATGCAGATCCTGGCCGACACCACCAACCGCATTGCCGAAGGCGAAGTGCTGCAGCTGCTGCACGTGCACAACCCGGATACCGACGAAGCCGCCTACCTGCGCGTGATCGAGCGCAAGACCGCGGTGCTGTTCGCCGCCGGCACGCGCCTGGGTGCACTGGCCAGTGGTGTCGATGAAGCCACCCAGCAGGCCCTGTACGACTACGGCATGCACCTGGGCTACGCCTTCCAGATCGCCGATGACGTGCTGGATTATTCAGCCAACGCCGACGAGCTGGGCAAGAACCTGGGTGACGACCTGGCCGAAGGCAAGGCGACGCTGCCGCTGATCCATGCCATGGCCCATTCCGATGAGGCCACCCGCCAGCGCCTGCGCGCGATCGTGCAGAACGGTGACGCCTCGGCGATGCCGGAAGTGCTGGCGGCGATCCACGCCACCGGCGGCCTGGAATACAGCCGCCGTCGTGCCGAGGAATATGCAGAGGCCGCCGAACGGGCGCTTGACGGCCTGGCCGACAACGATGCCGTCGCCGCCCTGCGCGGCCTGGCCCGCTACGCGGTACAGCGTTCGCATTGATGGAGGAGTGCCGACCAACGGTCGGCACCTGCAAGAACGGGTGAGTGCCGACCAACGGTCGGCACCTGCAAGAACGGGTGAGTGCCGACCGTTGGTCGGCACACCTTTTCAACGCCTCTCGAAACGCTCCTCGAAGAACTCATCCAGTGCCTTCCAGGCGCGCTTGGCGGCGCGTTCGTTGTACTGGCAGCCCGGCGGGCTGTTGGCATCGCGCTCGGCAAAGCAGTGCACCGCACCGCTGTAGTTGGTGAACTCCCAGTCCACCTTGGCCGCATCCATTTCCTTCTGGAAACTGCCGATATCCTCGGCGGTCACGCTCTTGTCGTCGGCGCCGTTCAGCACCAGCACCGACGGGTGGCTGCCGCCGGCCTGCGCCGGCAAGGGGGAGCCGAGCCCGCCATGCAGGCTGACCACGCCCGCCAGCGGTGCGCCGGCGCGGGCCAGTTCCAGCACCGTGGTGCCGCCGAAGCAGAAGCCCACTGCGCCGATCCGGCTGGCGTCCAGCGGCGCCTTGCCCGCCTGCGCCTTCAGTACGTTGACCGCCTCCAGCGCTCGCGCCCGCAGCAGCGGCCGGTCGTTGCGCAGCTTGGTCGCCACCGGTCCGGCCTCGGCATCGGTCTTCGGCCGCACGCCCTTGCCGTACACATCGGCCACCAGCACCACATAGTCATCGCCCGCCAGCTGCTTGGCCTTCTCGATGGCCGATTCGTTCACGCCCTTCCAGTTCGGCACCATCACCAGGCCGGGACGCTTGTCAGCATCTCCATCGTCATAGACCAGCACGCCACTGAAGGTCGTGCCCTGGTGCTTCCACTCCACCGGCTGGGTCTTCATCGCCGCCCACGCTGGCATCGCTGCCAGCCCCAGTACCATCGCCACCCCGCAACGCCAACGGTTCATGCGCCTGCTCCAGAAAAAGGGGACGGAGGGGATTAAGCCGTAATCGCCCCTCCCGCGTCGCATTCTGCATTGGCGGCGTGACGCAGGTGTGGTTGGATACGACTTGATCCCCTCCGTCCCCTTTTCTGCATGAACCTTGTTGATCGCTTTCTGTCTGGATTGATCCCGCGACTGCCCGAGGAAGATGCCCCGCAATGGGCGTGGACCGAAGGCGCCAGCGAGGCCGACCTGCAACGCCTGCGCGCGCAATGGCCGCAGGTGCCCGACAGCCTGGTCGAGCTGCTTTCGCGCGTGGACGGCACGCACTTCCGCGACTATCCGAAGGGCGAGGTCTGCGTGCTGATGCTGGGCTCGGACGTGGGCGACTACCCGTACTACCTGCGCTCCATCGCGCAGATCTTCGAAGACCAGCAGCAATGGGACGACAGCATCCGTTCCATCTACGAGGAATGGCTGGAAGAAGAACCGGAGATCCTCGGTGCCGGCATCGATGCCGACCTGCCGATGAGCCGCCGCCTGTGCTTCTCGCACTGCATGAACAACGGCGGCACCTCGATGCTGTACCTGGATTTCGATCCCGCACCCGGCGGCAGCGTTGGCCAGGTGGTGCGCTACCTGCACGACCCGGACAGCTACGCGGTCATCGCGCCCAGCTTCGATGCGTACCTGCAGCAGCTGATCGATCGCGACTACAGCTTCCTCGACGAGGAACGTTGACCGCGTCGTGGTGACGGCAGCCGGCGTGGGCTCGGCTCTCCAGTAGATCCACGCCATGCGTGGATGAAATCCCCGGGTTGCCGGCCACCGGCCGGCACGGACGTCAGGCGATCCCGATGCCCGGAATCGCGCTGATCGTATCCGGGTCGAACCCGGCCAGCTCGGCGAAATGCCGCCCGCGTGCAACGTAATCGCGGTAGGCGCCATAGCTCGGCGCGCCCGGCGACAGCAGCACCACCCCACCCTGTCCGCCCAGTGCGCGACGCGCCAGCGACATCGCATCAGGCAGATCGGCCGCGGCGTGCAGGCCGAAACGACCGGCGTCGGCCAGCGGCTGCAGCATCGCGTGGATGCGCGGGCCGTTGCTGCCCATGGTCACGATCTCCACCGGCGGCACGTCGTGCGCCATGTGCTGCATGAAATCAGTCCAGTCCAGGCCACGATCGTGCCCGCCCACCAGCAACGCGATGCGCTGGCCGGCAAAGCACTCCAGTGCCGCCAGGCTGGCATGCGGCGTGGTGCTGATCGAATCGTTGACGTAGGTCAGGCCATCGGCCTGGCCGATGCGTTGCAGGCGGTTCGGCAGCGGCCGGAAATCCTGCACCGCCGGCGCCAGCGCCACGGCATCCAGGCCCAGTGCCTCCAGCGCGGCCAGCACCGCGCACAGGTTGCCGCGGTTGTGACGGCCCGGCAGTGGCGTATTGCGGGTGTCAAATACCGCCTGCCCGCCGCGATGCACGATGTCACCGCGCATGTGCCAGCCCTGCGGCTGGTTGAACCAGACCACCTCGCTGCCGGGCAGCGACAGCGCCGCCAGATGCGGGTCTGCGGCATTGAGCACGGCAACGCGCGGCGCGGCCCCGGTCACCAGCTGCAGCTTGTCTTCGATGTAGCGCTGTTCGCTGCCGTGCCAGTCCAGGTGTTCCGGGAACAGGTTCAGCACCACTGCCACCTGCGGGTGCGCACCACTGCGCGCGACCTCGCCGGTCTGGTAGCTGGACAGCTCCACCGCCCAGTACGCAGGCGCCGGTTGCGGGTCCAGCACTTCCAGCAGTGGCAGGCCGATGTTGCCGACCAGGCCGGTGCGATGACCCGCGGCGCGCAGCAGGTGCGCGACCAGCGCGGTGGTGGTGCTTTTGCCCTTGGTGCCGGTCACGCAGATCGTGTCGCGCACGGTGCCATCGGCATCGGCATGTTCGGCAAACCACAACGCCGTGCCGCCGATGAAGCGGGTGCCCTGCTCCGCCGCCGCCAACGCGATCGGCAGGTACGGGCTGATCCCCGGCGACTTGATCACCACCTCGAATGCCGCCAGGGCCTCGGCCGACGGTTCACCACGCACGTCCAGCACGCCCTGCGTTTCCGCACGCGCGGCCGCGACCTCGCTGGCCGGGCAGAACAGGCTCAGGCCAAGCGATGGCAGGCGCGCGCGCAGCACCGCATACGCAGCACGCCCCTCACGTCCCCAGCCCCACAGCGCTACGCGCTTGCCTTCAAGCTGCGAAATCTTCACGCACCCGTTCCCACAGCGCCGCCGGAATACGATGGTCGCCCTGCAGCTGCATCAGCGGTGCAAGCTCCAGCTCGGCCGCATCCAGCTGCGGCTGGATTTCATTGCAGAAGCGCTTTACCAGCACGTCTTCCTTCCACTCCGGGCGCTGCGCCAGGGTGGCCATCGCCGCACGCGATTCGCGGCCTTCGCCCACGCATTCGAACGGCTTGTGGTCCTGGAATTCCAGCAGTGCATCGAAGCCACCAGCCTGCTCGATGTCATCCAGCAGGTTGCGCCCGAAGATGCTTACCAGGCGGGTCTTGGGCATGAACGGGGCCAGCGCCAGGAACACGAAGTGGCACTTCGGGCAGACGCCGCACCAACGGTTCACCGGGCGCTCGCCGAGGATGTGGAAGTTGCGGTTGCAGCTGGAGAAATGCGCGTCGTAGAAATCACTCTTGGCGAACTGGCGGGCCACCGCCAGCTCCGACATCGGCCGCAGCAGCGAGTAGTACTGCAGGTCAGCGGCCACCTGTTTCTGCAGGTACATGCCGAAGGCCTGCTCGAACGCCCAACCCTTCGACCACTGGTGGTTGACCTCGCCGGTGCCCGGAATCTGGCTGCCGTAGCTGGCCGAACGTTCGTTGGAGAACACCACCTGGTCCACACCCTGCAGCAGCGCCGCCAGTACCATGATCGCCGAGTTCACCGCGGTGACCGGGATATGCCCGTTCCATGCACCCTGGCGGTTGAGCTCGAACAGCTCCGGCGCCAGCGCGCGGCCCAGGTTCAACGTCGGCAGCCCGGTGCGCTCGGCACAGGCACGGATCAACTGCGAACCCCCGATCCAGGTCACCGTCTCGTCCACGCCGGCCCGGCGCAGCGCTTCGATGCTGACCAGCGAATCCTTGCCACCGCCGATGGCCACCAGCGCATGCGCCTGCAGGCCCAGCACCGGCGCCTGCACCGCCTCGCCCTGCACCGGCAGGCGGAAGCGCCCACGCAGGTTCAGGCCGTTGCGGTAGGCGAATTCGCCCAGGCCGTTGAGGTAGATGGTCTCCACCAGCGCTGCGGTATCGGCATCGATGCTGTAGCTGTCGATGCTGACCGTATCGGGCACCCCGGCCTTGTAGTAGCTCACGCCGGCAATCAGGTGCAGCAGCCGCAGCGCGCGCTGCACGGCATCGGCACGGGCCGGTTCCAGCACGAACGGAGCGCCGGGCACGGTAACGGTTTCCACCATTTCCGGGCCGTCATCGAAGGCGTAGACCAGCTTGGCCACGCCGGTGTCCACGGCGAATTCGCAGCGGACGAAACGGAAGCGGGAAACCTGGTGTTTATCGAAAGCAGTCATGGTGAATCCAGTTCAAGCACGGTCAGGCACGTGCCCGCGCGCAGGCGCGGGACGTGTCGGTGGGCGGGTGCAGGGCGCGGAAGGCGGCGATCATTCGATCACGTCTTCGCGCGGCATCGCCCGCTGGTTGTAGGTGTTGGACATCACATAGCCGTAGGCACCGGCGTCGGCGATCAGCATCACATCGTCCGGCGCGGTCGACACCGGCAGCTTGCGGCGCTTGCCGAACACATCGCTGGATTCGCAGATCGGGCCGACCACATCGAACGCCGCTTCGGCGTAACCGCCCTGGCGGCTGAGGTTCTCGATGTCGTGCCAGGCGTCGTACAGGGCCGGGCGCATCAGCGTGTTCATGCCGGCATCCAGGCCGACGCGGCGCACGCCGTCCTTCTCCACCACCTGGGTGGCGTGGGTCAGCAGCACGCCCGACTCGGCCACCAGGAAGCGGCCCGGCTCGATCGCCAGGCGGAACGCCGGATGCAGCGCCTTGACCTCGGCCAGGCCCTCGGCCCAGGCATCCAGGTCGAACGGCTCGTCTTCCTCGCTGTACGGGATCGGCAGGCCACCACCGATGTCGATGGTATGCACGCTGCCGATGCGGCGCGCGAAGCCTGCCAGCTCATCGCACATCAGGCGCCAGTGCTGGGCGGTTTCCACGCCGCTGCCAAGGTGCGCATGCAGGCCGACCACGCGGGTGCCCAGCTCGGTGGCCGCGCGCACGAACTCGTCCACGCGCGCGATCGGCAGGCCGAACTTGGATTCCTTGCCACCGGTGCGGACCTTGGCGTGGTGGCCTTCGCCACGGCCCAGGTCCACGCGCAGCCACAGTTCGCGGTTGCGGAACAGGTCCGGCCAGCGTTGCAGGGCTTCGACGTTGTCGACAGTGACGGTCACGCCCAGCGCGAACGCCGCTTCGTACTCGCTGCGCGGGCAGAAGCTGGGGGTGAACAGCACGCGCTTGGGCGACAGTTCCGGAATGGCCTGGAACACATGCTTCAGCTCACCGTGCGACACGCACTCCAGGCCGAAACCTTCGGCCTCCAGCAACTGCAGGATGGCCGGATGGCTGTTGGCCTTGATCGCGTAGTAACGCTGGTCGATCGGCTTGATCGCCGCCAGCGCGCGGGCACGCGCCCGTACCGTCGGCAGGTGGTAGACGTAGCGCGGGGTGCCGGCATCGGCCAGCTGCAGCAGGTGCGCACGCTGGCCGCGCCACCACGGCGTACCACGCGGACGCACGGTGCCGGCGATTTCACGCCAGCGCGGGCCGAACACTTCGGTCTCCTCCACCGGCATCGCGCCGCTGTCGATCAGTTCGGCGTGCAGGATCGGCAGCAGGCCATCGGCATCGGCTTCGTCGATGACGAAGGTCAGGTTCAGGTCGTTGGACGACTGCGAGATCATGTGCACGCGCTCACGACCGAAGGTCGCCCACACGTCCGACAGCTTGTGCAGCAGCGAGCGCATGCCCAGGCCGACCAGGGTGATCGCCGCGCACGGCACGATCACCTTGACCTTGCAGATCTGCGACAGGTCGGCCGACAGCGCGGCCAGCACATCGGTGTTGACCAGGTTCTCGGACGGATCCAGCGATACGGTGACGTTGGTCTCGGCCGAACCGATCAGGTCCACCGACAGGCCGTGCTTCTTGAACAGGCCGAATACATCGGCGAGGAAGCCGACCTGCTGCCACATGCCGATGCCTTCCATCGACACCAGCACGATGCCGTTGCGGCGGCTGATCGCCTTCACTCCGGGCACCGGCGCGGCATTGCCGTCGATGCTGGTACCCGGCAGTTCAGGACGCTCGGTATCGAGGATCGCCATCGGCACGCCCGCATCGCGGCACGGCTTGATCGAGCGCGGGTGCAGCACCTTGGCGCCGGTGGTGGCGATTTCCTGCGCTTCGTAATAGTCCAGGCGGGTCAGTAGACGCGCGTCCGGCACGTCCTTGGGATTGGCGCTGAACATGCCTGGCACATCGGTCCAGATCTCCACGCGGCTGGCGCCGAGCAGCGCACCGAAGTACGCCGCCGAGGTATCCGAGCCGCCGCGGCCGAGGATGGCAGTGCCACCGTCGGCGTGACGGGAGATGAACCCCTGGGTGATCAGCAGGCGCGTGGGCTGCGCGCGGAAGCGCTGCGCCCATTCCGCATCGGCACGCCACTGGCAGTTCACCGACAGGCGCTGCGACCAGTCGCTCTGGTTCGGCTGCGGCGGCAGCGCGTCCAGCCACTGGCGCGCATCCATCCAGCCGAAATCCAGGCCGCTGGCACGCAGGTAGGCCGCGCCCAGGCTGGAAGACAGCAGTTCACCCTGGCCGAGCACTTCGGCCTGCCAGTCCAGAGGTCGGCTGGGCGCACGCGGGTCATCCAGCAGGCCCTGCAGCGCGGCCAGCCGCTCGGCCAGCACGTCCGCGCCCAGGCCCAGCTCGTCCAGGAAGGCCTGGTGGCGTTCGACCAGCGCCGCCACGCGATCGCGGCTGTCCGGCGCGCCATCGGCAATCGCGGTCAGTTCATTGGTGACCCCGGACAGCGCCGAAACCACCACCAGAACGCGCGAACCGGTCTCTTCGGCCCGTTTTTTCGCCAGCTTCCCGATCGTGTCCCAGCGGTGGCGACGCGACACCGAAGTGCCGCCGAACTTCAGTACGATCCAACGATCGACAAGGGGGGAAGCTGACATGGATAGGCTATGTGTAATGTGGGGAAGCCGCCCTTGGGGGCGGAACCTTCGATTCTAAGCCCAATACACCCGTCAATGACCGCCTACCGCTACCTGCAGCTCGATGTCTTCGCCCACCAGCCCGGTACCGGCAACCCGCTCGGCGTCGTGTTCGACGCGGATGGACTGTCCACCGACCGCATGCAGGCTCTGGCCGCTTGGCTGAACCTGTCCGAGACCGTGTTCTTCCTTCGCCCCACCGCTGCCGGCGCCGACTACCACGTGCGCATCTTCACCCCTGCCAGCGAGCTGCCCTTCGCCGGGCACCCCAGCGTGGGCGCCGCCTGGGCTGCGGTCACCTGCGGCCTGGTGCAGCCACGCGACGGGGCCCTGCTGCAGCAGTGCGCGGCCGGCCTGCTGCCGGTGCAGGTCACCGGGCCGGCCAACGCGCCTACCATCCACCTGGCGAGCCCAGCGGCACGGTCGCTGCCGGCAGTGCCAGACGGCATTCCTGATGCCCTGCACGCTGCTGCCGCCGAGGGCCAGCGCGCCGAGCTGTGGGACAACGGCCCGCGCTGGTGGCTGCTGCCGCTGCGCGACGCCGAGGCCGTACGCACGCTGGCAGCGGACATGGCGGCCCTGCGCGACTGGAGCATTGCCACCAACGCGCTCGGCATCGCCGTGTTCGCGCTCGAAGCCGATACCGGGCACCACCTGGTGGTGCGCGCGTTCTGCCCCGCCGATGCGCCCAACGTGCCGGAAGACCCGGTGACCGGCAGCGCCAACGCGCTGATCGGCGCCTGGCTTCGGCAGCGAGATGCCCTACCCGGCGAGAACCGGACCTATGTGGCCAGCCAGGGCCGCGAGGTCGGCCGCGACGGCCGCGTCCAGGTCACTGTGGATGCGCAGGACACGGTGTGGATCGGCGGCCAGGTGCAGCTGGTGATAGACGGCAACATCACCTGGTAGCGCCGGGCCACGCCCGGCGGCCTGCCGCGCTGCACGCTCGCGGGGCATGGCCCCGCGTTACCCTATGCCGCCTGTTTCCTGGAGTTCCTGCCCGATGACCACCCGCCGCTTCCTGCAGCTGGATGTGTTTTCCCCGCGCCCGGGCGCCGGCAATCCGCTGGCCGTCGTGCTCGATGCCGAAGGCCTGGACGATGCGACGATGCAGGCCATCGCCCGCTGGACCCGCCTGCCCGAAACGACGTTTGTGTTCCCGGCACAGACGGCCGGCACCAGCTATCGGCTGCGCATGTTCAGTCCGCAGAAGGAAGTGCCGTTCGCCGGCCATCCGAGCGTCGGCACCGCCCACGCGGTGCTGCAGGCGGGCCTGGCCATGCCGGTCGACGGGCTACTGGTTCAGGACGGCATCGCCGGTGCACTGCCGCTGCGCGTAACCGGCGAAGGCGCACAGCAGCGCATCGCCATCCGCACGCCCCGTGCGCAGCTGGCCGAGATCGCCGCCACCGATGACCCACGCCTGCAGGCCGCATTGCGCACCTGGCCGCTGGGTTCGCTGCCGCCGGCCCGCATGCAGGGTGGCCGCAGCTGGTGGGTCGTAGAGGTCGCGGATGAGGCAGCGTTGCGCGCCCTGCACCCGGACTGGGATGCGATCGCCACGCTGGCTGAATCGACCGACAGCATGGGCGTGTTCGCCTATGCCTTTGTCGATGGCAGCGAAGGTTACGACCTGGCCGTGCGCGCTTTCGTCGGCAGTGGGCGCCGCTTCGAGGATGCCGCTTCTGGCGCGGCCAACGCTGTACTGGCGGCCTGGCTGGACCTGCGCGACGCCCTTCCGCGCGGCCGCCAGCCCTTCGACGTCAGCCAGGGACGCGAAGTCGGCCACGATGCGCGGCTGACGCTGCTGGTCGATGAAGAGGGCGAGGTCTGGTCCGGCGGCCAGGTGCAGACGGTGATTTCCGGCACCATCGATTGGTGATCCGTAGGGCGTGGTGGCGCCGGGCCATGCCCGGCGACTCTCCGCTGCGCTCGCCGGGCAGGGCCCGGCGCTACCGCCACTCAGCCCAGTTCGGCTTCCAGGCTGATCGGCACCGCGCTCAGCGCCTTGGAAACCGGGCAGTTCTGCTTGGCGTCATCAGCGATCGCGCGGAACTGCGTTGCCTCGATGCCCGGCACCACCGCCTTCACTTTCAGCCGGATCTGCGACAGCTGCGGGCCGCCTTCCATCGACAGATCGACCTTGGCTTCGGTATCCAGCGAGGTCGGGGTAAAGCCTGCTTCGCCGAGCTTGGCCGACAGCGCCATGGTGAAACAACCGGCGTGCGCGGCAGCGATCAGCTCTTCGGGGTTGGTGCCCTTTTCATCACCGAAACGGCTGTTGAAGCCGTAGCGGGTCTTGTCCAGAAGACCACTCTGCGGCGTGCTCAACTGGCCCTTGCCCGACTTCAGGTCGCCTTCCCAATGCGCGGTAGCGTGTCGCGAGATTCCCATGTCCTGCTCCGTTGCGGCTGTGATGAACCGATACCCTGGCACGCGCCGCGTTAGCCCTGCGTCGCCCCGCCGCATGCGGCGCGCCTGTCCCGAGCCAGCGACTGGACACTTCTTCGCCAGCAATCTGGCGATTTTCCCCTTGTTTTCAGTCATTTCGCCCATCCAGGCGAAATCACCGACGTTGCGGTGCAGCGCACCACCGCATCCGCTCCCCCTACTGCCGGCCATGTACTGAATCGGCCTGGATATGAAAAAACATGCACTTTCAGCACTCCAGGCTATTGGCGGCGCCCAAGAGTTGCCCTACATTGCGCTTGCCGACGGGGTTCGGCGCCGACCAAACAACCAACCGTTCACGGAACAGGAAACCATGGCAAAGACCGCTAAGAAGGCTGCCCCGAAGAAGGCAGTGAAGAAAGTCGCGACGAAGGCAGCCGCCAAGCCGGCCGCTCCGAAGCCGATCAAGGAAGTGCTGACCAAGTCGGGCCTGGTTGCACACATCGCTGAAGTCTCCGGCGTTGTCGCCAAGGACGTCCGCGCTGTGCTGGCCTCGCTGGAAGGCGCTGTCGCTTCCTCGGTGCACAAGAAGGGCGCCGGCTCGTTCACCCTGCCGGGCCTGCTGAAGATCACCACCGTCAATGTGCCGGCCAAGCCGAAGCGCAAGGGCATCAACCCGTTCACCAAGGAAGAGCAGTGGTTCGCCGCCAAGCCGGCCACCACCAAGCTCAAGGTTCGCCCGCTGAAGAAGCTCAAGGACGCTGCGCTCTAAGCGCGTGCCCTGCAGCGGATACCTGACGGGACGGCCTTGGCCGTCCCGTTTTTTTTGCCCCGCCTCCGCGCTCGCTCTGCAGTAGATCCACGCCATGCGTGGATGCCGTCCACTGAGCCCCGCAACACAGCGTTTCCCGCGCCTGCGCAATCTCCCGCACAGGCCCGCCGCCCATGGCCGCGCCGCTGTTTTTCCAGCGCAGGAACGAACCGGGTGGAACACTGCGTGCAGCGCCGGCCATCGCCGCCGGCCAACGCCTTGCCTATGGTGGTGCCATTCCTCCCCACCAGCGCGAGCACCCCCATGGCCAGCCCTTCCACCCGCTACCGGATCTCGGTGACCCCGATCGAAAAGGACGGGCACCAGTGCACCGGGCGCTGCACCATCGAACTGGAGCACCGCGCCAGCCGCGACCTGATGCGCCTGCTGGAATCGGCCCCGCGCACGGCAGGCCTGAGCGGTGACGAACGTGCCACCCTGGTGGTGGCCACCCAGCTGCTGCGTGACATCGTGCAGCGCCATGCCGACACCGACGGCCATGCACTGGCAGCGGTCGCCGCGCAGGTCCTGCCGGCGCTGGACGCGCTGGAACAGCTTCCCTCTTCGCGCTGACCACTTCGCGCTGAGCGGCCCCCGGCCGCTACACTGCCGCCTTCCAGGTCGCCTCGGGGAGGAGGCAGACATGCGCGGCTTTATTTCCTTGTTGATCCCGTTGCTTGTGGCGGGGTGTTCCAACCCGGCGCCCCCGGCCGATGACACGGGGCGCGACGCGAGCACCTCCACAACGCCATCAGTGCCAACGACGAAAGCGGCACCGCAGGCCGCTACCGTCGATGCGATCGCCATCGATCCGCTGTATGGCGCCGTTGCCAACGGCAGCGAAACGCCCGCAGCGATGCTCAACCGCTACATGCTGGATCTGCTCAACCGCAACACATCGCGCAGCAATGCGGCCTGGGCCTATGCCCCCGCCGACCCGCGCCGTGCCGACGATGCCGTGCTGCGCCTGCTGCCCGACGTGCGCAACCTGCGCCTGGACAGTGACGTAGCGTTGCCCCGCGACGATGGGCAGCCACCACGCCTGCTGGAGGTGCCAGTGAAGATCCGCGCGGTGACCGCCAACGGCACCTTCCGCTACCACGGCTGGTACCGCGTGCAGCCCAGCGCCGATGGCCGCGGATGGCAGATCCAGTCGGCCAGCCTGCAACCAACGCTGGACTGAACCGTTGCACCCGTGTGTACCCGCGATTCAGCGGGCAAAGCTACTCTGTAGCCCTCTTGGATCCTTCTTCCGGTCACCGCCATGCGCCTGCGTTCCCTGATGCCCCGCCTAGCCGCCTCGACCGTGCTGATTGCTGCCGCGATCGGTGCGCAGGCCGCCCCTTCGATCTCCGGTCGTGAACTGGCGGTTGGCGCCAGCGACGTGCAGCAGTATCTGGACGGCAGCTTCCCGCGCACGCAGGACGCGCTGGGCGGCCTGATCGCGCTGACCATGAGCCACCCGCAGCTGAGCCTGCCGGCAGGCGAGCGCTTGAACCTGGGCATGGACGTGGCATTGGCCACCGCCGGCGGCAACCCGGCCAAGCTGGGTACGGTGAAGCTCAGTAGTGGCCTGCGCTATGACGCGCAGACCCAGGGCTTCCACCTGCAGCAGCCGAGCGTGGATGACTTCACCCCGGCCAACCAGGGTGGCCGTCTCGATTCACGGACCCGTGGCCTGCTGAACGCATGGCTGAGCGACTACGCCCAGCGCGAACCGATCTACAAGCTGGACCCGGCCGTGGCCGGACTGCTCGGCGCCCTGCAGGTGCAGTCGGCGCAGGTGAAGAACGGCAAGCTGGTGGTGACCTTCAACCAGAACCTGGGTGACCTGGTGCCGGCGGGCATCCTCGGCAAATAAGCCCCCGCCAAATACGGTAGCGCCGGGCCATGCCCGGCGGCTTCTGTCATTTCCGCGCTTCGCGCTCGCCGGGCCTGGCCCGGCGCTACCGCATCACAGCATCACGCCGCCAGCGCTTTCACCACCGCCTCGCTGAAGGCTGGAATGTCATCGGGCTTGCGGCTGGTGATCAGGTTGCCGTCCACCACCACTTCCGCGTCGCGCCAGCGAGCGCCGGCATTGGCCAGGTCCTGCTGCAGCGACGGCCACGAGGTGACCTCGTGTCCCTCCGCCAGCCCGCTGTTGATCAGCAGCCAGGGGCCATGGCAGATCGCCGCCACCGGCTTGCCGGCACCGGCCATGCTGCGGATGAAATCCAGTACTGCTTCATTGGTGCGCAGGGTGTCCGGATTGATCACGCCACCGGGCAGCACCAGCGCATCGAAGTGGCCGGCGTCGGCGCCATCCAGTGGTTGATCCACGGCGACCGAATCGCCCCAGTCCTTGTCCTTCCAGCCCTTGATGCTCGCCTCCTTGGCCGGCGACACCACGCTCACGCGCGCGCCCTCGGCTTCCAGCAGGTGCTTGGGTTCGATCAGTTCGGACTGCTCGAAACCATGCGTGGCGAGGATGGCGATCTGTTTGCCGCGTAGACGCTGTGCCATGTCGTGCTCCAGATAGGGGGGAGCGCACAGGGTGGCCGAGTGGCCCTTGAACGGCGGTGACCCTCACGTGCACGGCAGGTGGAGAATCGCCCGGATAGCGCCGGGCCGAGCCCGGCGGCTTCTGGTTCCGCCCGCGCTCCGCGCTCGCCGGGCATGGCCCGGCGCTACCGGATCAGCGCTTGGGCTGCAGCATCGTGCCGGTGCACTTGGGCGAGCCACAGCGGCACTCCCAGATCTTCTTCAGCTTGGCCGTGTGGCGCTCGGCCAGGGTGATGCCGTAGTTGTAGGTCAACTCTTCGCCCGCCTTGATATCGCGCAGCGCCTCGATGAAGACCTTGTCGCCGCGGCTGTCACCGTCTTCGTCTTCCTCGATCACCGCCTCGCAGTTCGGGTCGCAGCTGTGGTTGATCCAGCGCGCGTCGTTGCCCTTGTAGTTGGCATCGATCACCCAGTCGTCGTTGAGGGTGAACAGGAAGGTATGGCCGCTTTCCACGTCGCCACTGTCATCGGCATCGACATCGCCGTGGCTGCGCAGCAGGCCCTTGTACTGGATCACGCGCTCGCCCTGCTTGATCGGGGCCACGGAAAACACACCGTTGCCGTGGATGGCGGACTTGCGGGCTTGGATCTTCTTGGGCATCGGCAAGAGACGTTTGCAGCGGAAGGAACGTTGATTCTCGCCCATTCCGGGTGATTGCGAAAATCACCCCCATGCCGCAGCATGTCGCCCCGATGGCGGCCCTGGGCGACTGCCCTCCGGCCGGGCCCAAGCGCCCGCTGAATGGCCGGGTTGGATGCCGGCGAATAAAAGCGTACAATTTCAGTCCGCTTTAAGAACCACTCGCATCCCATGTTGCGCGTCACCAAGCTCACCGATTACGCCACCGTCGTACTGACCGTACTCGCCGCCCGTCCGGGCGAGGTGCTCAGTGCCACCGAGCTGGCCGAATTCACCGGTCTGGAGCCGCCCACCGTCAGCAAGGTGCTCAAGCCACTGGCCCAGGCCGGCCTGGTCGAAGGCCTGCGCGGCGTCCGCGGCGGCTACCGGCTGACCCGCCCATCGATCGAGATCTCGCTGTTTGAAGTGGTTGAAGCCATGGAAGGGCCGTTGGCCCTGACCGAGTGCAGCCACGACCACCACCAATGCGGCATGGCGCCCAAGTGCGGCGCGCGCAGCAGCTGGCGGCTGATCAACGACGTGGTCTCCGAGGCCCTGCGCGACGTCACCCTCGCCCAGATCCTGCCCCCTCTTCCCCTTGTCGATGACGAACAGCGCCGCACCATCGCTGTCGACGTCGTCTCCTGATCCGTAGGCAGCCCCCCATGGCCACCGAAACCATCGAAACCGTCGCTAGCGACGACACCCCCAACCGCGAGATCCATGAGCAGCTCGGCCGCAAGTATTCGGCCGGCTTCATCACGGACATCGAGTCGGACTCCCTTCCCGCCGGCCTGGACGAGGACACCATCCGCGCCCTGTCGGCCAAGAAGGAAGAGCCGGAATGGATGACGCAGTGGCGCCTGGACGCCTACCGCCACTTCCTGACCATGCCGATGCCGAACTGGGCCAAGCTGCAGATCGCCCCGATCGACCTGCAGGCGCTCAGCTACTACTCCGCGCCGAAGGGCCCGAAGTACGCCTCGCTGGATGACGTGCCCAAGGAACTGCTGGACACCTACGACAAGCTGGGCGTGCCGCTGCACGAGCGCGCCAAGCTGGCCGGCGTAGCGGTGGACGCGGTGTTCGACTCGGTGTCCGTCGGTACCACCTTCCGCAAGGAACTGGCCGAAAAGGGCATCGTGTTCTGCTCGATGTCCGAAGCCATCAAGGAGCACCCGGAACTGGTCAAACAGTATCTGGGCACCGTGGTGCCGGTGGGCGACAACTACTTCGCCGCGCTCAATTCTGCGGTGTTCTCCGATGGCAGCTTCGTGTTCATTCCCAAGGGCGTGCGTTGCCCGATGGAACTGAGCACCTACTTCCGCATCAACGCCGGCCACACCGGCCAGTTCGAGCGCACGCTGATCATCTGCGAAGAGAAGGCGTACGTGTCCTACCTGGAAGGCTGCACCGCGCCGATGCGCGATGAGAACCAGCTGCATGCGGCGGTGGTCGAGCTGGTGACGCTGGACGATGCGGAGATCAAGTACTCCACCGTGCAGAACTGGTACCCGGGCGATGAGAACGGCGTCGGCGGCATCTACAACTTCGTCACCAAGCGTGCCGAATGCCGTGGCGCGCGCAGCAAGGTCACCTGGACCCAGGTCGAGACCGGCTCGGCGATCACCTGGAAGTACCCGTCCTGCGTGCTGCTGGGCGACGACTCGGTCGGTGAGTTCCACTCGGTGGCACTGACCCACCATCGCCAGCAGGCCGACACCGGCACCAAGATGATCCACGTCGGCAAGCGCACCAAGAGCAAGATCATCAGCAAGGGCATCAGCGCCGGCCGCGGCCAGAACACCTATCGTGGCCTGGTCAAGGTGGACCGCAACGCAGACGGCGCGCGCAACTACACCCAGTGCGATTCGCTGCTGATCGGCAAGCAGTGCGGCGCCCACACCTTCCCCTACATCGAGGTGAAGAACCCGGGCGCCACCGTCGAGCACGAGGCCACCACCTCGAAGATCTCCGACGACCAGCTGTTCTACTGCCGCGCCCGTGGCATCAGCCAGGAAGACGCGGTGTCGATGATCGTCGACGGCTTCTGCAAGCAGGTGTTCCGCGAACTGCCGATGGAATTCGCGGTGGAAGCCAAGAAGCTGCTGGAAGTCTCGCTGGAAGGTTCGGTGGGCTGATCGCCCACCCTGCCCTCGCACAATGCATTCTCTTTACCGGCGGGCCCCGGCCCGCACCACGGAAACCCCCACCATGCTGAAGATCGAAAACCTCCACGCCCGCATCGGCGACAAGGAAATCCTCAAGGGCCTGTCCCTGGAAGTGAAGCCCGGCCAGGTGCACGCCATCATGGGCCCCAACGGCGCCGGCAAGTCCACCCTGGGCAATGTCCTGGCTGGCCGCGACGGCTATGAGGTCAGCGAAGGCAGCGTGCAGTTCGAAGGCGTCGACCTGCTCGACCAGGACCCGGAAGCGCGCGCCGCTGCCGGCCTGTTCCTGGCATTCCAGTACCCGGTGGAAATCCCCGGCGTGAACAACACCTACTTCCTGCGCGCCGCGCTGAATGCACAGCGCAAGGCGCGCGGCGAGGAAGAACTGGATTCCATGCAGTTCCTCAAGCTGGTGCGGCAGAAGCTGGCCGTGCTGCACCTGAAGGACGAACTGCTGCACCGTGGCGTCAACGAAGGCTTCTCCGGTGGCGAGAAGAAGCGCAACGAGATCTTCCAGCTGGCCGTGCTCGAGCCGAAGCTGGCGATCCTGGACGAAACCGATTCGGGCCTGGACATCGATGCACTGAAGAGCGTGGCCGACGGCGTCAACGCGCTGCGCAGCGCCGACCGCTCGTTCCTGGTCATCACCCACTACCAGCGCCTGCTGGACTACATCAAGCCGGACGTGGTGCACGTGCTGGCCGATGGCCGCATCGTCAAGAGCGGCGGCCCGGAACTGGCGCTGGAACTGGAAGCGCACGGCTATGACTTCCTGAAGGACCGGGTCGTGCCCGAGGCGGCGGTCTGATGAGCGCCCTGCTCGACTCCATGGCCCAGGCCTTCTGCGGCAGCGATGCGCGCCGCGAATTGCTCGACAGCGTGCTGCGCGACGGCCTGCCCGGCGCACGCAGCGAAACCTGGAAGTACACCTCGCTGCGCCAGCTGGAGCGTCGCAGCTTCGCGGCCGCACCGTTGGCCCCGGCGCTGCTGGATGCCGCCGCGCTGGAGGACATCCCCGCACCGCGCCTGGTGTTCGTCAATGGCCGCCTCAACGACGCGCTGAGCGACGTGCAGGGCCTGCCGGCCGGCGTGCAGCTGGAAACGTTGTCTTCTGCACTGGCCGCTGGCGAGGACGCCGTGCGCTTCCTCGGCCGCCGCTACGATCGCAGCGACGATGTGTTCGCCCGCCTCAACGCCGCCCTCGCCGATGAAGGCGTGGTGCTGCGCGTGGACGACGGCGTGCAGGTCGAGGTGCCGCTGCAGCTGGTATTCGCCAGCGTGGCCGGCGACACCGATCTGGCCTGGCACCACCGCCACCTGATCGAACTGCGTGCCGGCGCCAGCCTGGGCGTGGTCGAGCACCGCTTCAGCGTCGGTGATTCGGCGCATCTGGACAACACGGTGCTGCACGCCCACGTCGCCCGCGATGCGGTGCTCAAGCACGCCCGCGTGCAGGCCGGCAGCGCGCGCCAGACCAGCTTCCTGCGCACCGACGCGGTGCTGGCCAAGGACGCGCAGTACCACCGCGTGGACCTGGAGCTGGGTGCCGCGCTCAGCCGCCATGAACTGAACGTGCGCCTGGAAGGCGACAACGCCCAGCTGACCGCCAATGGCGTGCTGCTCGGCAACGGTCGCCGCCACGTCGATACCCGCCTGGGCATCGACCACATCGCCCGCGACACCAGCGCCGAGCTGCAGTGGCGTGGCGTGGCCGCCAACCGCAGCCGCGTGGTGTTCCATGGCGGCATCCAGATCCGTGCCGGTGCCGATGGCACCGACGCCAACCTGTCCAACAAGAACCTGCTGCTGTCGGCCGACGCCGAGATCGATACCCAGCCGACGCTGGTGATCGACGCCGACGAAGTGAAGGCCGCACACGGTGCCACCGTCGGCCAGCTCGACGCCAACGCGCTGTTCTACCTGCGCTCGCGCGGCCTGCCGCAGGCCCAGGCGCAGGCGCTGCTGAGCGCCGCGTTCTGCCACGAGCCGCTGAGGGTGCTGCCCGAAGCGCTGCGCGAACAGCTGGCACGCCGGCTGGACAAGGCCCTGGCCGAGGCGGGCGTGGCATGAACCTGTCCACCCCGCGACCGATAGAAGCACCCGCCGACGCCCCCGACTGGGCGCGCGTGCGCCTGGACTTCCCGCTGCTGATGCGCGAAGTGCACGGCAAGCCGCTGGTCTATTTCGACAACGCCAACACCGGCCAGAAGCCGGTGCAGGTGATCGGCGCGGTGGACGAGTTCTACCGCCGCTACAACGCCAACGTCAGCCGTGCCGTGCATGCGCTGGGTACCGAGGCCACCGACGCCTACGAAGGGGCACGCAACAAGCTGGCCCGTTTCCTCAACGTGCGCAGCAACGACCTGGTGCTGTGCAGCGGCACCACCTTCGCGATCAATCTGGTTGCCTACTCGTGGGCCCTGCCCCGGCTGAAGGCCGGCGACGTGATCCTGGTGTCGCGCATGGAACACCACGCCAACATCGTGCCGTGGCAGCTGGTCGCCCAGCGCACCGGCGCGACCATCCGCGTGGCCGAGATCACTCCCGACGGCGCGCTGGACCTGGACGCGCTGCGCGCGGCGATGACCGCCGAGGTCAAGCTGCTGGCCGTGGCCCATGTTTCCAACGTGCTCGGCACCATCAACCCGGTGCGCGAGATCTGCCGCGAAGCGCGCAAGCGCGGCATCGTCACCGTGGTCGACGGCTCGCAGGCCGCCCCGCACCGCAAGGTCGATGTCACCGCGATCGGCTGCGACTTCTACGCCATCACCGGCCACAAGATGTGCGGCCCGACCGGCACCGGTGCGCTGTGGGCGCGTCGCGAGCATCTGGACGCAATGCCGCCGTTCCTGGGCGGCGGCGAGATGATCAAGGAAGTCAGCTTCGACGGCACCGTGTTCAACGACGCCCCGCACAAGTTCGAAGCCGGCACCCCCAACATCGCCGGTTTCATCGGCCTCGGCGTGGCGGCGGACTATCTGCAGAACGTCGGCCTGGACCACGTGGAAGCGCGCGAAGCCGAGCTGCTGGCGCACTTCACCGAAGAGCTGCGCCGGGTTGACGGCCTGCGCATCATCGGCGAAGCGCCGGAAAAGGCCGCGGTGGTGTCATTCCTGATCGACGGCGCGCATGCGCACGATCTGGCTACCCTGCTGGATCTGGAAGGTGTGGCCGTGCGCTCGGGCCAGCACTGCGCGCATCCGCTGCTGCAGTACTACGGCGTGGCGGCGACCTGCCGTGCGTCGCTGGCGTTCTACAACACGCATGAAGAGATCGAGCGGTTCATGACCGCGTTGACGAAGGTGCGGAAGTTGCTGGGGTGAGTTTCCAGCAGCAGCGGGGAAAGACGAGAACGCCGCGGGAGACCGCGGCGTTTTTTTTCCGTGGTTGCACATGCTGCGCCATTGCACGACGACCCTAATCGTCATCTGCAGAGGCATGTAATGACCTATCGGCGCCCGCCTCGGACACCAGAAGAATCATTCCTGTTATCACAAACTGCTTCATCGCAGGCGCGCTTGATACCTGGAATTCACTTCAGATCTTCGAGATCAACGGACACGTCTCCGAAAGTCGCTTTTGGAATCGGACCTGGGACCCTCAAAGATTGAACGTCAAGTGGGCCATGCATTTCGCCGAGAAGAAGATCATCCGTCGACCCGTCCATCCTCCTAAGCCTGAACACCCCAGTCATTGATACCCACGAATAGGCATACCGATCAAACACGCCACGCTGGAGATCTATTGGGCCCCTGATGCGAACCTCGGTCTCATCGGTCACTCCAGCCTCGAACAGCTCCTTGCTGGAGCTCAATACAAAGAGCCCCCGACTAACTCCGAGATAGCCCTCCATGCGTATCGATTTCCCATCGAATAGCCGAGGAGACGCAGCCAGTGCCCGGAAGCTGACTCGGCAAACTGGATTCTGGCTGATCCCACAGGCCTTTGCGGGCGGTGTCTGCCCCCCTTCCTGAAGACCGCAACCGACCACGGAAATCACCAAGAAGAAGGCCACGCAAAGCTGATAATTTAGTTTCATTTCACAACCTCCGACGCACCATCTTTATTCAGCCCGTAGACACCCGACAAATCTGAAACGTAATTGATCGAATTTGAGGCCAGCGAAGTTGGAATACTCATCGGAAGGTCCGGCTGATTACTTCCCTGAAAATCGCTTATCGAGGCGCTTTGCATCAAGCCGCCCCTCAACTCTAAAGACGCCCTTGAAATCGCTCAACTGATGCCTCGATGTGCTTGAGCTAGAAGGCGTGGCCGTGTGCTCAGGCCACCACTGCGCGCACTGCATCTGCAGCATTTCGGCCTCGCGTCTACCTACCGTGCCTCGCTAGCGCTCTACAACACACACGCCGAAATCGAGCGATTCATGGCGGCGTTGGCGAAGGCACGGAAGTTGCTGGGGTGAATTTTCAGCAGCAACCGAGGAAGACGAGAACGCCGCGGGAGACCGCGGCGCTTCTGTTTCTAGCGACTGCCCCTGATAGACCCGCTAGATGACGGGCGCACAAGGCTGCTCGCGGAGGAAAAGACACAAGCATCAACCAATGCAATTCTGCATAGAACGCCCACGAGCTGAGAACTTCCACCATACATCAGACGAGCAACGACAAGCTGCGTCGACAAGGCTCGCCAAGTACGTGTCACCAACCCACTCGACTCATTCGCTATAAACCCAAATGAACGCCTTCCATTACACCCATCCGATCTACGTCCACCGGAGCACTTGGGGATCTGGGAGCACCATCGCGATTCCAGCGGAACGTGCCGGTCACCCGCAAGAATTTCTCCTCTCCACCCTCAACCGAATGAATTTCTCGAAAGGCAGCCGGACTTGATTCTGGATAGGCTACCAATGAACTGAATGAGTCCCTTGCGTCCAGTTCATCACGCGAGGGAAAGAGCAAGATCGCACCATTGACCTGATCTATCCATGCATGGAAAGAAACCAATCGCCCATCAAATTTTTCTGGCTGAGACAACAGCGCAAACATCGTGGTCATGCATGTTTCAGCTCCCAACTCATTGCCACGAAATTTACAGGCGCTTGGATCTCCCGCGGAGTCCACTTCCTGACGGGATGAAGAACAAGCGCTAAGGATAAAAAAGAGCGTAACAACTGCAAACCACCGGCGTCCGAGATCCATCATTTCACCTTAAAGAAGTAGTCTTCGGCCGCAATGTACGCGCCAGGGCTCGTTCTAGCATTGACCGCCCCATTCATACCCCTGAAGTCGAATCCCATGACGGAACCGCTAGGAGTGGCCACATAGCTGTTAACACCTGCAGATCTTGCTCTCTCCAGATCACCTCGGTAGAGACTCCCCTCCCATCGACCACCGCAGAAGCAGGATCCCTTCCAGTAGCTGAATGCTGTATTCACGGGATGTGTATGAGCAATGGCTACCCTCGCACCTGGGCCTGCGTAGTTGTTTTGCCCTTGAACGACGCTACCTGCTCCAGCGCCCGCAGTGGCATCGCCCAAAGCAAAATTGACAGCTGTGTAAGACTGATCAGAAAGTTGCGCGATATCAGCCCCTACTTCCAAATTGGTTGCAATCGTCACAGGCCGCGCAACTTCCGCAAAGTATCTGGCAGACCTAGCCTCCGAACTTTGTCGGTTAGGAATACTGTTCGCCCTGTCGATGTACGCTTGCGGATCCCTCTTGATTGCCGCCAGCTGCCCGCGAGATAGACTTTTGCCGCCTGCCTTCTCGGTCATTCTGCAGTCCCAGTCCTTCCCGCACGCTCGCCGTCCATCAGGGTCGATTAGGCTATACGGGTTTGCATTTGCATATCGATACCGGCCAAAAGCATTCACCGAGCTCTGGAACGCCGAAACCGGATCAACGCTCAGGAACGATGATGTCGTCGAATCATAGTACCGCTGCTGCATGTAGCTCAGACCTGTGCCCGAGTCCACCACGTGCCCGGTGTACCCAGGTCCGTCCTTCAACGGCCGATTGACCACCGCACCATATGGTTCATACACCGTACGCTCGATGACATTGCCGCTGGCATCGGTGATCGCCACCGGCGAGCCCAGTGCGTCGGTGTGGATGTATTCCACCACTTCCTGGGCCGCAGCCGGTGCAGCACCGGCCAGTGTCGTCACTACAAGAAGCGCTGCGCGAATTAGTAAAGAAGTGATTCCATTCATGGCTCAGTCCCAGCTCAGTACACCGCGGGTGACGGGATGGTCGGCTGACCACGACGAGCAACCGCCTGCATTGCAGGCACGCACACGATAGTTGCCGGCACAATACGCATTGCCGTTTGCACTCACATAGGCGTTGGGCCCGGTATACAGACGCTTGCCACCGCCACCACTCTCAAGCTGGTACTCAGTGGCGTCGGCCATTTGGCTCCACCCCACCGAGCACTGCACCTGATAGGGCGCCTTGCGCGTAGTCAGCCATTCGGCCAGATAGAAATGGGGCGTCCCTGGGGGAAGTGCCACCGTTACCGTCACGATGCCCGAGTAAGGGCTGCACCCCACGAAGTTGCAGGCACGCACGCGATAGGCATAGCTGCCCTTGCCGCGGTCCGCGCCGAAGCTGTTCGCACCGCCGTTATGCACCACGGTCCATCCACCGCCGTTGGCGCTCTCCTCCAGGATGAAGCTTTCGCTGTTGGCAGGCACAGACCAACTGAGACTGTACTGCGGCACATTCACCAGCCCTGGAGCGTTGATCACCGGCTCGATCGTCGGCGCACCGATCACTGCAACCGTCGCAGATCCTGACCAAGGCCCGCATCCCGCGCCGTTGCAGGCGGCGACGCGGTACGCATAAGTACCCACTCCGCGTGCAGGCGTTGCAAAGTACACCACGTGTGCATCCACCAGCGTCACCCAGCCACCGCCATTGGTGCTTTCCTGCAGCATGTAGCGGTCGGCACCACCAATCCCGTTCCAGCCGATGCCAATGCTGCCGGGTGCCGATCGGGCCGGCGCTGATACTCCAGGAGCACCGACAGGCGGGTAGACCACCATCACCGCGGCGCCATTGCTGTATTCGGTACACCCCACCGGATTACATGCACGGACACGATAGTTGAAGCTGCCTGCCGGTTTGCCACTGAATGCCTTGGATTGGCCCGCCGCATTGTGAACCTGCGTCCAGGCGCCGCCATTGGCACTCTCCTCCAGTTCAAAGCGTTCTGCGCCAGCAGAGGCCGACCAGCTGATGCTGTAGCTGCCGTTGAATGCAGTTGCCGGTACGCTCAGCGCAGGCACTGCAGCCGGCGGCAGCTCGACGGCGACCGTGGCGGTGTTGCTCCACTCGCCACAGACCACGCGGCACCCGCGCACACGGAACTGATAGGTGCCGGTGACCAGACCGCTACTGGTGAATGCCTGCGCCGCGCCGTCGAAAATCGTGCTCCAGTTGCCCGCTTGGGCGCGCTGCAGTTCGTAGCGGTTGGCGCCGCCGGCCGGACTCCACGTCAGGTTGACGCTGCCTTGGGTGATGTAGCCCGGGGCGCTCAGCGCCGGAACACTGGGTGCAGCCTCGCCGTGCACCTGCGCCACCAGGCTGCCGGACAGGTACAGATAGTCCGTCTGCTTTCCCGTGCGCTCATTGCGCTGGAAACGCAGCACGCCGCCATTGTCATAGAACGAGTAGATCACGCCCGTTTCGCTGTTCCATGCTTTCACCCGGCGTCCATGCGCGTCGTACAGATAGGCCTCCGTCGTTCCCACCGTACGCAGGCGGTTGCCGTAGTCGAAACCAAACGCCTGGCCATTGCGGATCGAAAGATTGCCCTGCACGTCATAGCCGAGACCAACAACGGTCGCGCTGCTGCCAGTATCGACAACGTTGACCAGACGGTTGGTCGGATCGAAATAATGCGTGCGATCCCGGTTGCCGACCTTGGCCCGGCGCAGGTTGTCCAGTGCGTCGTACTCATACAGCGCGTTGCCAAAGCCCGGCGCGGTAACCGAGCGCAGTCGATCCAGCCCGTCATAGGCCATGTCACGATTGCCTGGCGCACCCGGCAAGCCATCAGAGATGGCCATCACGTTGCCACCCGCATCGTAGTCGTAGCTGTCATCGAGCACTGCGGCCGCAGCTGTGGCATCGCGACTTCGGTCAGGAAGACCGCGAGCATTCTGGCTCATCGTATGGACAATGCCGTTGCCATATACGAAGCGCGCCAAGGCGCCGTTGGCAAAATAGCTGGCCTCCTTCGCATAGCCCCCCACCGATGTGGCGCGGCCGAGGGCGTCCGGGGCATAGCTGACGATGCGCCCGCCCGGGTAGGTGTTGCTGGCAAGCGCGCCGTTGCCATCGTAGCCATAGGCCAGGCTCAGATTGCCGAAGTGTGGATGTTGCAGCGTCTCGCTGCTGAGCAGCCGACGATGGTTGTACTGGTAACGATTGATGACCAGCGGACGGCCGGCATCGTTCTGCGTACTGATTTCTGCGGGCAGGCCATCCGGCGTATACGACCAGGACTGGTTGCCGCGGCCATCGGGGAAGGTCAGCGCCAGCAGTCGATTGGCAGCGTCATAGGTGCGCTGCACGGCGCGGCCAGTCGCGAGTGCTTCGCTGCGGTTGCAGTCTGCGCTGCTGGCAAGGCCCGTGCCGGCAGCCGACCACAGAACATTGCCGGCGGCGTCGTAGTCCTGCACCGTCGCCCCGGTTTCCGGCTCGATGGTCTTGCAGAGTTGCTGGTAATCGTCATAGACATAACGGCGGGTCAGTGCCTGGCTGCCGTCGGCGCTGCGACGGGTGATCGCCAGCGGCTTGCCGAGAGCGTCGCGCTGGATCTCGGTCACTACCCCTTCTGGATGCTGCAGTATCAGCGGCATCTCATAGGTCGGCTGGTCATAGGCCAGGTGCCGTGTTGTGGTCGAATGTCCGCGTGGATTGGTTACCTTCACCGACAGGTTGCCCACGAACTCGGTGCGAGTCACCAAGGCACCCAGTTCGGACGACTGGCTGACCATGACCGGTCGGCCCAGCGCGTCGTACTGCGTGGTGGTGCCGTCAAACGCCGCATTGATGTCGGAAAGCTGGCGAACCGGATAGGACGCGAACACCGTCTTGCCGCTGGTGTCGTAGCGGGTCACGACTGCGCTATCGAGAACGTTGTCTGCATTTTCAGTGACCAGCACCGGGCGGAACATTGCATCCAGATAGGTATCGGTCCGTCGCCCGCCCTGGGTTCGTGAGTGCTTCCAGGCGCCGGCCGGCACGCCGAACTGCGCGCCGCCCAACCGCTGCAGGTCCATGGTGACCGCATTCCAGCTCACGGTGTCGCCATCGGGGAACTGCTGGCTGCGCAGGCGTCCCATGCTGTCGTAGCTGAAGCTGGTGGTTGCCCCGATTTCATCGGTCAACGAGGTGATCCAGCCGTTGTCGTCCACCACAACGGCACGCGTCGCCCCATTGGGAGACTCAGCCGTGGCCGGCATCCGCAACTGCTGCGGGACACCGCGCTTCCACGCGGACAGATGGCTGGTGTTGCCACGGGCATCGGCAACCGATGCCACCGTACCATCAGCCGCGTAGGTCACCTGCTGCGCCAACCGGCCGAAGGCATAAGCGCGCAGCGGCAGCGCATTGGTTGTGTCGAACTCGGTTCGTGACTGCTCGACACCATTGACTACGCTGCGCGCTGATTGGCCATTTACCCACAGAGCCAGATTGTCGTAGTAGCCGGTTGTGCTGGTGCGGCTCTGCCCGGCCGAATTGCCCTCGACAACGGTCACCTCGCGTGCAAAAGCATCGAACGCCTGCACGGTGCGGGTGAACTGCACGCCATCCTGTTCCACGACAGTGGACTGGATAGGACGGTTGTAGTGCGCCTTGAGATCACTCGCCCCGTATTTGAAGTCCTTGCCGGCTTCCTTGGGAAATGGCGCCGAGTCAAGCTGGGCGTCGGGATAGTAGTTGTTGCGGTCGACGCGCACGACGGAGCCGCCCGAACGCGTCGTGGTCGACAGGAGAAGACCGTCGTTGTACGCCACCTCCTTGCCGAACTCATACACACGCGCGACACCGTCAGGCAGCGTCTCGGTGGTGACCTTCGGTTCGGCCTGGCCCGGAGGAATCGCCGGTCCGCCGAGATCCTGAGCGTAGGCGCCATCAAGGTTGGTGTACTGATAGGTCCATTGCGCAGTTGGCATCCCCGAACCACTGATGGTCTTGGCCACCAGAGACATTGCGTCACGATAGATCGGCGTGTAGTTCCAACCATCAGCAAACAAGTGATTGTCGCCGGAAGTCTGGCAATCCAAAGAGACGTTCTTGCGCCCGTGGCGGAACGGCCGGAACAGGAAGGTTCCCAAGGCGCCCGAAGGATGCTGGACGGTCATGGAAATCTCACTAGGCACGATCTTGTTCATGCGAGAACACGTTGCCGGATAATCCATGTACTCCCAGATGTTCTGCCCGATGTAGTCGGCATACTTATGTGTGACTGAAAGCGGCGGCAGGTTGTAGACCCACTGGGTTCCGTCCGGCAGCGTCACCGTCCTCAGGATATCTGCCTCGGTGTAGCCATAGGTCCACGTACGCCCTGCTGTCGTGGCAGAAGCGATCAAGCCCTTCGCGTTGTAGGCCAGGCTGATCTCCCGACCATCGTTGGCAACCATGCGCAGCAACCGATCGCCGCTCCACTCATAGCGCACCCAGTTGCCGAATCGATCCACGATTTGAGATGGGTACAGAAACACACGCTTGCGATTGAGCAGCGCATTGCTTTCCGGCCCGTACGGTTGCAATGTCGCGGCGGTGTTGGGCCTGGCGACCATCCAATCGAAATAGTATTTGGTGCCATCCGGTGCATGGCCAAGAAATCCCTGCCCCGGATGCCCGCTCTTCAACGCAGTCAAACAACTGAACGTCCAGCCTCCCTTCGTGCTCCAGGGCGCAGGCTCGCCAAACTGCGGCTGCGGCTGGCGCGGGTCACCGCTGCCCCCGAGCACCGGCTCTCCGCCGCCCCCCGGCAGGGAAAGGCGCACGCCGTCCCAGAACGTATGCGTATTGAAGTTGACGATCTGCGTATGACGGCGATTCCAGACCTCGAGCGCAGGTGGCGCACCCACCGTCGAACAGCGCGCTGCCGGCGCCCAGTAGCCAACCGCAGCAGTCTCTGGCAGGTCGCCGTAGACACCAGACAACGACGGAATATCCAGCCCCCAATCGGAGAACGGGCTCTCGCTGCTGCCATCGCCACCGCCGTAGCTACGGCTAAGCATCACCGCCAAATTGCCATTGCCCGGTATCGAAATATCCGTGGCCTTGAAGCTGATCGAACCGTCATACAGGTTGACCTGCTCGCCAAAGATCTCGCCCTTCAAGGGCTCGACCAGGTCGCCGTACTTCAAGCGTTTGTCGTACTCCTGGCGCCAGGTAGGCACGATCTGGGCGGAGGCGGGAACCGGTGCCAGTACGCAGAAGGCCAGTGCTGTCAGAAGCAGGCCTTTGATGGCGTTTGCCGCGCGCGGATGAGCAATGAGCCGTGACTGCATGAAGATCCTCCCTGGATCGACCTTCCTTGAGAGCCCCGCCCACATCGCGCCACTGTCGATGATCAGATCGGACGGTACCCACTCCGGCAGACAACCACACGCTTGAACGCGGTGGGCGGGCATTGACCCATTTATGAATGAAAAATGAAGGAGGTGTCAACATGGCGTATCCGCCATGCCCGGCAAAGCCGGCCGACGCAGCACTCTCCCCCCCCGCCCCCCCCCCCCCCCCAGTGGCCCCCCGGGGCCCGCGGCCGG
>NZ_JBQOIF010000006.1:0-196932 GCF_052665395.1 Stenotrophomonas sp. 3(2025) | reverse complement strand
GTGGATGAATCTTCCCGGCGCCAACCAGGGTTGGCGTCTACCAAAGGCAGCCAGGCATGGCCTGGCGCTACAGTAGATCCACGCCATGCAAGGCAGCCAGGCATGGCCTGGCGCTACAGTAGATCCACGCCATGCGTGGATGAATCTTCCCGGCGCCAACCAGGGTTGGCGTCTACCAAAGGCAGCCAGGCATGGCCTGGCGCTACAGTAGAGCCACGCCATGCGTGGATGGAACCCGCTACAAGAAGATCCGCCGCTATTTCCCCAGCGTCACCTCATCCAGCACCCACATCGCCGGGCGCGTGTCGCCGGTGAAGTTGATGCACAGATCACCCGTACCCGAGGTGCCCTTCGGCAATGCCGCACGCAGGGTCACGAAGCCGTCGGCATCGGTCTGCGCCGGCAGCGGCACCTGCGCCAGGACCTTGCCGGTGCAGTCACCGCGACGGATCAGCATTTCGCCGTGCGCGCTCCGGGCCTTTTCGAAGCGACGCTTCGGCTCGTCGTGGGCCAGCTGGAAGTAGTACGGAATGCGGCCTGCGCGCACTTCCACGCTGCCGATGCCATCCAGCTGTGCCTGCGGCCAACGCCAGCACGGCTGGAAGATGTCGACGGTGAACACCGCTCGCGCACCTTCGCGCGGACCATCATCTTCCAGGCGCAGGACCAGGCCCTTCTCGCCGACGCAGCTGCGCAGTGCTTCGCTGTGACGCGACAGCAGCGACTGCGCGGTGTACGCCGCCACCGTCGGCTTCGCGGCCAGCGGCTGGCCCTGGTAGAAGGCGGCAGCCTGCACCGTCGCCGGCAGCGTGGACGTCAGTGGCTGCCGGTACAGCGGCGATTGCGCGGTCACCGGCTTGCCGTCGCTGCTGTAGCGCACTTCATAGCCCAGTGGATTGGCCAGCGACACGGTCACCGCGTTCGCCGCGCGGTCATCGGTGTAGGCCACGCCTACTTCGAACGGCGTCTGCGCGTAGGCCAGGCCCCAGGCACGGTAGCGCTGCAGCTGCGAGGGCAGGCGGGCCAGGAAGTCGCGGTAATCGCGATGCTCCGGCGTGCTCCAGCCGGTCTCGGCCACGGCGGCCAGGCGCGGGAACAGGTTGTGCTGCAGGCGTGCGTAAGTGCGCGTGTGCTCGGTGAACATGTTCGCCTGCAGGCCGAGAATGTGCCCGCGCTTGTCGGCGGCCAGTTCGGCCGGCACCGGTTCGTAGTTGTAGAGCTTGGCCAGGTTCACCTGCGTCGGTCGGCCCGGCGGCTCGTTCGGCGAGGCCGTCTGCAGGTAATCCAGGTACAGGTGGCTGACCGGCGACATCACCACATCGTGGCCGGCGCTGGCCGCAGCAAGGCCGCCTTCGGTGCCGCGCCATGACATTACCGTGGCCTGCGGCGGCAGGCCGCCCTCAAGGATTTCGTCCCAGCCGATCAGGCGGCGGTCGTGTTGTTCCAGGAAGGTCTCCAGGCGCTTGATGATGTGGCTCTGCATGGCCATCTCATCCTTGATGCCGAGCGCGCGCATGCGCTGCTGCACCTTTTTTGAGGCCTCCCACTGGTCCTTCACCGCCTCGTCGCCACCCACATGCACATACCTGGCCGGGAACAGCTGGATCACTTCTTCCAGCACGTTTTCCAGGAAGGTGACGGTGCCGTCCTCGACGTTGAACAGGTTCGGGAACACGCCCCATTCGCTCAACGGCTTCAATGGCGTGTCGATCGTACCCAGTTCCGGATAGGCGGCGATGGCAGCGGTGGCGTGGCCGGGTACATCGATCTCCGGAATCACCTGGATATGCAGCTTGGCGGCGTAGGCGATCACTTCGCGGATCTGGTCCTGCGTGTAGAAGCCGCAGTACGGATGCTCCTTGCCACTGACCGGATCGATGCCGCCATCACCGGCCGGAAGGCGGCAGCTGCCGACTTCGGTCAGCTTCGGGTAGCGCTTGATCTCCATGCGCCAGCCCTGGTCGTCGGTCAGGTGCCAATGGAAGGTGTTGAGCTTGTGCGCGGCCATCGCATCGAGCACGCGCTTGATCTCGTCCAGGCTCTGGAAGTGCCGCGCCGAGTCGAGCATGAAGCCACGCCAGCTGAAGCGCGGCGCATCCTGGATCTGCACGGCCGGCAGCACGCCGTTGCTGCCGCCGGTGGCGAGCTGGGCCAGGGTGGTGGCGCCGTAGAACAGGCCGGTCTCGTTGCCGGCCTGCACCAGCACGCCCTGTGCGGTGCTTTCCAGCGTGTAGCCCTCGCCGCTGTCGCGGAAGGTCGGCACGATCTGGAAGCGGATGCTGTTGCCCTCGCCGGCGGCCTTGCCGTTGGCCACGGCCAGTCGCGGCCCACCACTGCGCGCCAGCAGGTCGGCGAACTGTGCGGCCACGCGCTGTGCGGCTTCGCCATCGGCATGCAGCACGGTAGCGGCGCCCACGGTGATGCCCGCGCCGTTGCCGCGCTGCACGTTGGCCGGTGCGGGAATCAGCATCAGGCTGCCGGCGCGCAGCTGCGGGCCAGGGCCGGTATCGAGTGCCGGGGCATCGGCGGCCAGTGCCGGCAGCACAGGCAGGGCGGCCAGCAGGCTGCCCAGCAACAGAAGGCTGCGCATCCTGGCGCGGGTGGGCTTCGTCATCGGAAGGACTCCTTGGATCGGGTGCGATGTTCGCTATACATGAAAAACGCCGGGCCCGGAATGACCCAGGCCCGGCGTGCGTGCACGACTCGGCGATGAGGCTGCCGCTGGATCAGTACTTGAAGCGGAAGTTCAGGTAGTACTGGCGACCGTTGCTGTAGAACGAGGTCGGAATGGCAGCGGTCTGGTAGTACTTGTAGGTCGGGTTGTTGAGGTTCAGGCCATCCAGGCTGATGCTCAGCCAGTCGGTGGCCTTGAAGCTCAGCGACGCCGACAGCGTGCCGAAGTCATCCTGGTAGTACGGGTTGGTGCCCGACAGGCTGATCAGGAACGAGGAACGGTGGGTGTAGCTGACCCGTGCACCGAAGCGCTCGTTCTCGAAGTAGGCGCCCACGTTGTAGGTGTTCTTCGAGGTGCCCAGCAGGTTGTGCGAACCATCGGACCAGGTGTGCGCGGTCGTGCCGTTGGCGTAGGTGTAGTTGGCGTTGACGCCGAAGTATTCGCCGATCGGCTGCTCGTAGGCCACTTCCACGCCGGTGACCTTGCCGTCGGCATTGATCGGGGTGGAGATCTGGTAGGTCTCAAGCTGGTTGGTCAGTTCGCTGTACAGCTGGCGCGAGACGACGTCGAAGGCAATGTAGTCCTTCAGGTCCATGTGGTAGGCGCCGACCGACAGCAGGCCACGCGGCATGAAGTACCACTCCAGGTTGGCATCCAGGTTGGTGGACAGGGTCGGCTTGAGATTCGGGTTGCCGCCGCCGCCGGTCCGGTTCAGGTCGGAACCGTACGAGGACGCGCCCAGTGCCGAGTAGTCCGGCAGGGTCTGGGTCTGCGACGCGGCCACGCGCAGCACGAGGTTGTCGTCCAGGTCGAACTTGATGTTGGCGCTGGGCAGTACGCGGTTGCGCTTGTTCTGGAAGGCCATGCGTTCCCACATGCCGAACAGGCTGCTGACATCCGCATCGGCAGCATTGCTGACGGCGTTGTAGGTATCGATGTCCTGCTTGATGTTGACGTAGCGCAGGCCCAGGTTGCCGCTCCACCAGTCACCGCGGAAGTTGGCCTGCACGTAGCCGGCGAAGTTCTTTTCCTTCACCTGCCACTCGGCGCCGTAATTGTGGCGACCGGTCGGGCCGTCGTTGCCCGCCAGCCAGGTGGAGTTGTTGGTCACCGCATCCTTCAGCGCACCCGGGGTGAAGTACCAGATGTTGCGCGGGAAGGTGCCGCCGATATCGCCGGCGAAACCGCTCGGATAGTTGGAGGTGGCGCCGTTCTTCAGCGCACTCCAGATGTCACCCGGCGTTGCACCTTCCGGCGACAGCGCTTCGCGCTTGTGGTCGGCGAAGCGCAGGCCGAAGTCGATGGAGCTCAGCACGCCGCCGTCGTTGAAGTACTGGTTGAAGTCGAGCGTGGCCCACTTCTCCTTGTCTTCGGCGGTGACCTGCTGGTTGCCCCAGGTGCCGAAGCTGGTCACGCCGTTGGGCGAGAGGTCGCCGCCGACGTTCCAGTCGATCGGCGAGCCGCTGCCGTGCGTAGCCCAGCTGGCGCCACCGCCGCCGGCCAGGGTGACCTCGGCGATGTACTGGCGCGGGGTCTCACCGGTGCCCTTGGTGCTGCCGGCCTGGAACTTGGCGGTCAGGCTGTCGCTGATCTGCCAGTCGGCGTCGAAGGTGACGTAGCTCGACTTGGCCTTCGACTCGCGGTAGATCATGTCGTACACCGCGTAGTTGGTGCCCGGCACGCCTGCGTAGGTGGCGTTGGTCAGCACGCCATCCTTGACCACATAGCCCGGGTTCGGCGCCTGCGACTTGGCGAAGCTGTTGCCGAACATCATGAAGTTGCGGTTGTAGTTGTTCGCCTTCAGCTCGGAGCTGAAACCATTCAGGCCCAGGGTGAGGGTATCGGTCGGCTTGAACTGCAGCGAGACCAGGCCGCCCTTGCGCTCACGGGTCTGCTCGAACAGGGTCGAGCCCAGCAGGCCGGGAACATTGACGCCGATCAGGTCCGGATTGGTCAGGGCCACCGGGTCGTCGGCGCCGATCTTGAAGAAGCCACCCGGAATTTCCTGCGCTTCACGGCGCAGTTCGCGCTTCTGGCTGAAGCCCTGCACCATCACGCCGAAGGTGCTTTCTTCGTTCTTGTAGTTGAACAATGCCGAGTACTGCGGGTCGTTCGACTTGGCCTGGTCCGAACGCACCATGCCGATCGAACCTTCAGCGGTGAACTGCTTGGAGAACTCCAGCGGCTTGCGGGTGATGATGTTGACGGTACCGGTGGTGCCACCGTCCTGCAGCTTGGCCTGCGAGGACTTGTTCACTTCCACCGAGCTGACCAGTTCCGACGGCAGCAGCGAGTAGCTGACGCTGCGACCGACGTTGTTGCCCTGGCTGAGCACGAACCAGTCGGCCGAACCGACGGTGTGGCCGTTGATCAGGGTCTGGGTGAGGCTGGGGCTGGTGCCGCGCAGGCTGACACGGTCGGCTTCGTCGAAGCCGCCCTCATCGGCGCTGGACGAGCTGATGTTGACGCCCGGCAGGCGCTGCAGGGTGTCGGCGACGTTGTGCGCCGGCAGCTTGCCCACGTCTTCGGCGGTGACCACTTCCACGCGCGCGTTGGCTTCGCGCTTGGTGTCCAGCGACTTCTCCATCGAACCGCGGATACCGGTAACGGTGACGGTGTCCAGATCGGTGGCGGTCGGGGCGGCCTGCTGCGCGTGCGCACTGAAGGCGATGCAGCTGACGATGGCGGCCGAAAGCAAGGTCTTGCGGGTATTCATGATGTCTCTCCTCATCACTCGATTGGATGCCGGCGGCGATATGGGATTGCGGTTGCGATGACGTGCGCGGGGCGGCGGCGATGTCCCGGCATTGGCGTGCCACGTACTGCGTGCTGCGATTGCGTTGAAGCCGATTGCAGGTTCAGGCGTCGGCGTGGAGCAGGTACCAGCTGGCAGCGCCGATCACGCCCAGCTGTCCGTGCTCGACCACCTTCACCGGGATGCGTGCCAGCGCCTCGCCCATCGGCCCCTTCTGCAGGTAGCGTTCGACGAAGGTGCTGGTGCGCAGGTACTCGCGGATCTGCGGCAGGATCCCGCCGGCCAGGTACACCCCGCCGTGGGCGCCGTAGAACAGGGCCATGTCGCCGATGGTGCTGCCGAGCAGGCCGCAGAACACATCCAGCGCCTGCCGTGCCAGCGGATCGGTGCCGGACATCGCCGCAGCGGTGACCGCATCGGGGCTGGCCAGCGCCGGTGCCTGCCCCTCCAGCGCGCAGATCGCGCGGTACAGGTTCATCAGGCCGGGGCCGGAAAGGGCATGTTCGATCGACACGTGCGCGCGGTCGCGCTGCATGTGGCGGACGATCGCCATTTCCAGCTCGGTGCTGGCGGCCAGGGTCGGCTGGCCGGCCTCGGTGGCCAGCACCACCGGGCCGTTGGCGGTGGGAATCCACAGCGCTGCGCCCAGGCCCGTGCCGGGGCCGACCACCAGGGTCGGGCCGCGCGGCGCCGTTTCCGGGCCGCACAGGTGCAGCACGCCGCTGGCATTGACCTGCGCGGCTGCGTAGGCCACCGCTTCGAAGTCATTGACGATGTGCACCCGCTGCAGGCCGACGTCGGCCTCGATCTGCCGCGCCGACAACGGCCACGGCACGTTGGCGGTGATCACCGTGCCGTCTTCGCGGGCGTAGCCGGCGGTGGCGACCACGCAATGCGACGGGCGCGGGCCTTCGGCCAGGAAGTCGGCGAGGATCGCGCTGAGCCCGGCGTGGTCGGCGTTGCGGTACTTGCGGTAATCGAGCACCTGCACCGGATGGGCATCGTCGCCGCTGGCCTGGACCCGGGCGACACGCACATGGGTGCCGCCAACGTCGGCAGCCAGGAACGAGGGCGCGACGCGGGACAGGACATGGGCCGGGGCGGGATGGCTGGCGGTCACGCGGGCTCCTGCTGCAGGTGGGGCCGGCCCCGGGAAGGGCAACGATGGAGCCGGCGATTGGGCGGAGTCTGTAACCGCGTTGACAACGATGTCAACGAGTTCGTGACACTTTCGTTGCTGCGCCGCAACGAATGCAGATCGCCGTAAACGTTTACATGGCGTGAATGCGGCGCCCTCGGCAGAACCATTGCAGCAAGGGGCTTCAAGGGCCAAGCGCATTCAGCGGATGGCCGTGCAATGCGCTGGCGCAGTGCAGCATGAGGTAGGGTGACCCGTGCGTGGAAGTTGACAAACGGTCGCTGTCCATCGAAAGAATGTGACAACGTTGTTCCCAGCCACTCTCCGACGCCGTGTTCTGCGGCCGTCGCCGCAGGAGCCTTCCTGATGTCAGCCGTCCCCGCTGCAAGCGCACGCCCGAACGTGGCCTCGTCCATCGCCATCGTCGGCGTGCTGTTCTTCCTGATCGGCTTCTTCACCTGGCTCAACGGCCCGTTGATCACCTTCGTCAAACTCGCCTTCGAGCTGAGCGAGGTCGGCGCCTTCCTGGTGCTGATGGTGTTCTACCTGTCCTACTTCTTCCTGGCCCTGCCGGCCTCGTGGATCCTGCGCCGCACCGGCATGAAAAAGGGCCTGAGCCTGAGCCTGCTGGTGATGGCCGGTGGCGCGGCGTTGTTCGGTGAATTCGCCACCCAGCGCTGGTATCCCGGTGCACTGGGCGGCCTGTTCGTGATCGGTAGCGGCCTTGCGCTGCTGCAGACCGCGATCAACCCGTACATCTCCATCCTCGGCCCGATCGAAACCGCCGCACGGCGCATCGCGATGATGGGCATCTGCAACAAGATCGCCGGCATCCTTGCGCCGATATTGATCGGCACCCTGGTGCTGCATGGCATCGGTGATCTCGACGCCCAGGTGCAGGCCGCCGATGCGGCCACCAAGGCCACGCTGCTCAACCAGTTCGCGGCCAAGATCCACGCGCCGTATCTGGCCATGGCTGGTTTGCTGGTGCTGCTGGCGGTGGCGGTATTGTTCTCGCCGCTGCCCGAAATCAAGGCCTCCGAGGCCAATGCCACACCGGCCGGCGTGCCAGGCAAGGCCGAGCGCAGCAGCATCTTCCAGTTCCCGCATCTGTGGCTGGGCGTGCTCTGCCTGTTCGTCTACGTCGGCGTGGAAGTGATGGCCGGAGATGCCATCGGTACCTACGGTCATGGCTTCGACCTGCCGCTGGACCAGACCAAGATGTTCACCGCATTCACCCTGTTTGCGATGCTCATCGGCTACGTGGTCGGCCTGGTGTTGATCCCGCGAGTGGTCTCGCAGTCGCGCTACCTGACCGTCTCGGCGGTACTGGGCGTGCTGTTCTGCCTGGGCGCCTTCTTCACCCACGGCTATGTGTCGGTCGCCTTCGTGGCGCTGCTGGGCTTTGCCAACGCGATGATGTGGCCGGCGATCTTCCCGCTGGCGATCCGTGGCCTGGGCCGCTTCACCGAAACCGGTTCGGCACTGCTGGTCATGGGCATCGCCGGCGGCGCGATCATTCCGCAGCTGTTTGCCGTGCTCAAGCAGCACATCGACTTCCAGCTGGTGTTCCTGCTGCTGATGGTGCCCTGCTACCTGTACATCCTGTTCTACTCGGTGGTCGGCCATCGCGTCGGCCTGCCGCAGGACAAGGTCTGATCGGCGATGATGGACGGCAGCCAACCCCAGGAAAAGCCGATGCGCAGAGCGACCATCAAGGACGTTGCCGAAAAGGCCAAGGTCTCGCTGAAGACGGTGTCGCGGGTGATCAACAACGAGCCCTCGGTGATGCAGGCCACCCGTGCGCGGGTGCTGCGTGCCATTGCCGAGCTCGACTACGAACCCGATCCGTCGGCGCGCAACCTGCGCAGCGGCACCACCTTCGTGATCGGGCTGGTGTACGACAACCCCAACCCGTACCACATCATCGGCGTGCAGAACGGCGTGCTCGCGGCCTGCCGCGAAACCGGCTTCGGCCTGCAGATCCATCCGTGCGATTCCAGTTCGCCGCTGCTGGCCGATGAACTGGCCGACTGGGTGCAGCGCTCGCGCCTGGCCGGGCTGGTGCTGACCGCCCCGATGTCCGAACGTCGCGACCTGGTCCAGGCGCTCACCGCGCGCGGCATCAAGCTGGTGCGGATCATCGCCGCCACCGAAGACCCGGCCGATGGCGCCTGCGTGTTCGTCGACGACCGCGAAGCCGCCTATGAAATCACCGAGCACCTGATCCAGCTGGGCCACCAGCGCATCGGCTTCCTCTGGGGTGGCACCTCGCACCGTTCTTCGGGCGAACGCTACGCCGGTTACGAGGCCGCGCTGAAGGACTACGGCATGACCGTGGACAAGCATCTGGTGGTGCAGGGCGACTACACCTTCGACGATGGTTTCCGCGGTGCGCGGCGCCTGCTGGCACTGCGCGAACCGCCCACCGCCATCTTCGGTTCCAACGATGAAATCGCCGCCGGCGTGCTGGCCGCAGCGAAGTCGGCCGGCATGAACGTGCCCTACGACCTGTCCATTGCCGGCTTCGAGGACAGTCCGTTCTCGCGGCAGTCGTGGCCGCCGCTGACCACCGCCAAGCAGGCCACCGAAGACATCGCCCGCCATGCCGCGCGCCTGCTGATCGCACAGCTGCGCAGCGATGCCTACGACGATGCGCCGGCGCCGCTGCACAACCAGGGCTTCGTGCCGCAACTGGTGGTGCGCGGCTCGACCGCACCGATGCGTCCTGCCGCCGCCCGTCCCCTCCCTTCCGATCCTTCCTGAGCCTGCCATGTCGCTGTCCGATCCCACCTCCACCCTGATGTTCGCCGAGGCTGCCGAAGCGGCCGAGGTCGTTGCCCGCCAGTTCGCCCGCAACCACGCCGTGATGGAGACGCTGGCCGCCAGCCTGCGCGCTGCGCCGCCGCCGTTCGTGGTGACCTGCGCACGTGGCAGCTCCGACCATGCCGCGACCTACGGCAAGTACCTGCTGGAAACCCAGCTGGGCCTGGTCGTTGCCTCGGCCTCGCCATCGGTGGGTTCGGTCTACGCGGCACCGCTGCAGCTGCGCGGTGCGTTGTTCATTGTCATCTCGCAGTCCGGCAAGAGCCCGGACCTGCTGCGCAACGCCGAAGCGGCCAAGGCCGCTGGCGCGCGCGTGGTGGCGCTGGTCAACGTCGAGGATTCTCCGCTGGCACAACTGGCCGACACGGTCATTCCGCTGCATGCCGGCGTGGAGAAGAGCGTGGCGGCGACCAAGAGCTACCTCGCTTCGTTGTCCGCGCTGCTGCAGCTGGCCGCGTACTGGAAGCAGGACAGCGCGCTGCGCAATGCACTGGACCTGCTGCCCGATGCGATGCGTGAGGCCTGGCAGTGCGACTGGAGCGCGGTGACCGATGGCCTGGTGGAGGCCAACAACCTGTTCGTGCTCGGCCGTGGCCTCGGCCTGGGCGCGGCGCAGGAAGCGGCGCTGAAGTTCAAGGAAACCTGCAGCCTGCATGCCGAGGCCTACAGCTCGGCCGAGGTCAAGCATGGTCCGATGGCGCTGGTCGATCGCGGCTTCCCGGTGCTGGCCTTTGCCCAGCCCGATGAGACCGGCGCCGGTACCCGTGCCGTGGCTGAAGAGTTCACCGCACGTGGCGCCAAGGTGTGGCTGGCCGGTGCCGGCGGCAACCTGCCGGTCGCTGCCGCGCCGCATCCGCTGTGCGCGCCGCTGCTGACGGTGCAGAGCTTCTATCGCGCGATCAATGCACTGGCGCTGCGCCGTGGCTTCAACCCGGATCTGCCGCCGCATCTGAACAAGGTGACGGAGACGGTGTGATGGCAACCGTCCTGCGCAATGCCCGCATTCTTGCCGGCGATGAGTTCCGCGATGATCTTGCGGTGGTGATCGAAGACGGCCACATCAGCGCGCTGCTGCCCGACGCGGCGCCGCAGCTGGGTACGGCCGACGAGCAGGTGGACCTGGGCGGTGGCTGGCTGCTGCCCGGCTTCATCGATGTACAGGTCAATGGCGGTGGCGGCGCGCTGTTCAACAACACGCCCGACGTCGAGTCGCTGCGCACGATTGCCCGTGCGCATCGCCGCTTCGGCACCACGGCGGTGCTGCCGACCCTGATCAGTGACGACGTGGCCGTGATGCGCGAGGCGATCGGCGCGATGCGCCAGGCCATTGCGCAGGGTGTGCCCGGCGTGATCGGCATCCACCTGGAAGGCCCGTACATCGCACCGGCGCGCAAGGGCACGCACGATGCCAGCAAGTTCCGCGTGCCGGACGAGCAGGAAATCGAACTGGCGTCGTCGCTGGACAACGGCGTGACCCTGCTGACCCTGGCGCCCGAGCGCGTGCCGCTGGAGACCATCCGCGCGCTGGTCGAGCGCGGTGTGATCGTCGCTGCTGGCCACACGGCCGGCACCTATGAAGAGATCCGTGCCGGCCTCGATGCCGGCGTGCGTGGCTTCACCCATCTGTACAACGCGATGTCGCCGCTGCAGGGCCGCGAACCCGGCGCAGTCGGCGCGGCGCTGGAAGATCGCGACAGCTGGATCGGCATCATCGTCGATGGCGTGCACGTGCATCCGGCCAGCCTGCGGGTGGCGCTGGCGGCCAAGCCGCGTGGCCGCCTGCTGCTGGTGACCGACGCGATGCCGCCGGTCGGTGCCGACGATCCGAGCTACGTGCTGTATGGCGAAACCATCACTGCCATCGACGGCGTGGTGCGCAACGCGGCCGGCTCGCTGGCCGGTTCGGCGCTGGACATGGCCACTGCCGTGCGCAACACCGTGCAGTTGCTGCGCCAGCCGCTGGCTGAAGCCGCGCGCATGGCCTCGACCTATCCGGCGCAGTTCCTCAATGTCGATGATCGCCTGGGTTACATCGCCGAGGGCTACCAGGCCGACCTGGTGCTGCTGGACGACGCGCTGCACGTGCGTGGTACGTGGATCGCCGGCCAGTACGAGGCGGCCTGACGATGAGCAGCGCGCCGCCACGCCGGTTGGGCTCGATCGACGCCCTGCGCGGCATGACCGTGGCGGCGATGCTGCTGGTCAACAACCCAGGCGACTGGAGCGCGGTGTTCGCACCGCTGCGCCATTCGGACTGGCACGGTTGTACGCCGACCGATCTGGTGTTCCCGTTCTTCCTGTTCCTTGTTGGCGTGTCGATGGCCTTCAGCGTTGCACCGCGCGCGCTGGATCCGGCGGCACGGCCTGCGCTTGCACGTGGCGTGCTGGAACGCGCGCTGCGCATCGCCGTTGCCGGTGTGCTGCTGCACCTGCTGGTGTGGTGGGCACTGCACACGCACCATTTCCGCATCTGGGGCGTGCTGCAGCGCATTGCGCTGTGCGCGGCCGTGGTGGGCGTGCTGGCGGTGTATGCGCGCCCGCGCGTGCAGGCGGCCGTGCTGGTGGCGCTGCTGGTGGGTTACGCCGCGCTGCTGCTGGGCGTGGGTGACCTGGCGCCGTGGACCAACCCGGCCAGTCGCCTGGATACCACCTTGTTCGCGCCATGGATCTACCAATGGCAGGCCGATACCGGTCTGGGCCATGACCCGGAAGGATTGCTGAGCAGTCTGGGCGCATTGGCCAGCACCGTGCTGGGCCTGCTGGCCGGGGGCCTGCTGCGCAGTGGCCGCGCCGGTGCATTGGCCGCGCTGGGTGCGGTCACCGCCGTGCTTGGCCTGCTGCTGGCAACCGTACTGCCGCTCAACAAGCAGCTGTGGACGCCCAGCTACGTGCTGTGGACCGCTGGCCTGGCCGCGCTGGCATTGTGGCTGGGCCACCTGCTGATCGACCGCAAGGGATGGCCCGCGCTGGGCCGGCGCTTCGGCGTCAATGCCATCACCGCCTATCTGGGGGCCTCGGTGATGTCGGTGATCCTGTTGGCCACCGGCGCCTGGGGTTGGGTCTGGCAACAGTTGGCCGCAGCAATGCCACAGGCGCTGGAGCTGGCCTCGATGCTGCAGGCGCTGGCGTTCGTCGCGCTGTGGTGGGGCGTGGCGTGGTGGTTGGACCGACGTCGCATTTATCTGAAGATCTGAGCGCGGCAAACATCGTGGAGAAACGCCCATCCACGCATGGCGTGGATCTACTGGGCATGGCCCATCCGTGTGTGGTGTGGCGCCACGGTTTATCCACGCGTGGCGCGGATCCATGGCCCATCCATGCGTGGCATGCCTGCTGTAGATCCACGCCATGCGTGGATGTTCCATCCCGGGCGATGGGAAATGAATCGGTTCATCGACATGCGGGCGGCGTGACTACTACCCGGTTTCACAACGAAAGCGTGACCGACTGCCGATAAGTTCACCTGTCGAAACCATTCATGGCAGGGCAGACTGCATCAGCAGTGTCGTACAGAGCATCCGCAGTTCCTGATCCCCCGACCCAGGAGTGCTGTATGTCCCATGTCGTCCCGCGCGGGTTCCGCCAGCGCCGCTTGACCGTTTCCCTGCTGCAGATCCTGGCGATGCCCTCGCTGCTCGCCCTGTCCGCCCCTGCCGCCTGGGCAGGGTGCGATGCAACGGCTCCCGTGGCCGGGCAGACCGTCACCTGCAGCAGCACCGCCCCCAATCCCGAGACAGCAGCCATCAGCGCCAGTGGCGCGGCAGGCATCACCGTGAATGTTGGCAATGGCGCGCAGCTGCAGCAGGCCGGCGCGGGCAGCGCCGTCTCCCTGCTCGGCGCTGGCGGGCACGTGCTCACCAATCTCGGTGCCATCAGCTCGGCGAGCGGTACCGCGGTACAGCTTGGCGGCGGCAGCCGCGTCGACAACACCGGCAGCATCAGTTCCGGCAGCGGTATCGCACTGCAGTTCAGCGGTGCCGGCGACAGCGAGCTGGTCAACCGCGGCACCATCAGTGGCAGCAGCGGCGTGCAGTCCGGTGCCGGCAACGATCGTCTGCAGATGCTGGGCGGCAGCATCAGCGGCGGCGTGCAGCAGGGCGATGGCAACGACGTCCTGCTGCTCAGCGGCGGCACCATCGACAGCCTCGACCAGGGCAATGGCGATGACCAGCTGACCGTCAACGCCGGCACCATCACCGGGCTGGTGACGCAGGGCAGTGGCCGCGATGATTTCGTCATGACCGGCGGCACCATCGGCGCCCTGCAGCAGGGCGACAACATCGACACCTTCCGCATGAGCGGTGGCCGCATCGTTGGCGCGTTCGAAGATGGCGACCAGGCGTGGATGACCGGCGGCCGCATCGGCCGCGTCAACATGAAACTGGACAAGAACCTGTGGGACATGTCCGGCGGCACCGTCGACGGCAACGTGGTCACCGGCTTCGACACCGACACCATCATCATCTCCAACGACGCCTACATCGGCGGCAACATCAGCGTCAGTGGCGGCGCCGACAGCGTCACCATCACCGGTGGCACGGTGCGTGGCCAGGTGCTGCTGAGCACCGGCAACGACACCTTCAACTGGAATGGCGGCGGCATTGTCTACGGCGCCATCGACATGGGCCCCGACGATGACGTCGCGACCCTGGGCAATCTCAACCAGGCCAACCTCGGCGCTGTACCGCTGTTCGATGGTGGCACCGGCAGCGATCGCCTCAGCTTCAACAACGTCAAGACCGCTGGCGTCGGACGCTTCCAGAACTGGGAAGCGATCAGCCTGGCCAGCAGCACCGAGCTCACCTTCGATGGCGACCTGGTGCTGGGCGACAGTGCCACCGGCACCGGCAGCTTGAACGTGGACGAGACCAGCACGCTGTTCGGCGGTGGCGGCAACCATGCGATCCGTCCGTTCGCGGCAGCTGCGCTGGTGAACATGGTCAACGCCGGACGCATTGATCTGACCAACAACAGCGGCGCCGGCGATGCTTTCACCATCCGTGGCAACTACCGCGGCGACGGTGGTGGCGTGTACCTGCAGACCGTGCTGGGTGCAGACGACTCAGCCAGCGACCGCCTGGTCTTTGATGGCGGCACCGCCACCGGCAGCACCGGCCTTGGCATCATCAATACCGGTGGCGGAGGAGCGGCCACGCTGGTCGACGGTATCCTGGTGGTGCAGGCGCTGAACGGCGCAACCACCGCGCCAGGCGCGTTCTCGTTGTTCGCACCGGTCTCGGCCGGTGCCTACGAGTATTTCCTGTTCAAGGGCGGCGTCAGCGCCGGCACCGGCGAGAACTGGTACCTGCGTTCGACATTGGCGGCCGGGCCGACGCCCGCGCCGAACGGCGGCGGCGGGGGTGCCACCGATCCGGACCTGACCGCAGGCGAGACCGCACCGCCGCCACCGCCGCCGGAACCTGCGCCCGTAGCGCCGCCCAGTGATCCACCCGTACCGGACGTGCCGGTGGCCGGTGGCAGCCTGCCCGGTACCGGTTCGCCGCCGCCCAGTGCGGGGGCAAGGCCCGCCGCGCCGAACGAGAACGGCCTGGTGCCGCTGTACCGCCTGGAGACCGCGGCCTACGCCGTGGTGCCACCGCTGCTGCGCGAGACCTCGCTGGCCAGCCTGGGGACCTTCCATGAGCGCCAGGGCGAACAGCGCCTGCTGTACAACCAGGGCGCCTTCCGCACGGCGTGGGGAAGGCTGGTCGGGCAGAGCAGCGAGATCCACTGGAAAGGCGATGCACGGCCCGGCTTCGATGGTGATGTGATGGGTGTGCAGGCAGGCCTGGATGTGTGGGCTGCCAGCGGTGACAGCCACCGCAACCAGATCGGCGTGTTCGTCGGCCGTACCCGCGCCGATGGCAGGATCACCGGCCTGGCGGTGGGCTGGGACAACGTGTTGGTCGGCCAGAGCCGGTTGGACGACAAGCACGTGGGCCTGTACTGGACGTTGACCGACAGCAGCGGCGGCTACATCGACGCGGTGGCGATGCAGAGCCGCTACGACGGCCGCACGCGCTCCTCGCGCGGGCTGGGCATCGACCTCAAGGGCGATGGCACCACGCTGTCGCTGGAAACGGGCAAGCCACTGCTGCAGTTCGGGCAGTCATCGTGGTGGCTGGAACCGCAGCTGCAGGTGATCTGGCAGCGCAGTTCACTGGATGACCAGCGTGATCTGGTGTCCACCGTTTCCTTCCACAACGACAACGCCTGGACCGGCCGCGTCGGCCTGCGCCTGGCGGGCGATTACCAGTTGGCCGACAACGGCTGGCAGCCGTACTTCAAGTTGAACTACTGGCATGGCCGTTCGGGCGAGGACCGCATCCTGTTCGACAGCGACGCGATCATCAATTCGCAGCGCTCGCGTGCTGTGGAGGCCGGTGTCGGCGTGGTCGGGCGCTTCAACCGCACGATCAGCGCGTATGCCGTGGCCGACTACACCCGCGAGGTGGGTGGCAGCGACAACGGCAAGCGTCGCATCATCGAAGGCAACATCGGCCTGCGCGCGGACTGGTGACGATCGCCGCTTTGGTGGGTGTCGACCTCGGTCGACATGCCTTTCCACCAGTCAAACAATCCCAACGCCGCTGCATTACAACGGCGAACGCCCCAGCAACGCGCCCGCGTGATCGGCCAGCAGCTGCACCGCGTGCAACAGCCCTTCCTCCGTCAGCGGCGGGCACTGCGCATCCGCGTCGTCCAGTTCACGCGCCGCCTGCGTCGCCAGCAGCACCCCCCCAGCGCCGACAACGCCAGCAGGCAACGCGTGGTGCAGGCCAGATCGCGCGCCCGCGCCGGCGTGATGCGCAGTTCCGTCCACGGCTCGCCGTCAGCGGCGTGGCAGCGCGTGACGTCGCGCAGCCGCTTGAAGAAGGCGGGCGTGGGGGCAGCTTCATCGGCTTCGGCCAGCGCGTCTTCCAGTGCTTCGGCGGTGGCGTTGGGCAGCTGCAGGTCGGGCAGGGCATCACCCAGCAATGCGTGCAGGCGCGGATAGGTGGGGTAGAGCGTGGTCATGGCAACAACCTCACAGGGCTGGGCCATCTGCGGGATGCAAGGTGGCGGGCGGTGCGGGTTGGCGTGCCGGTCAAGAGCAAAGAAGAAGCCGACGGACCCAAGGGTCCCCACGCACCGCCCGCCATGGACCGGCAGGTGGTGCATTGTCGCGAGTGCCTGCATCGAGGCAATCGGTCATCTTTGCTCATTGATTCAGGACGCCAATCCCGGCCAGCGCAGGCGGCGCCGGCACAGCGACCTTCGCGCGTTTGCCAGCGTGCCGACATGGGCAAAGTTGTAAATCGCAGTCTGATCCTGACGTGCCTTATGCGACACGCCGCGCGGCGGCCAAGGCGCTATGCTTCGCCTTCATTCAACGACAGGGAGATGTCGATGCGGAACAGCAAAGGATTGCCGGGACGCGCCCTTCTCATCGCCGCGCTGCTGGCAACGACCGCTGCCACTGCGGCCGACGCCATCGAGATTCCATCACCCTCCGCACAGGCACAGCTGCTGGACATGCTTGAACGCGAGGCGCTGTACCGAGGCAGGGTCGATTGGCCTGCCACGCGCACGCGGCTGAAGGATGTGCAGGGCGATCCGGCCAAGGTCCGGACCGTCCTGGCCGAGGCCATCGGTCGCAGTTCAGGCGGTCACGGCAGCTGGATGACCCCGCAACGACAGCAGCAACGCGTGGAGCGTTTCGCCCGCGAAAACGCCACTGCCGCTGCCCGCAGCGAAAGCGACACCACCCGCGCACGTGACCCGCGTATCGGCCAGGTGCTGATCGAGGACTATGCGGCAGATCCCGGTGCGCCGCCGCAGCAGCTGCAGCAACAGAACATCCAGCGTGCGGTGCGTTGGCAGAACATCATCCGTGCAAAGGACAGCACGCCTCGCTGTGGCTGGATCGTCGACCTGCGCGACAACACCGGCGGCAACATGTGGCCGATGCTGCTTGGCGTTGCGCCGCTGCTGCGCACCTCGGCGATGGCTATCGAGGACGTGGGCTCATTCGAGACCGCCGACGGTCCGGTACGCTGGCAGACCACTGCCAGTGGCGTGCGCATGGGCGAGGCGACGCGCCTGGATTTCGGCCAGCCCGGCTATCTGCCCCGCCAGGTTGGCGCGCCGGTGGCGGTGTTGACCGGCCCGCGCACCGCCAGTTCCGGCGAAGCGACCGTACTGGCGTTCCGTGGCCGGGCGCAGACCCGCAGTTTCGGACAGCCCACGGCGGGTGTATCGACGGCCAACGTGGTGCGCCGGCTGGTGGACGGCAGCGCGTTGGTGCTGACCACCAGCGTCATGCGCGATCGCAATGGAAATGGCGACGGGCGGAAGATCGCGCCGGACCAGGCCACCGCTGGCGATGACGCCACGGTGGCGGCGGCCGAAGCCTGGCTGTTGGCCCAGCCCGCCTGCAAGGAGGGCTGAACCTTGCTGCTGATCGGCCAACACGAACGGGTGCTGATTGTCGGCCCCACCAAAGCACACCACTGCCTGCGCTGCCAGACCGAAACCGAATTCGCCCCGCAGCTGCGCTACAGGATGGCGCGCATCGACCTGCTGTTCGGCTTCGTCTACCAGCGCCGCTACGAGCTGGCCTGCACCGGCTGCGAGCACGGCTGGGTGCTGGATACCGAAAGCATGGACCAGCAGCTGGGCGGGGTGCCGATCCCATTCCGGCACCGCTTCGGCCTGCCGGTGATGCTGATGGTGGTGGCCGGGCTGGCGGTGGCGGGGTGGATGTGGCGGCATGGACACGTCGCTTGAAGACGCGGGCTGCTAAAGTTGCAGCCAGTAGCCACGCAGTCGGACCCCACCATGGACCACGAAACGCCTTTCGAACCCGCCAACGACCTGGAAGTGCGCCTGTTGCAGGCCCAGGACGGAACCCTCACGGCCTCGCAGTTCCTCGACGGCCTGCTGACCGCGCCGGTGTTCGTGCTGCTGGACAAGGCCATCGGTGAAGACGGCGCCTGGGACGAGAGCATTTCGCCGCTGGTGCTGACCAGCGAAAGCGGCGAGCCGATGTTTGCGGTGTTCACCGCGCCCGAGCGCGCGGAGATCTGGCACGAGCAGCTGCCGCAGTTTGCCCACGCCATGCCCATCGCGGTGCATGCACTGCTGTCGGGCATCGGCGAGGGCGTCGGCCTGGTGCTGAACCCCGGCCTGGACGTGGGCATGGAGATGATCCCCGACGCGGTGGCGCAGCTGAAGGAACGTGCTGCGGCGATCACCCGTGGGATGGCGCACTGATAGCGCTGTGGTTGCCGGCCAGCGGCCGGCACTACCGGTAAAAGTGCCGGATAAGCATCAGCGGGCGGCGGCGATCGCCTTCACCCGCGCCTTGGCCAGCGCCTCACCAATGGCCGGGCCTTTCAGGTGTGTGGTGTCCAGGTCACGCGCCTGCACTGACAGCGCCGCCCGGTGCAGGCGCTTCAGCGTCTCGCCCTGTGGGTAGTCGCTGTCCTCGAAACCGAGCCGGCCGCGCTTGTCGGCCTCGCAGCACAGCGCGATGCGTGCCACCCGCTCCGGCCGGCGCAACGCATCGCAGCGGCCCAGCAGTTCCAGCACGGTGGCATCGCGCAGTTCGTCGATGCGATGTACGTTCAGATGCTCGCGGCAGACGGCCTCGGCCAACTGCTGGTGCTCGGTCGGAATCTTCAGGCGCGCGCACAGTGCTTTCAGCGGTTTGATGCCGCGCTGCTCGTGCATGATGTGGCGCGGCCATTCCTCGGCCGGGGTCAGGCCCTTGCCGAGGTCGTGGGTCAGTGCGGCGAAGCCGACCAGGTCATCACCGGGCGCCAGCGTCGCCGCCATGTCGCTGACCATTTCCTGGTGGATGCCGGTGTCGACTTCCGGATGGAATTCCGCGCGCTGCGGCACGCCGTACAGCGCTTCCAGCTCTGGCAGTATCGGGCCAAGCGCGTGCGCGTCGTGCAGGGTGCGCAGGAACGCCGATGGGCGCTCGCACACCAATGCCTTGCGCAGTTCCTGCCACACACGTTCCGGCACCAGCGCGTCGAGTTCGCCACTGACGGCTACCTCGCGCATCAGCGCCATGGTTTCCGGCGCGACGGTGAAGCCGAGCGAGGCGAAGCGGGCCATGAAGCGCGCCGCACGCAGCACGCGTAGCGGGTCTTCAACGAATGCGGGACCGACGTGGCGCAGCACGCGTTGCTCGATGTCGCGCGCGCCGCCATAGGGATCGACCAGCGCGCCGCTGTCTTCATCGCAGGCGATGGCGTTGATGGTGAAGTCGCGGCGCTGCAGGTCTTCTTCCAGCGTCACCGCCGGATCGGCATCGACCACGAAGCCGCGGTAGCCACGGCCGGATTTGCGTTCGGTGCGGGCCAGCGCGTATTCCTCGCCGGTCTTCGGGTGCAGGAAGACGGGAAAATCACGGCCCACGGCGGTGAAGCCCTGCGCTTCCATCTGCGCGGGCGTGGCGCCGACGACGACCCAGTCACGGTCGCCGGCAGGCCGCTGCAACAGGCGGTCGCGCACGGCGCCGCCGACAAGATAGATCTTCATGGGGGGATGATGGCACGGTAGCGCCGGGCCGTGCCCGGCCGAACACATGGCGTTCGCCGGGCATGGCCCGGCGCTACCGATACCACGTGATCAATCGCCGCCCTGGTCGGCGTTGGCGGCGCAGGTGAAGGCCTTGCGCTTGTCCACCAGGCGGCCCATCAGGCGGTCGCTCAGCGGCAATGCGTCGCCATTGAGTCGCCAGTCGTAGATCACGCTGAAGGCCAGCACGCGGGCGACATACTCGCGCGTTTCCTTGTAGCTGATGGTCTCGATCCACAGGTCCGGATCGAAGCCCGGGCGCTGGGTCTGCCAGCGTGCGGTCGGCGTCGGGCCCGCGTTGTAGGCGGCGATGGTCACGTAGGGCAGGCCGTCGTACTTGTTCATCAACTGCCGCAGGTACGCGGTGCCGATGGCGATGTTGGTATCCGGGTCGTACAGGCTGTCAGCGCCGCCGTAGCCGGTCAGGCCGATGGACCTGGCCACGCCGGCGCCGGTCGCCGGCAGTACCTGCATCAGGCCCATGGCGTTGGCAGGCGAACGCGCGCGCGGGGTGAAGGTGCTCTCGGCGCGGATCTCGGCGGCCACCCAGGCCGGGTCGATGGCATTGCGTGCCGATTCACGGCGGATCGTGGCGTCGTGGTGCAGCGGGAAGCGCAGGTCGTACAGGCGTTGCTCCTGCGGTTGCTTGCCGAGCGCGAACACCGCGCGGTCGAACCAACCGTTGTCCTGCGCCACGCGCACGGCGAGGCGACGCTGGGTGTCATCGAAGCGCGACAGCGCATTGTTCCATTCGGCCACCGCCCAGCCGGCGCGGTCGATCTGGTACAGCGCCATCGCTCGCTGGATGGCCGGATCGCGGGCCACCGCGGCCTGCGCCTGCGCGCTGTCGTTGGGCTTCCACGGGCACAGCGTGTAGGGCTGCTGCAGCTTGTCCGCAGCGAGGAAGCCATGGAAGGTCGGTGCGCGCGCGGCTTCGCGGAACAACGGCTGCGCCTGCTGTGCCTGGCCGGTTTTTTCCAGCATGCGGCCTTCGAAATAGCGCCAGCGCGAATCGTTGCGCTGGGTCGGGCCCATCTTGCGGATCGCTGCCAGCGTCGCCGGCCAATCGCCGCGCGACATCGCTTCGCGCGCGCGCCATTCGTGCAGGCGTTCGTCGTAGGCCGCATCGGGCACGGCATTCAAGCGGCGGGCAGAGTCGGGCAGGTACGACGCCACCGTCCACAGGGCGATCTGGTAACGCACCTGGCCCTGCTGTTCGGCGCTCAGGCCCAGCGCCTGCGCGTACTGCGGCAGCTGCTGTTCGGTAGCATCCGGGTCGGCCTTGGCCAGCTTGGCCAGGCCGTCGGTGGCGATGCGCCGGCTGCGCTCGTTGCGCGGCCAGTTCAGGGCGCTGGCATTGGGCTTGTCGACGAAGGCGGCGTAGGTGTTGGCCAGGGCCAGATCGCTGGCCGGCAGGCCGCGCGCGGCCGAACGCATCACCGCCGGCTGCTGTGCATCGGCAGCGGCATCAATGCGTTCCCAGCGCAGCGCATCGCTCATGCCACCCTGCGCCTGCAGCACGGCGAACACGGCGTCGCAGGCGTCGGGCAACGACTTGCCGTTCTTGCGCCACAGATCCTGGGCTTCACCGATCCACTGCGGGTCCAGCTTGCCGGTGGCCTGGCGCGCTGTCAGCTGCGCACAGCGCAGGCCGAGGTTGTCGGTGGGAGCCCAGTTGGCCAGCAGCGTCGGCCAGTCCTGGCGGCGCGCTACAGAGGGCAGCCAGGCGCTGCGGAAGCTGTTGGCCACGGCCTGGCCCTGGTAGCGCTTGAGGAAGGCCTGTGCCTGCGCCGTATCGACGGTGTCGATGTTGCGCCGCAGGTTGGCGAACTCCAGCCAGCCATACGCGGGATGGCGGCTGAGCGCGGCGGCCTGGCCGGGATCGAACTGGCCACGTTCGGCGGCGGCGATGGCGGCCTTCAGCTGGGCGTTCTGGGCATCGAGGGACTGGGCACTCGCGCAGCCGATCAGCAGCGTGGTGGCCAGCGGGAGCAGGGACAGGGCGGTCGAAGATCGTCGGGTCATGGCGACCAGCATAGCGGGCAGTGGCTGAATTCAGTTTCGCATTGTGTACACGGCCGAAGACGGCAACGACAGCTGAATGATGGTGGGATCCACACTGCCGCGAAGGCGGTTGTCCGGCGTAGGTTTGGGCTGGGGCGACCGGCCCTGCTGCAGGGAGCGGCACATGGCATTCAGTAGCGCAGGAAGAAGCGGCCCGCTGGCGGACATCAACGTCACGCCCCTGGTGGATGTAATGCTGGTGTTGTTGATCATCTTCATCGTGACCGCGCCGATGTTGTCGCGGCCGATCAACGTGCAGTTGCCGCAGGCCACCGATCGCGTGGTGGATCGCCCCGAGCCGCCGCCGCCGATCGAACTGCGCCTGGATGCGTCCAGCCAGTTGAGCTGGGACGGGCAGCCGATGGCCATCGGTGATCTGCAGTCGCGCCTGCAGGCGCAGGCCAGCGAGCATGCCGGCAACCTGCCGGAGCTGCGCATCAGCACCGATCCGTCGGCCGAGTACGACGGCATGGCCAAGATCCTGGCCGCCGCCGAAGCCACCGGCATGCAACGCATCGCGTTCGTGCAGTGAGCGGAGCACCGGTGCGGCCTTCCCAAGGGAAGGCCGCACGTGCACCGGTAACGCCGGGTCATGCCCGGCGGCAGGCCTGCGATGCGCACCGGGCTTGGCAGAGGCGTGTTCGACAGTTCGCCGGGCATGGCCCGGCGCTACCGTGACCCCGGCGGGAGAATGACCCAGCGCTACGGCGATGTTGTCGTACGCGCATTTCGGTGAATGCGTAGGCAATTGACGTTATCTGCTCTCAGAATCGTCAAATTCGCGTGAAAGAGTGTCGGGCATCACGCCGCGATGTTTACCGCTTGTTTACAAAGGAGACGCTGCCGCCATGCAGGGGGGAGCGCGGCAGTCCATGTCCCGACATTCCTTTGGAGAGAGAGCGAATGAATTACCTGCATCACCGCCCCTTGGCGGTTGCCGTCGCGCTGTGCGTGACCGCACTGGCCCCGTTGGGGGCTGCTGCCCAATCGGCCACCACCGACCTGGATCGCGTCGAAGTCACAGGTACCCGCATCAAGCGCGCTGAAGTGGAAGGCCAGGTGCCGGTCCAGACGCTCAACCGCGCCGACATCGAACGCACCGGCCTGACCTCGATCGGTGAAGTGCTGCAACAGCTCACCGGCTCGGGCTCGGCGCTCAATGCCAAATTCAATTCGTCGGGCAACTTCGGTTTCCCACCCGACGGTAGTGGCGTCGGCGCGGGTTCGGCGCAGGTGGACCTTCGCCATCTCGGAGCCAAGCGCGTACTGGTGCTGGTCGATGGCATCCGCTGGGTCAATGAATCCTCGGCCTCCGGCGTGGGCTCGGCCACCGATCTCAACACCATCCCGCTGGCGATCGTTGAGCGCATCGAAGTACTGGAAGACGGCGCATCGTCGCTGTACGGCTCCGATGCCATCGCAGGTGTGGTCAACATCATCACCCGCCGCGATTTCGATGGCGGCCAGGTGACGTTGAACTACGGCCAGTACGGCAAGGGCGATGGCACGCAGAAGGGCGTGGACCTGGCCTGGGGCAAGAGCGGCGACCGTTACAGCCTGTTCCTGGGGGCAAGCTGGACCAAGCAGGACCCGGTGTATGCGAAGGACCGTGAGCAGTCGCGCTTCCCGATTCCCGGCACCGGCCTGGCCTTCGGCAGCGGCGGCATTCCGCAGGGGCGCTTTGCCTTCGTCGATCCCAACACCGGTGCCGAACAGGACATCGTGCCCAACACCGGCGTGAGCAGCCCGCGTTACGACGGCAGCGCCGGCTGCAACCGCACCGACGACTACCATTGCTTCACCAGCGCCGACCGCTTCAACTTCGCCGAATACAACATGGTGCTGACACCTTCGGAGCGTAAGGGCCTGTTTGGCCAGTTCCGGTTCGACATCACCGACAACGTGCAGTGGTACGTCAAGGCGCTGGGCAACCGCCGCGAGTCGACCAACCAGGCTGGCCCGGAGCCGCTGTTCTTCGGCCCTGATGGTGCCACCGGCAATCCGCTGGCCGACAACATCGTGGTCTCGGCACTGAACCCGTACAACCCGTTCGGCTTCGACCTGGTGTCGTCGGGCAACATGAGCCTGATCGGCCGCCGTCCGGTGGAAGGCGGCGCACGCGTATTCGAACAGCAGGTGGACACCACGTACTTCGCCACCGGCCTGGTCGGCAACTTCCAGGCCGCTGACCGCAGCTGGTACTGGGACGTCAACGGCATGTACAGCAAGAACAAGGCCGAGCAGACCAACTACGGCAGCTACAACATCTACAACGTCAACATGGCGCTGGGCGATCCTGCGGTGTGCGCGGCCACGCCGGGCTGCGTACCGCTGAACATCTTCGGTGGCGCCGGTTCGATCACCCCGGACATGCTGCGCTGGATCCAGCCGGTGGTGCGCGACCGCAGCCAGAACGAGCTGAGCCTGTTCACCGCCAACCTGTCCAGCGATCTGTTCACCCTGCCGGCCGGCCCGGTGTCCTTCGCCACCGGCCTCGAACACCGCAAGTACAAAGGTTCGTACCAGCCTGATCCGCTGACGGTGATCGGCCACTACAACGGCGTACCGTCGCAGCCGACGTCCGGCTCCTACGACGTCAACGAAGCGTACCTGGAGCTGAGCGTGCCGATCTTCGCCGACTCGGCACTGGGCAAGAAGCTGGACCTGAGCCTGGCTGGCCGCTACTCGGATTACTCGACCTTCGGTGGCGAGTTCACGCCCAAGTACGGCCTGCGCTGGCAGGTGACCGATGACTTCGTGCTGCGTACCACCTACGCCGAAGGCTTCCGCGCACCGTCGATCGGCGAGCTGTACGGCTCGGCCGCGCGCGCCGATCTGCAGTTGTTCGATCCGTGCTCGGTGGGCCTGGGTGGCACACCGCCGCGTGGCAGTGCGGCCAACTGCGCGTCGCTGGGCGTGCCGACTGGCTTCCAGCAAGCCAACTCGCAGATCTCGGTGACCACCGGCGGCAACCGCGAGTTGGAGCCGGAGCGCTCGCGCAGCTTCAGTGCCGGCTTCGTGTGGAGCCCCTGGTTCGGCAACGATGCATCGTGGTCGGAGCGCTTCGACGTGGAAGTGACGTTCTACCGCCACAACATCGATGGCGCGATCCAGGCGATCAACGCGCAGACCCAGCTGGACCTGTGCGTGGATACCCTGGACCCGATCTACTGCGACGGCATCACCCGTGCCAGCACCGGTGCGGTCAGCAGCTTCAACAACCGCCTGACCAACCTGGGTTCGATCAAGACCGACGGCTGGGATGTGGACCTGTTCTGGACCCTGCCGCAGAGCTCGATCGGCCAGTTCAAGCTGGGCTGGAAGAACACCTTCGTCGGTCGCTATGAGGCCACCGGTGCGGCCGGCCAGCGGCAGCCGCAGAAGCCCGGCGTGGAAGTGGCTGACAGTTCGATTCCGGAGTGGACCAGCAACGCCAGCATCGGCTGGACGCTGGACAACTGGAGCGCCAACTGGACGGTACGCCACATTTCCGAACTGACCGAAGACTGCGGTGACGCCGTGGCGTTCCCGGTGTGCAGCAACCAGGCCGCCGGCACCAACACGCTGTCGGCCACCACCTTCCATGACATGCAGGTGGGCTACAAGATCGACTGGATGAAGGGCCTGCAGCTGACGGCGGGCCTGAACAACGTGTTCGACAAGGACCCGCCGATCTGCCTGTCGTGTTCGTTGAACGGCTATGACGCCTCGACCTACGACATCCCGCGTGGCCGTTACTGGTACCTGCGCGCGGATTTGCGGTTCTGATGTGAGTACAGCAGCGCCGGAGAGATTCCGGCGCTGCTGTTGCCGCGGTAGCGCCGGGCCATGCCCGGCGACGTTTCCTTCAGAACGACCAGGTAAACGTCAGCGAGCCGTTGCGACCATCGCCATACGCACCGTAGCCATTGATCTGCGAGAGGTACTTCTTGTCCAGCAGGTTGTTGAGGTTGGCCTGCACGCTGAACTCCGGCGAGATGCGGTAGCGCACGAAGGCGCTGACCAGTGCGTAGCCGCTCTGCTCGATGCGGCCATAGGCCGGCACCGGGTAGTAGATGCGGTTCTGCCAGTTGGCACCGCCACCGACAGTCAGTTCCTGCAGCGACTGCGGGGTGTAGCTGGTGAACAGCTTCAGCGCGGTCTGCGGCAGGTTGGTGTTGATGTCGGCATCGTTGGCATCCTTGGCCACGTAACGGGAGGCGCCGAACGTGGCGTTCCAGCCCGGTGCCAGTTCGCCGTTGAGCTCGAACTCGAAGCCACGGCTCACCGTGCCGCGTGCGGCGCGATAGGCGAATTCGTTCTGGCTGCCGGGCACCGGTTCGCCAGTGATCTGGCCGACGTTGTCCTGCTCGATGCGGAACACCGCCAGCGAAGCATTCAGGCGGTTGTCGAACCAGGCGCCCTTGACCCCCACTTCGTAGCTTTTGCCATCCACCGGGTCCAGATAGCTGCCGTTGCGGTCCTTCAACGTCTGCGGCTGGAAGATCTCGGTGTAGCTGGTGTACGCCGAGTAGGTGTTGTTGATGTCGAACACGAGGCCGGCATACGGCGTGGTCACCTTGTGCTGGCGATCGGCGCCTTCGCCCTCGCTCTTCCAGTCGGTGTAGCGCGCGCCGATGATCAGCTTCAGCGGATCGGCCACCGACAGGCGGGCGGCGGCATAGCCGGCCTTCTGGGTGATGGTGCCCTCGCTGGCCAGCGCCAGCGGGTTCCAGTCCGGCTCGCTGATGTTGCCGGTCCAGTTGAGGTAGCTGGCGAACGGGTCCCAGCTCTGGCCGGCGCCGCCGACCTGGTAGTCGCCGTAGTTGGCGTAGTCGCGCTTGTTGTAGCTCAGCCCGGCCATGAACTGGTGCTCGCGGCCGAACAACTGGAACGGACCATCAACGTAGCCATCGACACCGGTGACCTTGCGCTCGGTGTTGTAGAAGCCTGCGGAGGGCGAAATGCCGGCGCCGGTGGTCCTGTCGAAGTTCGACGCGCCGGTGGTCCAATCGTTGTAAGCAGGGTAGAACAGCTTGTCGTCGGCCCTGGTCTGGTCATGCGTTGCGCCGATCTTGAACTTCCAGCCGTTGCTGAAGGCGTGCTGCAGGGTGGCAAACGCGCGCTTGCTGGTGGTGTCCCAGTAGGTCCAGTTCGGGCTGGCGTTGAACGATTCGTCGTAGCCGGTGGGCGAGCCATCGGAATACAGCATCGGGAAGCCGCCCCAGGTAGCGCCGTTGGCGCGCTTCTGCTGGTAGTCGTAGCCCACGCTGAGCTGGGTGTCCGGCGTCAGGTCGGCATCGATGACCGCATAGCCCAGCGTCTTGCGCTGGTTGTAGCGATCCATCTGGCCGTCGGTGTCCAGGTAGCTGCCGATCACACGGCCGCGCACGGTGCCGCTGGCGTTGAGCGCGCTGCCCACGTCCACGGTGGTGCGGGTGCGGCCCCAGCTGCCGACGTTCACCGACACGCTGCCGGTCAACTCAGCGCTGTCGGCGTGCTTGCGGATCAGGTTCACCGAGGCGGAAGGATTGCCGGCGCCGCTGAGCAGGCCGGTGGCGCCACGCACCACTTCCACGCGGTCATACAGGGCCAGGTCCAGGCCGGAGTCGCCGTAGCTCCAGTTCTGCACCATCTGCGTGGGCAGGCCATCGAACTGGTAGCTGTCGATGTAGAAGCCGCGCGCGTAGAACTCGGTGCGCTCGCTGTCCGACTGCGTGCTGGTCACGCCGGTGGTGTTGCCCAGCACGTCGATGATGTCGTCCAGCTTCTGATCTTCGATGCGCTGGTGGCTGATGATGCTGACCGACTGCGGGATTTCGCGCGGCGCCAGGTCGAAGCGGGTGCCGGCCGAGGTGCGGCGCACCGAATAGCCTTCGGCACGCTCGCCCTTCACCACGACCTTGTCGAGGGTGGTCGGGTCGGTGGCGGTTTCGGCGAAGGCGGCGGGCGCGGCGGCCAGGCACAGGGCGGAGAGCACCGCTGCGGACAGGCGATGCGGCAGCAGGGGGGAGGTCGAACGGTTCATCAAGGTTCCTGGACGGGCACGTGCGTGCGTCCGACCGGCTTCCCGGATGGTCTGGCGCCGCGGCTGGTGGGGATCTCACGCCGCTGGCGAAGCCCTGCGTTTCAGGGCGGTGGCTGGGCAATGCGAGGACGGACGAACCGTCCTGGCTGCCCGGAAAACGCGAATAGCGTAATGGGAATTGTTTCCATTTACAAATGGGCCAGCGGCTGTGCCTGCGTTCCGCGCGATAGGGCTATTCGTCGGGAGCCAGGCGTTCAGCAAGGATATTCAGGCGCGGCAATTGGCCCTCGATGCCGTCGGCATATTCGATGGAGATCATCACGTTCCGCTCGAGCCCACGGATGTCGGACACATGGATCTTGCCGGTCAGGTACTCGGGCGTGGTACGCACCGGTCCGGCATAGCGGGCGCCGGGGTCCAGGCAGGCCATCGCGCTGCGGATGTTGGCCGAGGCGAATTCGGTGGAGGAATGGGCAAGCAGCCAATCGCAGAACCGCTTGCTTGCCGGATTGCCCTCGTGCGTGCAGCCCTTGCTCCACGTGTTCCAGTCAGTAACCAGTTCGATCGACTGGCTGACGCCCACCGGCGTGCTGTTGGCGAAGGCGAGCATCTGCGCGCATATCGGCTCGCGCGGCGCCTGCAGCGTGCTGCAGCCCGTGGCCAGCAGCATGATGGTGATCAGCAGCGGGGTGGGGCCAAGTGCGGCCATCGGCGTGCTCTCCCTGTCACTGTGGTTGATGATGGGGGCATGCAGGTGAAGAGTCGAGCTTGCAGAACTGCCTGGCAGCGGTCGGCAACGTGTGACTCTGCGAGGCAGCTCAGCGCAGCAGCGGCAGCGGGTTGCGGGCACCATCGGCGCCGTAGATACCCCAATGCAGATGGGGCGGCGTGCCCTTGGCGTTGCCGCTGTCGCCGACATGGCCGAGCAGGTCGCCGGGTTGCACTACCTGTCCGCGCCCCAGGCCATCGGCCCAGTCTTCCAGGTGCGCGTAGTAATAGCGCTCGCGTCCCGGCCCGATCACCCAGACCTGGCGGCCACCGAGTCCGCTGTCGCGGATGTCGGCGACAACGCCGGGGGTAGCGCTGCGCACCGGCGTGCCGCGCTTGCCGAAGATGTCGATACCCGCGTGCGTGCGGTCGCGCCCGCGCGGTGCGCCGAAGGTATCGGCGATCTGCCGGGGCCGCACGCCGTCCACCGGCACTGGCAGTTGCGTGGCCGGTGGCATGCGCGAGAGTGTCCACAGCATCTTCGGTGCGGCAGCCCACGGGCTGTTCCAGAAGGCCATCGCCGCGATGACCAGGATCAGCAGGAAGGCGCCACGCAGCAACCAGCGGCGCAGGCGTCTGGCGTTGGAGGGGGAAGCGGTGTTCATGCGTCACCAGTGTAGGAGCAGGACAGGCTCGACGGCGTCTGCGTCATGTCAGTGGCACGTCGAACCCGCGCTTCAACGTGCCCAGCACCACCGACGTGCGGAAGCGCTCGATGTTGTCATCACCGCCGAACAAGCGCTCGGTGATCGCCTCGTATTCCTCCATCGATGCCGCCGAGAGCAGCAGCAGGAAATCGCCGTCGCCGGTGATCGCGTAACACTGCTGCACGGCAGGGTCGTCCTGCACGCGGCGGCGGAACGGGGCGACCTTCCCGCGCTGTTCGCTGACCACGCGCACCTCGACGATGATGGTCAATGGCCGGCCGATTTTCGCAGCGTCGATCACCGCCACGTTGGCGGCGATCACCCCGCTGTCCTGCAGGCGCCTGATCCGCCGCTGCACCGCCGGCGTGGACAGGTGCACGGCTTCGGCGATCTGCCGCTGCGGCAGGGTGTTGTCCTGCTGCAGGAGGGCGAGGATGGCGCGGTCGAAGCTGTCCAGCACGGGGGTGGTGGCCATGGTGAGCAGAAGTTGCGCGGACGGGCCGTCAATTGAGCCAAGTGCTCGCCGCCGACGCAATAGACTGGCGGCATGCAGACGTCTCGAATCGCGCCGATGTTGCCGGCGCTGGCGGTGCTCGGCTCGGTCACCGCACTGGCCATTGGTACCTCCTACGCCAAGCAGCTGTTTCCGTTGATCGGCGCGCAGGGCACCAGCGCGCTGCGCGTGGGCTTTTCGGCGCTGTTGCTGCTGCTGTTCTGGCGGCCATGGCGCTGGAAGACCAGCCGCGTGGATGCGGTCACCATCCTGCGCTACGGCCTCACCCTGGGCCTGATGAACCTGCTGTTCTACATGGCCTTGCGCACGATCCCGTTCGGCATCGCGGTGGCCATCGAATTCACCGGCCCGTTGACGGTGGCGATGCTGTCGTCGCGGCGGCCGATCGATTTCCTGTGGGTGGGTTGCGCGGCGGTCGGGCTGCTGTTGCTGCTGCCGATCGGTGGCGGCCCGGCACTGGACCCGGTGGGCGTGCTGTACGCCATGGGGGCGGCAGCGTGCTGGGGCCTGTACATCGTGTTCGGCAAGCGCGCCGGCCACCTGCACGCCGGGCATTCGGTGTCGCTGGGGCTGCTGGCCGCGTCGCTGGTGGTGGTGCCGGTGGGCGTGGTGCATGCCGGCGCGGCGTTGCTGGAGCCGAAGATCCTGCTGGCCGGGCTGGTGGTGGCGCTGGTGTCCAGCGCGATCCCGATGTCACTGGAAATGATGGCGCTCAAGCGACTGCCCAAGGAGACCTTCGGCATCCTGATCAGCATGGAACCGGCGGTGGCCGCGCTGTGGGCGATGCTGCTGCTGCATGAGCACCTGCATGGCCTGCAGTGGCTGGCCATCGGCTGCACGGTACTGGCCTCGGTGGGCAGCACGATGACCGCACGGCGGTTGAAGGTGCCGGTGGCGCAGGCGGGGTAGCGCCGGGCCATGCCCGGCGGAGAGCGTGCGGACCAACGGTCCGCACCCACCAGGGAAGCCTGCCAACGGTCCGCACCCACCAGGGAAGCCTGCCAACGGTCCGCACCCACCAGGGCAGCGTGCCAACCAGGGTTGGCCCCTACCAGGGTCGGTAGCGCCGGGCCATGCCCGGCGAGCGTAGCGGCAGCGCGTCAGCGCAGGGCGTCGGCCGGGACGTCGATTGCCATGGCCAGGGCAAGATGGTCGGAGAACGCAGCGGGCACCGCTTCCACGGTGCGGGTCTGCAGGCCGCTGCTGACCAGGATGTGGTCGATGGCGCGGTCGGGGCGCCAGCTGGGGAAGGTCGGCACGATGCAGCCGGGCGGCTGCAGCCGGGTCTTCTGGTACAGCACCTGCATTTCCGGACGTTCGGCCAGGCAGTTGAAGTCGCCCATCAGCACCGCATTGGGATGGTCGGACAACAGCTCGGCAATGAAGCCGAGCTGGGCCATCCGCGAACCGGCGCCCAAGGACAGATGCGCTACCGCAACGGCCAGGCCATCGCGGCCATCGCCGAACTTGGCCAGCAGCACGCCGCGCCCGCCGATACGGCCGGGCAGGGCGTGGTCCTGCACTTCCACCGGTTCCAGCTTGCTCAGCAGGCCGTTGGCGCTGGAGGCGACGCCACCCATGCGCCGGTTCGGCTGGTGGCTCCAGTAATTGAAGCCGGCGCGTTGGGCCAGGTAATGGGTCTGGTTGGTGAAGCCCGAGCGCAGGCTGCCCGGGTCGGCCTCCTGCAGGCCGACGATGTCATGACCGCGCGCCAAAGTGGCAATCGCGTCAAGGCTGCTGCGCTTGCGACCCGCCGGCAGCGCATGTGACCAGCTGCGGGTCACATAGTCGCTGTAGCGGCGGGTGCTCGAGCCGGCCTGGATGTTGGCCGTCAGCAAGCGCAGGGTCCGTGTTGTGGGGGAAGTCACGGCCGGGAAAACGTCTCTTTGATCAGTGAGCCTGGGCCGCACCGCGTTCGCGGGCGATCAGGTGGTCGGCAATGCGCAGCATGTCCGGGAAGCTCTTGCCCTTCACCAGGTACTTGCCGTTGACGATGATCGACGGGGTGCCGCTGATCTGGCTGCGCTGGGCGAACTGCTTGGCCGAGTTGGTCTTGGCATTGACCGCGAAGCTGCCCATGGTGGCGGCGAACTGCTTCGGATCCACGCCGTAGGCACCATAGAACTTGGCGATGTCATCGACCGAATCAGCACCGCGCTCGCCCTTCAGGGTCTTCTGCGAGTGGATGGCCGAGTACAGCGCTTCGTGGGTCTTCTCCTGCACGCCCAGGGTCTGTGCGGCGTAGAAGGCACGGGCGTAGTTGTCCCAGGTGCCGCCGAACATGGCCGGCACGTAGACGAAGTTCACATCGCTCGGCAGGCCAGCCTTCCACGGGCCGACCAGCGGCTGGAACGCCGCGCAGGCCGGGCAGACGTAACCGAAGATCTCGACCACTTCGACCTTGCCGGCGGCCGGCTGGAACGGCTGGCCGTTCGGGATCAGCTGGTAGTCGGCGCCTTCCACCGGGGCCGGGCCGGTCAGCGCGGCGGTGGTCGGGGCAGGCGCAGCGCTGGCAGCGGTCTTGTCACCTTCGGCAGCCGGTGCAGCGGCTTCGGCGCCTGCGGCCGGCGCTGCCGGTTCGGTGCTGGCCGGGGTCGCTGCCGGTTCTGCCGGGGCGGAGGTGTTGGTGGTGCCATCGTCGGCCTTGCAGGCCGCCAGGATCGGCAGCAGCGCTGCGAGGGCGAGGGCGGCGAAACGGGTCTTCATGGAAGCGTCTCCAGCATCTGGAAAGGTGGGGCCGGCGTCAGGCGCCGGCCAGAGGGAAATGATGACATGCGGCGGCGACAGCGCCGTGTCGATGGTGTGTGTTGGTTCAGCGGCCGCGGGCGGCGCGGGCCTGGGCGATCAGCGCCGAGGCGATGCGCAGCTGGTCGTCGAAGCTCTTGCCACGGACCAGGTACTGGCCGTTGATGATGATGGCCGGGGTTCCCGGCACCTGGGTGCGCTGGGCGAAGGCACGGGCGGCATCGACCTTCTTCTGTACCGCCTCGCCGCGCAGGGCCTGCGTGTAGCGCTCCGGGGTCACGCCGTAGGCCTTGTAGAAGCTGGCGAGCTCATCGGCCGAGACGTTCTGCATCGGCAGCGTGCCGTCATCGTGCAGGGCCTTGAACACAGCGGCGTGGCTGCGCTTGGCCACGCCCACTTCGTCGGCGGCGTAGTAGGCCAGTGCCCAGGCATCCCAGGCACCGCCGAAGGCGGCCGGGACCGGGGTGAAGCGCACGTCGGCCGGCAGCTTGGCGGCCCAGGCGGCCAGCTGCGGTTCGAAATGGGCGCAGTGCGGGCAGGTGTAGCCGAATACTTCAACGACCTCGATCTTGCCGGCCAGCGGCTGGAACGGGCCAGGCTGGGCGATGCGCTCGTAGTCTTTGCCTTCGACCAGCGGGGCGTTGGCGGGGGTGGCGGCGCAGGCCGCCAACGGCAGCAGCACCAGCAGGGACAGCAGAAGGCGGGGAATCAACCTCATCGACACGCATCTCCGTTGAAAATGACAACGCCGGCGCAGCCGCCGGCGTGAAGGAAACATACCGCAGCGACGGGCCGTCGTGGCGACCGGCGCCGACCAGTGGCGGTCAGGGGGCGGCAGCCGGTCGCGTCGAAGCGCCTTCGGCGGCGAGATCGTCGGCCTTGTTGTGCAGGCCCTGCAGGTAGCTGGAAAGGGCCTGCACCTCCTGCTCGGTCAGCTTCTGCGCCACCGTGGCCATGATCTGGAAGTGCGCCTTGTCGGTCTCGTTGGTCTGCCCGGCCTGGTACTCCTGCAGGCGCCGGGCGACATAGCTGGCGTGCTGGCCGCCGATGTGCGGGTAGGCCGGGCCGGGGTTGCCGGCGCCGCTGGGGCCGTGACAGGCCATGCAGGCCGGCAGCCCGCGCTGGGCGTCGCCGCCGCGGTAAAGCTGCTGGCCGATCTGGTAGAACTTCATGCCCTTGTACGGGCCCTCGGCCACCGGCGTGTCGTCGGCGATGCCGGCGTTGGCCTTCTGGGTGGCGAAGAACGCGCCGATATCGCGCATGTCCTGCGGGGTGAGGTTCTGCACGAAGGGCACCATCGCCACGGCGGCGCCGGAACTGCGCTGGCCATTGGCGATCAGGGCCATCTGCTGGGCGACGTAGCGCTCGCTCTGGCCGGCGATGCTGGGATACATCTCCACCGTGGAATTGCCATCGGCACCATGGCAGGCGGCACACGCGGTGGCCTTGGTCTGGCCGGCCTTGGCGTCGCCCCAGGTGGTCTTGCTGAAATCCACCTCGAGCGAGGCGGTCTTGATCGGGCCGTTGTCGGGCAGCGGGGTCAGCGTGGTCTGCGCAAAGGCAGCAGCGGCAACAACGGCAGTAGCAAGGGCGGATACGGCAAGAACGCGAGCGTGGCGCATGCTGAAGCTCCGTATGGACCGGCCGGGCGGCGGCGGCCGGCATCGCCCGGATTATCAACGCCGTTTCCTTGCACGGTCAACGCAGCAGTGCAGCATTTTCCCGCTGGAAGGCCCCGGGCCGGGCGCGCGGCGCCGCAACATGCGATCCTATGCGCATGTCATTGCTCATCGAACGCGCCCAATACCACCTCTCTGCCCACAACATGGGGCAGCTGCCGCCCGATGAAGGTTCTGAAGTGGCCTTTGCAGGTCGCTCCAACGCCGGCAAGTCCAGCGCGCTCAATGCGCTGACCCGCCAGAACAGCCTGGCCCGGGTCTCCAAGACGCCTGGCCGGACCCAGCAGCTGGTGTTCTTCCAGGTTACCCCGGACGCCCATCTGGTCGATCTGCCCGGTTACGGCTACGCCAAGGTGCCGCTTGACCTGCAGGCGCACTGGCAGGCCTTCATCGACCGCTACTTCCGCACCCGCGAGGCCTTGAAGGGGCTGGTGGTGGTGATGGACATCCGCCATCCGCTGAAGGACTACGACCGGCAGATGCTGGCCTATGCCGTGCAGCGTGGCCTGCCGGCGCATGCGCTGCTGACCAAGGCCGACAAGCTGAGCCGCAGCCAGCAGATGCAGACCCTGCAGAAGGTACGCAAGGAACTGCATTCGTCGTTCGGCGATACGGTGAGTGTGCAGGTGTTCTCCGGCTCGGCCCGTACCGGCGTGGATGAAGCCCGCGGCATCATCGGCGGCTGGCTGGGGCTGGAATAAGGCGCTCGCCGGGCATGGCCCGGCGCTACCCTGATGTTTTCCGTCACCGCCATCCGGTAGCGCCGGGCCATGCCCGGCGGCACATCATTTCAGTGACGAATATTCCGCCGGTACCCATGCATAGGCCTTGCCTTCGCTGCGCACGTGCCCCAGGCCGGGGAAGGGCAGGTGCGCGCCAGCAACCCACCAGCCCTTGGCGGTGGCTTCCTGCAACAGGCTGCGACGGCTGGCCGTAGCCGCCTTGCGATCCGAATCGGCCTCGAATGCCGCTTCCGGGTGTGCGAACTGCACCGCATGGAAATGCAGCACATCGCCCCACACCAGCAGTGACTGGCCCTGGCTGTCGAAGCGGTAGGACACATGCCCCGGCGTGTGGCCGTGGGTATCCATCGCCACCGCGTGCCCCGGCAGGGCGTCGCCAGGCTGGAAGGTGTGCAGGCGACCGGCGGCCTGGTACGGCGCGATCGCGTTGCGTGCCAGCGCGAAGGCAAAGCGCACGCCCTGCGGTGCCGTGGCCTCGCTGGCCGGGTCGAGCCAGTAGCGGGCATCGGCCTTGGACAGCCACACCGTCGCATTCGGATAGGCCGGCTTGCCCTGTGCATCGAGGATCCCGCACAGATGATCGGGATGGGCATGGGTCAGCAGCACCTCATCGATCTCGGCCGGGTCTACGCCGGCCGCACGCAGGTTGCCCAGCACCTGGCCCTGGTCAGGGCCGAAGCACTGCGCGGTGCCGGCATCGACCAGGGTCAGGTGCTTGCCCTGGCGCACCAGGAAGGCGTTGATCGCGGTCTGCAGGCCCTTCTTGTCTTCGGGCACATAGCGGCCTTCGAGCAGGCGGCTGACCAGCGTTGGCGGCACGTCGACCACTTCCTGCCGGCCGAGCGCAACCACGCCGTCGAACAGGGCCGTGACCTGCAGCGCACCGATGCGCTGGTGTTGCACGCCCGGCACCTGCTGGGTGGGGGCGGGCGAGGTGGCCTCGGCCAGCGCGGCCAGCGGCAGGGAGGACAGGGCCAGCAGGAGGGCGGCGTGCAATGGCAGATGACGCAGGGTCATGGCGGTTCTTCTCGGTGAGTGATGGGCAGGCCCGTTGCGCACAGCGTGCCGTGTTGCGCGTGCGTGCGGCGCTCAAAGCACTGCGCGGAATGCTCAATGGGGGGTATCGGCAGGGCTGCGCCCTGCACCCGCAGAGGCAACGGCCGAAGCAGCAGCAGAAGCTGGTTTCCTGTGGGAGGCGGGGTGGGTCCGGTTGCGGGGGACGCCGTGAATACGTCCCTGTAGGCTTGGCCGCGGCATCCATGCCGCGGACACCCCCGCAACCGGACCCACCCCGCCTTCGACAGGTTTCTGCGATCTGTCGGGATGGCATGGCCTGCTTTTGGTGGGTGTCGACCATGGTCGACACGTAGATCCACGCCATGCGTGGATGCTCTTCGAATTCAATTCGGAATCATCGAAATGAATCGAATGGAAGGGGAGAAAATCATCCACGCATGGCGTGGATCTACTGGCCACCGGAATCTGTCAGAGGTGGGGCGGTGTGGGTATGCAGGACCGTTGGCGCCATGGATGGCGCCATCGAGCCCCCATGGATGGGTTTACGGCGTGTCCTGCATACCCACACCGCGCCGCCATCCCACGGAATGCACGCTGTTGCTGTTGCTTCGGCTGTTGCCGTTGCCTCTGCGGGTGCAGGGCGCAGCCCTGCCGAACAACCCTAGATATCTGTGGGAGCCAGCCCGTACTGCTCGGCGAAGCGCTTGCTGAAACTCGCTGCGGAACGATACCCCGCGCGTGCTGCCACGGTCTTCAACGGCAGATCGGTGGTGTACAGCAGCTGCATGCCATGGGCCAGGCGCGCTTCGGTCAGCAGCTGGCGCAGGCTGGTGGCTTCAGCTGCCAACCGCCGCCGCAGGGTCGCGCCACTCAGTGCGAAGTGCGCTTCAACGTCGCGCGACTGCCAGTCGCGGGCCGGTTCGGCGGCGATGCGGTCGCGGATCTGCTCGCCCAGCGTCGGTGCGTGCGGCAACAGCAGATTGCCGTGGCCCTGCCGGCACCACGCCAGCACCAGCGTGGCCAGTGCCAACCGCGCTTCGCTGTAGTGGCCGTCCTGCAACGACTGCCGCCAGCTGCGCAGCACCGTGGCGTGATCGCCCAGCGCCTGCCGGGCCAGCGCCGCTCCGGCCGTTGGCAAGGCCTCGCTCCACAGCGTGCGCGCCGCCGCCAGGACTTCCGTGCACAGCGGCACGATCGCGCTGAGGTAGCGGCCGGTCTGCGGGTCCGGTGTGTTGACCACGTCGATGCGGCAGCGCTGGGTGATCAGCAGGATGTCACCGGGCACGAAGGTCAGCGACTGGTGGGCGGTACGTACCTGCTTGCGGCCTTCCAGCAGGATGGCGAACTGTGGCTGCGGAATCTCCACCGAAACGGCACCGTGCTCGCGGCGGGCGGTGATGCAGGCATAGCCTTCAGCGCGTTGGCAGCCGGCCAGGCTGGCCATCTCCGCCAGTAATGCCATCGCGGTGGGGGGCATGCCGGTCATACGACGTGCGCGCCCAGCAGGCGGCCGACACCCGCTGCGGCGGCCATCGCCAGTGCACCCCAGAACATTACGCGCAGGGCGCCGCGCGTGGAGGATGCGCCACCGGCGCGTGCCGCCATCGCGCCGGTCAGGCACAGGCCGGCCAGCGTGCTGACCGTGGTGGCCGTGGCGACGTTCTGTACCGGCGTCAGCAGTGCGGTCAGCACCGGCAGCGCGGCGCCACAGGTGAAGGCGGCGGCCGACGCCAATGCGGCCTGCAACGGCCGCGCGCGCAGTTCCTCGGTGATGCCCAGTTCGTCGCGCGCGTGGGCACCCAGCGCGTCGTGGGCGGTCAGCTGTTCGGCAACCTGGCGCGCCAACGCCGGCTCCAGTCCGCGATGGCGGTAGATCGCGGTCAGCTCGTCCAGTTCGCTGTGCGGGTCTTCGTGCAGCTCGCGCTTCTCCATCGCCAGATCGGCATTTTCGGTATCGGCCTGGATCTGTACCGACACATACTCGCCGGCGGCCATCGACATCGCACCGGCCACGGTGCCGGCCACGCCGGTGGCCAGGATCGTGCTGGCCGAGGCGCCGCTGGCGGCCACGCCGACCACCAGGCCGGCGACCGAGACGATGCCATCGTTGGCGCCCAGTACGGCGGCCCGCAGCCAGCCGACGCGATCGGCACGGTGCAGCTCGGGATGTCGTGAATGGCGGCTCATGGCCCTGAGTGTACGAGGGTCAAGAGGGTGTCGGTAGGATGCTGAAACCCGTCATCGTCGCATGACGTAACGAGCCGCCACGCTATAGTGCGCCCTTGCGATGCAAGGCTCCCAGCCCCACATCCCCTGCCACCGTCCAGCGAGCCACCCCCTTGTCGAGCCCCAGCCACGTCGCCGATACGCCCATTACCGACCGCTCGCAACTGGTGGCGGAGATCGCCTCCGGCGAGAAGCCCCGTTCGCAGTGGCGCATCGGTACCGAGCACGAGAAGTTCGGGTTCCGCCTGGATGACCTGCGTCCGCCGACCTTCGATGGCGAGCGCGGCATCGAGGCCCTGCTCAACGGCCTGGTCCGCTTCGGCTGGACGCCGGTGCAGGAGAACGGCAACACCATCGCCCTGCTGCGTGATGGCGCCTCGGTGACCCTGGAGCCGGCGGGCCAGCTGGAGCTGTCCGGTGCGGCGCTGGAAACCATTCACCAGACCTGCGTGGAAACCGGCACCCACCTCAATGAAGTGGCGCAGGTGGCCGGCGAACTGCAGCTGGGTTTCCTCGGCATGGGCTTCCAGCCGAAGTGGGCGCGCGATGAAATGCCGTGGATGCCCAAGGGCCGCTACAGGATCATGCGCTCGTACATGCCCAAGGTCGGTTCGCTCGGCCTGGACATGATGACCCGCACCTGCACCGTGCAGGTGAACCTGGATTACGCCAGCGAAGCGGACATGGTGAAGAAGTTCCGTGTGTCGTTGGCGCTGCAGCCGATCGCTACCGCACTGTTCGCCGACTCGCCGTTCACCGAAGGCAAGCCGAACGGCTACCTCAGCTACCGCTCGCACATCTGGACCGATACCGATGCCGACCGTACCGGCATGCTCGACTTCGTGTTCGAGGACGGCTTCGGTTACGAGCGCTATGTCGACTACCTGCTCGATGTGCCAATGTATTTCTCCTACCGCGATGGCATCTACCACGATGCCAGCGGGCAGAGCTTCCGCGACTTCATGCAGGGCAAGCTGCCGGTGCTGCCGGGCCAGCTGCCGACCCTGCGCGACTGGTCGGACCACACCACGACCGCGTTCCCGGAAGTGCGGTTGAAGAAGTATCTGGAAATGCGCGGTGCCGATGGTGGCCCGTGGAGCCGCCTGTGTGCGCTGCCGGCCTTCTGGGTGGGCCTGCTGTACGACGACACGGCGCTGGATGCGGCGTGGGATCTGGTGCGTGACTTCAGCCTGGCCGAGCGCCATGCGCTGCGTGATGGCGTGCCCAAGCACGCGATGGGCCTGCCGTTCCGCGGTGGCACCGTGCGCGACCTCGCCCGCGAGGCGGTGAAGATTTCGGTGGACGGGCTCAAGCGCCGTGCGGCGCGCAATGCCGATGGCCAGGATGAAAGCAAGTTCCTGGACGTGCTGCAGGAAATCGTCGAGTCCGGCCTGACCCCGGCCGAGCGCAAGCTGGCGCTGTTCCATGGCCGCTGGCACGGCGACGTCGACCCGGTGTTCCGCGAGTTCGCGTACTGAAAATGCGCCCGGCGCTACCCGCCACGAATCCGGTGGCGCCGGGCCATGCCCGGCGGGTGGCGTACGCAAAAAAAACCCCGGCAATGCCGGGGTTTCTTCATTCCATCAGCGCAGCGATCAGGCCTTGATGGTGGCCATGTCGATCACGAAGCGGTAGCGCACATCGTTCCTGGCCATGCGCTCCCAGGCTTCGTTGACGTTCTTGATGTCGATCATCTCCACGTCGCTGACGATGCCGTGCTCGGCGCAGAAGTCCATCATCTCCTGGGTTTCGGCCATGCCGCCGATCGCCGAGCCGGTCAGGTTCCTGCGACCGAAGATCACGCTGCCACCGGTCAACGGCGGGTCCAGTTCGGTCAGCACACCGACCAGGCACATGGTCGCTTCGCGCTTGAGCAGGCCCAGGTACGGGTTGGTGTCATGGCTGACCGGGATGGTGTTGAGCAGGAAGTCGAAGCTGCCGGCATGCGCCTTCATCTGCTCGGCATCGCGCGAAACCAGCACTTCGTCAGCGCCCAGGCGCTTGGCGTCGGCACCCTTTTCCGGGGTGGTGGTGATCATCACCACGTGCGCGCCGAGCGCCTTGGCGAACTTCACGCCCATGTGGCCGAGGCCGCCCAGACCGATCACGCCGACCTTCTGGCCCGGGCCGACCTTCCAGTGGCGCAGCGGCGACCAGGTGGTGATGCCGGCGCACAGCAGCGGCGCGGCTGCCTTCAGGTCCAGCGTTTCGGACACCTTGACCACGAAACGCTGCTCGACCACCACATGGTCGGAGTAGCCGCCGTAGGTCGGTGCGCCGCTTTCACGCTCGCGGCCGTTGTAGGTCCAGGTCGCACCTTCGGCGCAGTACTGCTCCAGGTCGTGCTGGCAGGCATCGCAATGGCGGCAGGAATCGACCATGCAGCCGACACCGGCGTGGTCGCCGACCTTGAAGCGGGTGACCTCGCTGCCGACTTCGGTGACCCGGCCGATGATCTCGTGGCCCGGCACCATCGGGTAGATCGAGCCACCCCAGTCGTCGCGGGCCTGGTGCAGGTCGGAATGGCAGATGCCGCTGTACAGGATCTCGATGCGCACATCGTTCGGGCCAACCGCGCGGCGCTCGAATTCGAAGGGCACCAGCGGGTCGGTATGGGTGTGGGCGGCGTAACCACGGGCGAGGGACATGGGGAATCCTTGGCAGGGTTTGTCGAAAGGCGTTTTACAATACGCCCCGTACCCCAGGGTAAGAAGCGGATATATCGGCATGATTCATCAAGGCAGACTGCATAATCATGGCCACTGACAACCTGACCCACCTGGCCGCCTTCGCTGCGGTCGCGCGCCACCGCAGCTTCCGCCGCGCCGGTGCCGAACTGGCCCTGTCGACCTCGGCGGTGAGCTATGCGATCCGCGCGCTGGAGGAACGGCTGGGGGTGGGCCTGTTCCACCGTACCACCCGCAGCGTGGCCCTCACCGAGGCCGGGCAGCGCCTGCTGGAGCGCCTGCAGCCGGCGCTGGGGCAGGTGCACGATGCGCTGGAGGAAATGAACCACTTCCGCGCGGTGCCGGCCGGCCTGCTGCGGATCAATGCGACGCGGGCGGCGGTGGCGACCCAGTTGGGGCCGCGGCTGGCGCGGTTCCTGCACGCGCATCCGGACGTACGGGTGGAGCTGACCGAGAACGATGGCCTGGTCGATATCGTTGCCGAGGGCTACGACGCGGGCGTGCGCCTCCACGAGTTCGTGCCCGAGGACATGGTGGCGGTGCCGATGGGGCCGCCGCTGCGCGGCTTGATTGTCGGTTCACCGGAGTACCTGCGGCGCCGGCCGGCCCCACAGCATCCGCGCGACCTGTCCGCGCACGAGTGCGTACGTTTCCGTTTCGCCAGCGGCCATCTGTACAAGTGGCAGTTCGAGCGCGATGGCCAGACCCTTGAGATCGACGTACCGGGTCGGCTGACGCTGTGCGAGCAGGGCACCGTGGTTGGCGCAGTGCTCGATGGCATCGGTCTGGCCTATGTGCTGGAAGACACCGCGCGGCCGTATCTGGACGACGGCCGCCTGGTGGCGGTGCTGGAAGACTGGAGCGAGCCCTTCGCCGGGTTTGCGCTGTATTACCCGAAGCAGCGGCAGATGCCCGGTGCGCTGCGTGCGTTCGTGGACATGCTGCGCGAGTGAATCGCGGTGAGTGATGCGGTGCCGACCAACGATCGGCACCCGCCCGCGTCGGTAGATCCACGCCATGCGTGGATTGCTGCCCGCTACGCAGCCACCAGTTCATTCGACCAGCGCGTCATACCCTGCATCGCTGAACTGGATCAGGCAGAAGCCATGGCCGAACGGATCGGACAGCACGGCGATCGTTCCCCAGCGGCGTTCGCGGATGGGACGTTCGAGTGCGGCTCCGGCCGCAACCGCGCGGGCAAGCGCCGCGTCGATGTCAGTGACCACCCAGTCCAGATGCACGGGCGTCCAGTGGCGCTCGTAATCGCGGACATCGCCATCCTCGGTCGCTGCGCTGCCGGCATCGTTCTGCAGCAGGTACAGCGGCGTGGGGGCGCCGAGCAGTTCCAGCGCACCGGGGCCAAGGCGGCGGCCGCTGCGCAGGCCAAAGGCCTGGGTGTAGAAGGCTTCGGCGGCGGTGATGTCAGGGACGTCGAGGTTGACGATGAAGGAGGCGGCGGAGGCGTTCATGGGGCAGGACCGAGGTCGGGCCGGGCCACGATGCGCTCATGGCCCGGCAGGATCAAGGCGCGGCACGCCGGCGGTGGCCGGTGCAGCGTATCCACGCCTGGGATGGATCTACGGTGCCGGCGGGTAGTCCAGATAGCCCTCGCTGCCGCCGCCGTAATAGGTGCTGCGGTCGGGGATGGCCAGCGGGACATCGCGCTGCAGGCGCTCGACCAGATCCGGGTTGGCGATGAACGGTTGGCCGAAGGCGGCCAGATCGATGCTGCCTTCCTCGACCAGCCGCAGGGCGCGTTCGCGGGTCATGCCGCCGGCCAGGATCACCGTACCGCCATAGGCCTGCTTGAAGGCCTTGAGGAAGGCCTCGCCGATCGCCGGTGCGCCGTGCAGGTAGTTGTCGTTCAGATGCACATAGGCCAGCCCGCGCTTGCCCAGTTCCTCGGCCAGGTACAGATAGCTGGCTTCGTTTTCCGCATAGGCGGGCATGTCGAAGACCTGGCTGTTCGGCGCAAGGCGCACGCCGATGCGGTGCGCGCCGATGCGCGCGGCCATCGCATCCACGGTGTCCAGGATCAGCCGCGCGCGGTTGCGCAGCGAACCGCCGTACGCGTCCTGCCGGTCATTGGTGACCGGGTTGAGGAACTGCTCGAACAGATAGCCGTTTGCCGCATGCAGTTCGATGCCATCGAAGCCGGCGGCGATCGCGTTGTCGGCACCCTGCACGAAGTCGGCGACGATGCCCGGCACTTCTTCCGTGCTGAGTGCACGCGGCGGTGTCGGATCGGCATGGCCACGGCTGCCGTCGTCCAGGTACACGAACGAGGTGTTCTTCGGATCGCTCGCCACCGGCCGCGTGCCAGCGCTCACCGGCTGGCCGCCGTCGGGCTGCAGCGAGCTGTGTGACATGCGGCCGACGTGCCACAGCTGCGCGAACATCGTGCCCTGCGCAGCGTGTACGGCGTCGGTGACGAGCTTCCAACCGCCGACCTGCTCGGCCGACCAGATGCCCGGCACGTCGATGTAACCCTGGCCCTGCGGTGTGACCGGGGTGCCTTCACTGATGATCAGGCCGGCACTGGCGCGCTGCCGGTAGTACTGCGCGGTGAGTGCATTGGCGACGGCGCCGGGGTTGCGGGCACGGGTCATCGGCGCCATCGCGATGCGGTTGTGCAGGGGTAGTCCAGCGAGGTCGAAGGGGCGGAACAGGGCGGCGGTCATGTCAGTCATCTCGGAGCGGGGGAGGGCGCCAACGGCGCGACAGCACCATGATGGAGTTGACATGCGGGCACATAAAGGCGGTAGATTTCCCGTCAGGCGGGACAATCTGTCCCCAATGAGCGAGCCTGCCGATGCTTCCCGTCGAATCCCTGAATGGCCTGGCGACCTTCGTCACCACGGCGCGCTCGGCCACCTTCACCGAGGCCGCCGACGCGCTGGGCATCTCCCGCTCGGCGGTCGGCAAGGCCATCGCCCGGCTGGAAACGCGGCTGGGCGTGCGCCTGTTCCATCGCACCACCCGGCGCATCGCGCTGACCACCGACGGCGAGGCGTACTACGCCTCCTGCGCCGCGGCCCTGGATGAAATCGCGGCGGCCGAAGCCTGCCTGGGCTCGGCTGCGCATCTGCCGAGCGGCCGCCTGCGCATCGACATGCCGTCCTCGTTCGGGCGGCTGGTGGTGCTGCCGGTACTGCTGCGCATGTGCAATGAACACCCTGACCTGCAGTTGACGATGACCTTCACCGATCACTTCGTTGACCCGGTGGAAGAGGGCATCGACCTGCTGATCCGCTTTGGCGGCCTGCATCACGCCGAGCACCTGGTCGCGCGCAAGCTGGCCAGCCAGCGCCTGGTGACCTGCGCGTCGCCGGCCTACCTGAAGGCCTATGGTGTGCCGCAGACGCTGGACGAACTGCGCGACCATCGCAGCGTGGTCGGCTTCCGTCATGGCCAGTCGGTGGCGTGGCGGATCGGCAGCGAGGGCACCAACGGCAGCTTCATCCCCAGTGCCACGCACCAGCTCAACGATGGCGATGCGGTGATCGAGGGGGCGATCGCCGGGTTGGGGATCTGCCAGATGCCGATGTCTCTGGTGCGCCATCACCTGGAATCCGGTGCGTTGCAGACGGTGCTGGACCACTGCACGCAGCACCATGTGGACATCCATGCGCTGTGGCCACAGACGCGGCATCTGCGGCCGAAGGTGCGTTATGTGGTGGAAGAGCTGACCCGGCTGGCCGCAGAAGGGGCGTTCGATTGAGGTCCGGATCGGCTCCTGTATACTATCCCCCAGTATAGTTCAGAGGCCGGTCCGCGATGCCGCACTCTCCCGAAGAGAAAAAGAAGGTTCTGGCCCGCGTGCGCCGCATCCGCGGCCAGTGCGATGCGCTGGACCGCGCGCTGGAAGCCGGTGCCGACTGCGGGCCGGTGCTGCAGCAGATCGCCGCCATCCGTGGCGCGGTCAACGGTCTGATGTCCGAAGTGATGGAAGCGCACCTGCGCGAGGAGTTCGGCCAGCCCGCCGCCTCCGATGAACTACGCGCCGAACGCGTGCGCGACATGAGCGCGTTGATCCGCTCGTACCTGAAATGAACGACGGCGCGACACAGCGCCGCGCATCCTGTTTTCCGCAAGCCCTTTCTGGAGAGTGCCATCATGAAATCCCGTGCCGCCGTCGCCTTTGGTCCCGGCCAGCCGCTGCAGATCGTCGAGATCGACGTCGCCCCGCCGAAGGCGGGCGAAGTGCTGGTCAAGATCACCCACACCGGTGTCTGCCACACCGATGCGTTCACCCTGTCCGGCGATGATCCGGAAGGCCTGTTCCCGGTGGTGCTGGGCCATGAAGGCGCCGGCATCGTGGTGGAGGTGGGCGAGGGCGTGACCAGCGTCAAGCCGGGTGACCACGTCATTCCGCTGTACACCGCCGAATGTGGTGAATGCCTGTTCTGCAAGAGCGGCAAGACCAACCTGTGCGTGTCGGTGCGTGCCACCCAGGGCAAGGGTGTGATGCCCGATGGCACCAGCCGCTTCAGCTACAACGGCGAGCCGATCTACCACTACATGGGCTGCTCGACCTTCAGCGAATACACCGTCGTTGCCGAGGTGTCGCTGGCGAAGATCAACCCGGAAGCGAACCCGGAGCATGTCTGCCTGCTCGGCTGCGGCGTGACCACCGGCATCGGCGCGGTGCACAACACCGCCAAGGTGCAGGAAGGCGACAGCGTGGCCGTGTTCGGCCTGGGCGGCATCGGCCTTGCGGTCATCCAGGGGGCGCGCCAGGCCAAGGCCGGGCGCATCATCGCGGTGGACACCAACCCGTCCAAGTTCGAGCTGGCCCGCGAATTCGGCGCCACCGACTGCATCAACCCGAAGGACTTCGACAAGCCGATCCAGCAGGTGATCGTGGAGATGACCACCTGGGGGGTGGACCACAGCTTCGAGTGCATCGGCAACGTCAACGTGATGCGTGCGGCGCTGGAATGTGCGCACCGTGGCTGGGGCCAGAGCGTGGTGATCGGCGTGGCCGGTGCCGGGCAGGAAATCTCCACCCGTCCGTTCCAGCTGGTCACCGGCCGCAAGTGGATGGGCACCGCGTTTGGTGGCGTGAAGGGCCGCAGCCAGCTGCCGGGCATGGTCGAAGATGCGATGAAGGGCGAGATCGAGCTGGCCCCGTTCGTCACCCACACCATGGACCTGGACAAGATCAACGAAGCCTTCGACCTGATGCATGAAGGCAAGTCGATCCGTTCGGTCGTCCACTACTGAGCCGCGCCGGGCGGCAGGCGCTTGCCTGCCGTCCCTCGGGAGGAAACCTCATGGAACGTATCGAACACCGCGCCTGTGCCGGCGGTTGGCAGGATGTCTACCGCCATCATTCGACCACGCTGGGCTGCGACATGCAGTTCGCCGTGTACCTGCCGCCGCAGGCCGAAACCCGGAAGCTGCCGGTGCTGTACTGGCTGAGCGGGCTGACCTGCACCGAGCAGAACTTCATCACCAAGGCCGGCGCGCAACGCTATGCGGCCGAGCACGGCGTGATCATCGTCGCCCCGGACACCAGTCCGCGTGGCGATGACGTGGCCGATGCCGAGGGCTATGACCTGGGCAAGGGCGCGGGTTTCTATCTCAACGCCACACAGCAGCCGTGGGCCAAGCACTACCGCATGCACGACTACGTCGCTCACGAGCTGCCGGCGTTGATCGAGGCGGGTTTCCCGGCAACCGACGCACGAGGCATCAGTGGCCACTCGATGGGCGGCCATGGCGCGCTGGTGATCGCGCTGCGCAACCCGGGCCGTTACCGCAGCGTGTCGGCGTTCTCGCCGATCGTGGCACCCAGCCACGTGCCGTGGGGGCAGAAGGCATTCGCCGCCTACCTCGGTGACAACCCGGCCGACTGGGCGCAGTGGGATGCCTGCGAACTGGTGGCCCACGCTGGCGAGCGCCTGCCGCTGCTGGTTGATCAGGGCGAGGGGGATGAGTTCCTGCACACCCAGCTGCAGCCGCAGCGCCTGCAGCAGGCCTGCGAAGCTGCCGGTCATCCGCTGAACCTGCGCCTGCAGCCCGGCTACGACCACAGCTATTACTTCATCGCCAGCTTCATCGGCGAACACATCGCCCACCACGCCCGCGCGCTGTACGCCTGACGTTTTGCGGGTAGTGCCGGCCGCTGGCCGGCAACCTGCAGACCGGTGATTCCCTGGAGTTGCCGGCCAGCGGCCGGCACGACCAGCGCATGTGCCCGGAGTGTCGTTTTGTCGCAGTGGATCACGCCGCTGTGGCGTGCCGGCACGCTATCGTGCCGCCATACGGCCTTGCGCATGGGGGATGCATGCTGGTTGTGCTGGCGCTGATGTTCCTGATCTGCCATGGCGTGGTCGTGGCGTTCTGGCCGGGTGCGGCCGGTGAGGGATCGTTCGTGTTCCTGACCGTGGCCCCCCTGCTGGCGGCCGCGGCCTGCCTGTGGCGTGGCCAGCGCGACCGCGCTGCCCTGGGCTGGCGTGCCACTGCAGTGGCGCTGCTGCTCTGGGCCGGTGGCATGGCCTTCAACATGGCAGACGCACTGGGCGCCGGACGGGCCGACATCACCCCACGCGCCAGCCTGCTGCTGTATGTGCTGTACGGTGTGCCGCTGGTGTTCATCCTGGCCCGCGCCCGTCGCGAACGCTGGACCATCAGCCTGATCGACGGCGTGATGGCCGCCCTGCTGGGTGTGTTGTTCTTCGTGCATACCCAGTCCTTCGCCGACCGCATCGATATCGACGACCAGGCGATGGCGCACATGCAGCGCATGTTCGACATCCAGAACCTGTGCATCGCCGGTTTCGCGGTGGTGCGCTGGGTCGCCGGCGATGCGCCTGAACGGCGCAGCTTCTACCGCGCGCTGGCGCTGTATGCGCTGTCCTATCTGCTGCTGGCGTTCTACATCAATCACTACACCGCCGAGCAGTCGTTCGGCGCCTACAACGATCTGCTGATCGACCTGCCGTTCCTGCTGCTGGCGCTGCTGGCGCTGCGCCAGGCACCCGCACCGGGCTTCGTGCTGCATCCTCGCCTGCTGCGATTGGTGCAGGCCGGTGGACCGATCATCCTGCCCTTGTTGCTGCTGGTGGTCGGTACCCTGGTGGTGGACCACGCGCGGCCGTTGGCGCTGACCGGGTTCGTGGTGGCAACGCTGGGCTTCAGCCTGCGCAGCACGTTGCTGCAGCTCGACCTGCTGGAGCGGCAGGCAGGCCTGGATCAGCTGGCACGGCAGGATGGCCTGACCGGCGTAGCCAATCGCCGCCAGTTCGATACGCTGCTGCTGGCCGAATGGAACCGGGCGCGTCGCAGCGGCAGCGAACTGGGATTGCTGCTGGTGGACATCGACCATTTCAAGGCATTCAACGACGAGCACGGTCATCCTGCCGGCGACCGCTGCCTGCAGGCGGTGGCCGCGGTGCTGCAGGCCACCGCCGGGCGCGCGGCCGACAGCGTGGCGCGCTATGGCGGTGAGGAATTCGCGGTGATCGTGCCCGGCAGCCCGCTGTCGGGTGTGCTGGCGCTGGCCGAGCGCCTGCGCGAGGCGGTGGAAGCGCTGCCGCTGCCGGAAGGCCAGGTCAGCATCAGCGTGGGCGTGGGTTACCTGCATCCGCCGGCGCTGGCCACCGCCGAACAGTTGCTGGCCGATGCCGATGCCGGCCTGTACGCGGCCAAGCGTGCGGGCCGGAACCAGGTAGTCCTGCATGCACACGTGCTGGACGACGACGGGGGCGCGCACGACACGCTGGACTGTTGAGCATGGCTGCGCGACTGCCACGGCAGGAAAGTGCGTGGTTGATCGGGGCTGGCACTACCCTGGCAGGCAGCCCGCGTCAGGCCGCCGCAGGCCAGTACATCGCCATGCTGGCGATACCTAAGGATCACGTGTTTCCACCAGCACCGGGCAGGGCGCATGGTCGATCGTCCATTGCCCCACCGAGGGCTCGAACAGGCGCTGCAGGCGTGACAGATGGCGGTGGCCGATGACGATCAGGTCGCATTGCAGGCGACGCGCCTGCGCGCTGATCACTTCGCCAGGATCGCCGGAAGGCAGCTGTGCGATGGCGTCCACGCCGCGCTCGCGCAGCTCGGCCAGGGCGTCGGCCAGTACCGCTTCGGCATGCGCCTGCTGCCGGGCGGCGGCGGGATACTCACGGCGGTCGGCATCGGTGGCACCAGCGGCCAGTGCGAATTCGGGGTCAAGCACGCACAGCAGGTGCAGGCGGCTGCGGGGGCCGGCCATGGCGGCGGCCAGGTCCAGCACGCGGTCGTGCTGGGGGCCGCCATCAAGCGCGACCAGCAGGGTGTTGAACATGGAAAGCTCCTTTGCAGGGCGCTGATGGTCGCTGATGTCGTCGCGCACACCCATGCCGTGCGCCGCAGTCAATGCGTGCGTACAGCGCAATTCTGGATGGTCTGGATTGCAGTAGAGTCATCCCATTTGCGGGAGACTGCCATGCCCTTGCCGGACCTGAACCTGTTGCTGGCACTGGATGTGCTGATCGACGAATGCAGCGTGGCGGCCGCTGCGCGACGGATGAATCTCAGTGCGCCGGCGATGAGCCGTACCCTGGGCCGGGTACGGGTAGCCCTGGGTGATCCGGTGCTGGTGCGCGCCGGCCGTGGGCTCGCTCCCACGCCACGCGCGCTGGAACTGCGTGAGCAGGTGCGCGATGTGATCGAGCAGGCACACCGCGTGTTCAATGCGGGCCGCGAGGTCGACATGGCCACCTTGGAACGAACGTTCAGCGTGCGCGCCAACGATGTGTTCATCGGCAGCTATGGCGGCCGCCTGCGTGATGTCTTCCGCCAGCAGGCACCGCGCTGCATGCTGCGCTTCGTGCCCGAAGGCGATACCGATGACGACGCGATGGTGCAGGGGCGGATCGACCTGTACATCAGCACGGCCGGCAAGCACAGCCCTGAAACCAAGGTGCAGCACCTGTTCACCACCTCGCTGCTGGGCGCGGCACGCGAGGACCATCCGTTGTTCGACGGCGACATCAGTGTCGAGCGCTTCGCCGCCTGCGACCACATCGCCGTGTCCCGGCGCGGGCTTGCGCATGGCCCGATCGACGAAGAGCTGGCAGCGCTCGGCCTGCAACGGCGGGTGGCGGTGGTCATCCCTACCTTCCATGGCGCGATCTTTGCTGCCGCCGATTCGGACCTGGTGCTGCCGCAGATGCCAAGCGTGATGCTCGACCGCATCACCCGCATGGGCCTGCCGCTGCGGATGTTCCCGCTGCCGGTGCCGGTGCGGACCGTAGCGCTGGTGCAGGCCTGGCACCCACGCATGGACAACGACCCGGCCCACCAGTGGCTGCGGCGGGCGATCAAGGGCATGTGCGATTCGGTCGAGGCGGCCCACCACTGATTGCCCGCGGGCGTGCGCCGGACGCACGCCTGCGATGCCGGGCACGCCATTTTTCGCAGGCAACGGCCTTTCTAGACTGCGCTCCCAAAAGTTCCACTGAGCGCAATCCAATGTCTCCATATATGCCGTGTACTGCACGGATCGGCAGTCGGCAGTGAGCACGCCGGCCGCCATGCCCGCGGCGCCGGCAGTGCCCCGGCCTGTCGCTGCCCCCGGCTTCGACCGGCGCATCCTGATTGGGCTGTGCGGTGTGCTGCTGGCAGTGCTGGTGTCGGGTTTCAACGAGAACGTCACCAAGGTCGCGCTGGCCGACATCCGCGGTGCGATGGGTTTCAGCGTCGATGACGGCAGCTGGATCGTGGCGCTGTACAGCGCCATGTCGGTCAGCGCGATGGCATTCGCACCGTGGTGCGCAGCCACCTTCTCGCTGCGCCGCTTTGCGCTGGCGATGATCGGCGGCTTCATGGTGCTGGGCGTGCTGTGCCCGCTCGCCCCCAACCTGCAGACCTTTCTGCTGCTGCGCGCATTGCAGGGCCTGTGTGGGGGCGCGCTGCCGCCGCTGCTGATGAGCGTGGCGCTGCGCTTCCTGCCGCCGGGCATCAAGCTGTACGGCCTGGCCGCCTACGCACTGACCGCCACCTTCGGCCCGAGCATGGGCACTCCGCTGGCCGCATTCTGGGTGGAGCAGGTGGGCTGGCACTGGGCGTTCTGGCAGATCGTGCCGTATTGCCTGGCGGCGATGGCGATGGTCGGCTGGGGCCTGCCACAGGATCCCCTGCGGCTGGAGCGCTTCGCACAGTTCGACGGCGTCGGCCTGATGCTCGGCCTGCCGGCGCTGGTGCTGCTGGTACTGGGTTTGGTGCAGGGCCCGCGCCTGAACTGGTTCGACTCGTCGTTGATCACGCTGATGCTGGGTGGCGGTGCGGGTCTGCTGGTGCTGTTCCTCATCAACGAGTGGTTCCATCCACTGCCGTTCTTCAAGCTGCAGCTCCTGGCCAACCGCAACCTCAGCTACTCGCTGATTACCCTCGGTGGCGTGCTGTTCGTGCTGCTGGCGGTGATCTCCATTCCTTCCGGCTTCCTCGCCAGCGTGCAGGGCTATCGCCCGCAACAGACCGCGCCGATGCTGCTGTGGGTGGCGGTGCCGCAGGTCATCGCGCTGCCGTTGGTCGCCGCACTGCTGAACATCCGTGCGATCGATTGCCGTTGGGTGCAGGCCACCGGCCTGGCGCTGCTGGCGCTGGCCTGCTGGCTGGGCGCGCATCTGGACGTCAGCTGGATACGCGACAACTTCCTGTGGGTACAGCTGCTGCAGGTGTTTGCGCAGCCGATGGCGGTGCTGCCGTTGCTGATGCTGGCCACCGGCGGCCTGGCGCCGCAGGACGGCCCCTTTGCCTCGGCGTGGTTCAACACGGTCAAGGGCTTTGCTGCGGTGCTGGCCAGCGGCGTGCTGGAAGCGGTCGCGCAGGGACGCCGCCATTTCCACTCCACCGTGCTGGTCGAGCGACTTGGCGAACAGCCGTGGCTGGCCGAAGGGCCGCAGCTTGGCGCGCGCCTGCACGCGCAGGTGCAGACGTTGACCTCGGCCGATCTCTACCTGCTGGTCGCGTTGGTCGCGCTGGCCTTCATTCCCCTCATTGCCTGGATGCCCACCCGCATCCATCCGCCACGTGCCGTGGCCTGATCCCTTCGCAGGAACTCCCCATGACAATCAATCGAACGTATCTCAACGCCGGCCTCGGCCTGGGCGTACTGCTTCTGGCCGGTGCTGCCTGGTTGCTGCTGCGCGATGGCCGCCACCAGACCACCAACAACGCCTATGTGGTTGCTGATTACACCGTAGTCGCACCGAAGATCGCCGGCTTCGTCAGCGCGGTGAACGTGGAAGACAACCAGGCGGTGAAGGCCGGTGACGTGCTGGCCCGCATCGATGACCGCGACTACCAGGTCGCGTTGCTGGCCGCCCGCGCCGACCTGGCCAATGCGCGCGCGCAGCTGGCCAACGCGCAGGCGGCGCTGGCACAGCAGGGCTCGCTGATCGAACAGGCCAGGGCGAGTGTGGATGTCAGCCGCGCCGAACTGACCCTGGCCAGCGCCGACCAGCAGCGCTACCGCGAGCTGGCCCGCGACGGTGCCGGTACCGTGCAGAACGCGCAGCAGGCGCAGTCGAAGCAGGCCGTGGCCAGTGCACATCTGCAACAGGGACAGGCCGCGTTGTCGACCGCACGCCAGCGCACCGACATCCTCGCTGCCGGGGTGCAGGCCGCACAGGCGGCCGTGCAGCGTGCCGAAGCCGCACAGGCGCGCGCCGAACTGGATCTTTCGCACACCGAGCTGCGTGCACCGATCGATGGCGTGGTGGGACGCCGCGCAGTGCGCGTCGGCGCCTACCTGACCCCGGGCACGCCGGTGGCCGCGGTGGTGCCGCTGCAGCGGGCCTTCGTGGTCGCCAACTTCCAGGAAACGCAGATGACCCGCATGCAGCCGGGGCAGCAGGTCGAACTGACGGTGGATGTATTTCCCGGCACGCGGCTGCGCGGCCATATCGACAGCATCGCCCCGGCCACTGGCGTGACGTTTGCCGCGGTGGCGCCGGAAAACGCGACCGGCAACTTCACCAAGGTGGTGCAGCGCATTCCGGTGAAGATCGTGCTGGAGCCGGAGCAGGCATTGCTGGGCCAACTGCGGGCCGGCATGTCGGTGGAAGCCAGCGTGGATCTGCAGCGTCCGCAGCGTCCGCAGCGGGTGCAGAGCGCGCAGCGCGAGCGGCACCGCACGGGCGGGGAAGGCGCATGATCCGCGTATTCCCGCGTGGACTGGCTGCAGCGGCACTGTGCACGGCGTTGACCGCCTGCATGCTGGGCCCGGACTTCGTGCGCCCGCAGGCCGACCTGCCCACGCAGTGGCAGGGCGAAGCGGTGGCTTCAGCTGCGCTGGATGACGACGCCAGCTGGTGGTCCGGTTTCGATGATCCGCTGCTGGGGCAACTGGCGACGCAGGTACTGCAGGCCAATCTCGACCTGCAGCTGGCCGCCAACCGGGTGCAGCAGAGCCGCGCCGCGCGTGGCGTCACCGCGGCCGACCGGCTGCCCAGCGTCGGCGCCACTGCCAGTGGCGTACGCGCGCGCAACAGCGAGGTAGGCCTGAACGATCCGTCCGGTAATGGCGGTCGCGATGACTATGGGCTGTTCCAGGCCGGCATCGGCATGAGCTGGGAACTGGATCTGTGGGGACGCGTACGCCGTCAGGTGGAAGCGGCCGACGCACGCGTGCAGATGGCTGAGGAAGATGCACACGCGGTGCGCATCGCGCTGCTGGCCGAGACCGCGCGTGATTACCTGCAGTTGCGCGCAATGCGCCAGCTGCTGGCCATCACCGAGGACAACCTCAGCATCGCCCACGACATCAAGCGGCTGACCGAAGCGCGCCAGCGCCAAGGCGTGGCCAGCACGTTGCAGGTCTCCAGTGCGGCGGCGCAGGTGGCATCGCTGCAGGCTCGCATCGCACCGCTGCGGCACCGCGAATCGCAGCTGCGCAATGCACTCGCGTTCCTGCTGGCACAGCCGCCGCAGGCGCTGGATGCGCAGCTGCAGAGCGCGCGCCGCGATTGGGCCGCGTTGCCGACCGTGGCTGTGGGCGTGCCCAGTGAACTGGCCGAGCGTCGCCCGGATGTCCGCCGTGCCGAGGCTGCACTGCATGCTGCCACGGCGGGAATTGGCGTGGCCAAGGCCAGCTTCCTGCCGCGCATCACCTTGAATGGCGATGCCGGTTTCCAGGCCAGGCAGCTGGATGATCTGGATGGCTGGAACGCGCATCGCTTCAGTATCGGCCCGTCGATCAGCCTGCCGATCTTCCAGGGCGGACGCCTGAAGGCCAACCTGGCGCTGAGCAGGCTGCAGCAGCAACAGGCGGCCCTGCAGTTCCGCCGTACCGTGCTGCAGGCCTGGCATGAAGTGGACGATGCCATCGACAGCTATGCCGCCGAACAGCAGCGTGCCGCGCAGCTGCACGTGGCGGTGGATGAGAGCGAGACGGCGCTGGGTGCGGCGCGTCGGCAGTACCAGGCCGGCGTGGTCGACATGCTGGATGTATTGAGCACCCAGCGCATCGCGCTGGACAACCAGGCCGCGCTGGCCAACAGCCAGGCGACCGCCGCGATTGCACGCGTAGAGCTGTATCGCGCATTGGGCGGCGGTTGGTAAGGCGCAGGATGGGTAGTGCCGGCCGCTGGCCGGCAGATGCCGTATGCATGAGTTGCCGGCCAGCGGCCGGCACTATCCTGGCAGGCAGCCCGCGTCAGGCCGCCGGCTTTTCGCGTTTGCGGAACAGCAGATAAGGCCAGATACCGATCAACACCGCTGCGATGACCGTGCCGTAGACCAGCGCGAACACTGACTTGCCCGGCTCGGTCCAGACCATGCCCAGCAGAAGCAGGCCGAACACGATGGTCGGCCCGCCCAGCAGGATCATGGCGAAGGTCTTTATCCGTCCACTGGTGGGCGCATTGGCGAGCTTTCCGACCATGTCGGTACCACCGAAATGCACCTGCAGTGCATCGTTGGTGGAACGGGCGGGCTGCGGTTTTGCGGGTTCCGGCGGTGCCACCGGCTGCTGCAGATCCATTTCCCGAGGCGTCGGCGGCAGCAGGTCCGACAGGTTGGTCTGCTCGATGAGCGCTTTCAGCTTGGGGTCCATGTGCAATCCGTGCAGTCGCCTTTGGCGGCGGCACGATACCAGCACACCCAGATGCCGGGTAGTGCCGGCCGCTGGCCGGCAGCTCGGCAAGGTGAAGCCGGTAGTGGCCAACCTTGGTTGGCACGTTCCAAAAGGCTGCCAACCAGGGTTGGCATTTACCGGAACGGGGCGGTCTTACCCATCACGGCTGGTCGGCAATCTCGCCGAAGAACCAGTATTCCTGTTCCATCCCCTCGTGGTCATCGGCAGGTGGGATGCGCACCTGCACGCCGCGCTCTTCGATGCCGCTGGGCAAGGCGAGCCCCCATTCGGCAGCAAGGCTGCGCGAGGTGATGGCGGTGACCTGTCCATCTGCCGTAGTGGCGACATGTCCCTGGAAATAGTCTTCGTCCAGGTAAAGACATACCTCGCTGGAGAACATGCCAGGCTGGGCGATGCAGCAGGTTATCCGCACACCTGCTTGCGAGGCCGGGCGCGACTGGATCAGATTTGCGCAGGCATTGATCAGGGCCTGCGCGCAGGCGCGCTGCAAAGCCGGCGTCGATGCAGGACCTTCGATCAGGCCTGCGCGAGTGGGAATTTTGTAATTCCAATAACGGGTGTTGGTCTGCAGCTCTTCCGGAGTCGGAAATTCATCGACGAATCTCCGGGCCCAGCGCTGCAGGTAGCGGAGTCGCCGTGGAGCATCGCGCAGCTTCTTCTGGCCGCGAGTGCCTGGCCGGGTGATTGGGTCTGTGTTTCTCATCGCGCCAGTGTGCCAGTCACGTGAGCGATGTGCCGGGAAGTACCAGCCAAAGTTGGCACCTACCAAAGCACGGTCATCATTACCGGGCTATTTGCGACAATTCGGAGGCGCAGAGTCGGTAGATCCCAACCTTGGTTGGCAGCCTTCAGGAAAGCGCCAACCAAGGTTGGCACCTACCAGAGCCGGAACTCAACGCACGTCGCGCAGTTCCCAGTGGTGGCCGGCCAGCAGGCGCAGGCGCTGCTTGAACACGTCACTGTCGATGCGGGTAGTGGCCACCAGGTTGATGCGCAGGTCCTTCTGCTCACCGGTCACGGTGGCCTCCGGATCAGTCGCGCCCCACTGCGGCTCCACCGCATCCGGGTCCGGCTGCTTGTCGCGCCAGCGCTCGAACAGGCTGCCATTGCGCAGCGCGTTCTGCAGTTCTTCGGCGAGGCCGGCAGCGCCCTGCGAATGGAACGACAGGTCGGGGTCGTTGCCGCGGGCCTTGGACGGTTCGGGCAGGCTGATGTGGTACTGCGCAGGCATGTTGATCTCCTTGAGGTGCGGCTAGGCTGGCATAGGCGCGGTGGAATCGATGTGCAGATTCCAGAGCGCGGTTGGCCTTCATTCAAACCGATGCGGCCCATCGGCAAAACCCACGGTGACCGCGCCCTTGCCGACGTTGACCATGCCGGTCAGGCTCATCACCGATTCGTACACGGTCACGCCATGGTCGGCGCAGACCTCCTTCATCTGCGCATAGCCGGGCAGGGCACGCAGCTCGTCCAGTTCGCCGCCGTAGCTGACGCACACGGTCGGCGTCATCAGGCCGGCGCGTACGCGCTGGCCGACCACGCCGAACAGCTTCAGCACGGCGCTGTCGAAACCCTTGATCTTCGCCACCGGCCCGGTCTGCCCGCGATAGCCATGCAGCACTGGCTTGATGTCCAGCGCACTGCCCAGTGCTGCGCTGAGCAGGCCAACGCTGCGGTCGCCCTTGTGCCGGGCGCGGGCACGCATGTAGTACAGGTCGCGGGTGACCATGTAGCCGTGCACGTTGCCGGCCAGTTCTTCCAGGCGCTCACGGATCTGCTGCACGCTGGCATCACTGGCGCGCAGGCGCACCGCTTCCACCGCCGTCACCGCCTGGGCGGCGAACAGGTTCTGGGTATCCAGCACGCGCAGCGCGAACGGCGAGTTGAAGCCGGCCGCCTGCCGCACCGGCTTGTAGTCGTTGAGGATGGCGAAGCTGGCCTGCAGTGCGTTGTCGTGGATCGGGCTGCGGGTCTTGGTGATGGTCATGCAGAACACGTGGTCGTAGTCGATCACCAAGCGTTGCAGGAACAGGTCGCGGATCTGGCTGACGCTGAAGGGGATGGTCTCCGCTTCGGCGCCGTGCTCGGCGACGTGCGCGTGCAGGAAGCTGAGCGTTGCCTGCTCGTCGCGGTGGTCGGCAAGCACCGCTTCGCCGATCCGCACGGTGATCGGCAGCAGCACGATGTTGTGCTCGGCAATGAAGTCCTGCGGCAGGTCGCAGGCCGAGTCGACGACGATTCCGATGCGCATCCGCGGCTCCCCCTCCAGGGCGGTTGTAGGTTCGGAAATGTGAAAACTATCTCAAAACGGGACCGGGCGCGCGAGGGAAAAGCGCCACTGCCTGTTCAGCGACTGCGCTGCACCGCCACCGGCAGCGCCACCGCCTGCCGCCATTCCGGCCGGTCCAGCAGGCTGGGGTCGTCCAGCACCGCCGCCATCAGCGGGTGGGTATCGTTGCCCCAGAACAGATCGCCGTCGATGGCCAGGGTCGGCACGCCGAACACCCCGGCCTCGATCGCCGCCTCGGTGTTGCGTCGCAGCTGCTCCTTGATGGCTGGCTCGCCAATGGCCGCCTCCACATCGCTGATACCCAGCCGGGCGGCGGGTTCGCGCAGGGCCTCGGCCGTGTCGCCGGCGTGGCCGTCGCGCCAGATCCAGTCGAACAGCACGTCCACCGCCGCAGTGCTGGCACCGGCGGCCAGGCACAGGCGCAGGGCCGCCAGCGGATTGAACGGGTGCCCGGGCGGGAAGCGCAGAGGGGTGCCCTCGGCCTGCGCAGTCCACAGCAGCTGGCGGTACATGAAGCGGCGCTTGGCCGGAATCTCCGCCGGGCCCAGGTTGCCCAGATGGTGCAGCACCGCACCAAAGGCGATGGGCACCGGTTGGATGCGCCCGAACTGCGGCAGCTGTTTCACCTTCTGCCAGTGCAGGTAGGAATAGGGCGAGACGAAGTCGAAATACCAGCGCAGGGTGGGCATTGATGGCTCCTGGTAATGGTCAAGGCTGCGCGTTGCGCTGCAGGTAGCGGTCACGCAGTTCGGTCTGGCGCGAGCGCATCGGCATTGCGCGGCCGCCCAGCCAGACCTGTTCGGCATAGTGCGCCACATCCAGCGGATCGCCTTCCCACAGCACCAGGTCTGCACGCTTGCCCGGTTCGATGCTGCCGATCTGGTCGGCCACGCCCAGCACCTCGGCCGGTATCCGGGTCAGCCCGGCCAGGCCGTCGGCCCAGGGCAGGCCATTGGCCACCGCGTTGCCGGCCAACTGGCGCATCTTGCGCGCGTTGTGCGAGGCGTCATCGCGCTGGGCGAAGGCCACCGGTACGCCCGCGCGCTGCAGCCGCGCGGCGTTTTCCAGGGTGGCGCCGATCTGGTCGAAGGTGGCCGGCAGGTTGCCCAGCGCGTCGACGAATACCGGTACCTTGGCCGCTGCCAGTTCCGGTGCCAGCTGCCAGGCCTCGGCACCGCCGGCGACGGCGATCTTCACCTTCTCGCGGGCCGCCCAGCGCAGCAGCTGGCGGATGTCGGCTGCACGGTCCACTTCCACCACAATGCGGCCCTGCCCGGACAGATAGCGGGCCAGCGTGCGGCGACCGGCCGGGGTCAGCAGCGCATGCGGCGAGTCGGCGGCCACTTGGCCGCGTGCCTCGTCCACCATCTGCTGCAGCAGCATCCACTGCGCCGCGCGCGATTGACCGGTCAGTTCAGATGCTGCAGCACCCAGGCGCAGGAACAGCGCGCGCGGGCCGATCGGGTCGGCACTGCCATCGAAACGCACCACGCCGCCCTGGCCGGCAACGAAGCCCCCGCCAGTGGCCGCGCCCAGCGCCGTGAAGCCGATGCCGTCCAGGCGCGCCACCGGAATCAGCACGGACGCCGGGTTATAGGCCAGTGTCACGTCGAACTCCGGGCGCAGCGGCTGCTCGCCGATCTTCAGTGCGCTGTCGACCGTGCTCGATTCACCGGATACTTCCTCGATGCCGATCTCGGTGATGCCACCGAACAGGGCAGGGGTCAGCATGCGGCCCTTGGCTTCGACCACCGGCACACCGGCCGGTGCGGACAGGCCCCGGCCGACCGCGCGGATGATGCCGCCCTGCACCAGCACATCGGCGTCTTCCACGTTGCCACGTGCGCTGGCGGTAGCGACGGTCGCACCGCGCACCAGCAGGTCCTGCGCCGAGGCTGCGGTTGTCAGCAACAACAGCGCAACCAAGGTAGTGCCGGGCCATGCCCGGCGGCGCTTGTTCAACATGCCCATCAGTGCAACTCCTGTCCAAGCTGGAAATCCGACCGCGGCGTTGCCGGTGGCATGCTGCGGTCGTACACACGGCGGCCATCGACGAACACCTGCTCGGCCAGTGCATACGAACTGAAGGGGTTGCCGTTCCAGATCACCACATCGGCCATTTTCCCGGCTTCCAGCGTGCCGGTCTGCGCCTCGATGCCCAGCGCCTTGGCGGCGTTGGCGGTCATCCAGGTGATCGCGCGTTCCGGTGCGATCTCCGGCATGTGCGCGCGGCGCGCGGCGGCCATCACCTTGGCTGCTTCCTGGTTCAGGCGCTGGATGCCCTCGGGCGAGTCGGAGTGGACGATGGCGCAGCTGTTCTTTGGCCGGTCGACCAGCGCGATGTTCTCGGCTATGCCGTCGAAGGCTTCCATCTTGAAGCCCCACCAGTCGGCCCACAGTGCCCCGCACACGCCTTCGGCCGCCAGCCGGTCGGCCAGTTTGTAGGCCTCCACGCCGTGGTGGAAGGCGGCCACCTTGAAGCCGAATTCCTTGGACAGGTCGAGCATGGTGGCCATTTCATCGGCGCGATAGCAGTGGATGTGCACGCGGATATCGCCCTGGATCGCACCGGCGAGCGTATCCAGCTTGAGGTCGCGCTTGCCGCCGGCATCACCGGCGCTGTCGCCCTTGTCGCTGCCGAACCAGCCCTTGCGCTTGGCCGGCTTCGGCGTGTTCTTGGCGATGTAGTCGGCCGCGTCGATGAAGGCTGCGCGGTAACCGGCCACGTTGCCCATCCGCGTTGCAGGTGCCACGCCTTTGCCGCCACCGTAGACGCGCTTGGGGTTCTCGCCGCAGGCCATTTTCAGGCCCCACGGCGCGCCGGGGAACTTCATCGCCTGGTAGGTGGTGGCAGGCACGTTCTTCAGCGTTACGCCGCGGCCACCGACCAGGTTGGCCGAGCCGGGCAGCACCTGCATGCTGGTCACGCCGCCTGCCAGTGCCGCCTGGAAACCTGGGTCCTGCGGCCATACCGAATGCTCGGCCCAGACGTTGGCGGTGACCGGCGCGGTCATCTCGTTGCCGTCGCTGTGCGCGCCGACACCGGGGCTGGGATAGACGCCCAGGTGCGAGTGCACGTCGATCAGGCCGGGCGTCACCCACTTGCCGTCGGCGTTGATGCGGGTGACGCTGGCATCGACCTGCAGGGCATCGCCGACGGCGACGATGCGACCGTCGCGCAGCAGCACATCGGCGTTGTCGAGGCGCTGGCCGGTGCCGGTCAGCACTGTGGCGTTGTGGATCAGCAGCGGCCCATCGGGGTGCGCCTGGTAGGTGCTCGGGTAGGGATCGGCCACGAAGCGCGAAGCGCCCACGGCCGGCGCCGTGCTCAGCGATACCAGCGCCAGACCCAACCCGGCGCGCAACAACGTCGATGTCATGCAGATCCCCTTGGCAGCGTGTTCAACCCACCGACGCTAGCCGGGGAGCGGCGTGCTTGCCAAGTGACCTTGGGCAGGGGCGAAGTGGGGATTTTCCCGACAGTACCAATGTGAAAAATATATTAAGTTGCGGGCACGCCCGCCGATAGCGACATGCGGGTGAGCGCGCGCTGACTCGCCGCGCAGGTGTTCCCACACAGCTCCATGAGGGAGCAGCACCTGAAACAATCCATGGAATCAAGGACGTAATCCCCGATGACTGCTGCAACGTCGTATCGCTCCACCTCTCTCCGTCGTTCTTTCCTGCCTTCCCCGCTCGCATCGGCCATCGTAGGCTCGCTGCTGATGGCAGCCACCCTGCCGGCCCTGGCGCAGGGCACCCCCGACGACCTGTCCCGCTACCAGTACCAGCGCAGCCTGCAGGCCGCATTCGCGCGCCCGACCGTGACCGCAGCACCGGCAACCGCACCGCTGCAGGCGCCTGTCGGCAGCGCGCCGATGGCCAGCGTCGAGCCGCAGCCGGTGATGGGCGCCCCCGCTGACCGCGCCAGCTGGCGTACCAGCGAGTTCAACCGCGACTGGGGTCTGCAGGCCATCAATGCCGACGCCGCCTATGCGCGTGGACTGACCGGTGCAGGGATCCGCCTGGGCGTGTTCGACAGCGGCACCGGACTGGATCATTCCGAATTCGCCGGCAAGAACCACCGCAGCATCCACTTGGCCGATCGCCTGGCTGACGGATCGTTGTGTACCAACACCACCATGCTGAGCGGACCGGATGCCTGCTTCAGCAGCGATGGCAATGACGTGGCCATCGACATGACCCTGCTCGACATGGACCAGGCGAACATTGACAACGTCAACAGCCAGGGCTTGTTCGAAGGGCTGGCCTACAACACGCATGGCACGCACGTATCGGGCACCATCGCTGCCAACCGTGATGGCTCTGGTACCCACGGCGTCGCCTTTGGCGCCGATCTTTCGGTGGCACGCCTGTTCTTCAACAGCCTCACCGTATGGGATGTCGATCCGTCGACCCTGCAGTACCGCAATGGCTCGGTCGGCATTGGTGCGTCCGATGCGGTGTTTGCCGACCTGTACGAGCAGTTGAACGCGCAGCAGGTGCGGGCCGTCAACCACAGCTGGGGTTTCACCAACGAGCCGACCACGGCTGGCCAGCAGGACGCGCAGTTCTTCAACAACCCGGCCTACGACGACTATTTCCAGATCATCGGCGATGGTTCGCGTGCCAATGGCATGATCCAGGTGTGGGCTGCCGGCAATACCTATCCGTACAACACCTCGCCGGAAGACGCGCCGATTGCCGGCGTGCATGCCACCCTGCCGCGCTTCCAGGCCGACCTGGAACCGTACTGGCTGAGCGTGGTCAACGTTGACCGCAACCTGGTCCTGGCCGAAAGCTCCATGCGTTGTGGCCTGAGCGCCAACTGGTGCCTTGCGGCACCGGGCAGCGACATCACCTCCACCGCCTACGGCGCTGACTCGCAGATCATCGGTGCGCCGTTCCAGACCGGCAACGATATCGGCCTGGACATCCAGCAGCGCATGCCGACCTATGCCTACGAGGACATGACCGGCACCTCGATGGCCGCACCGCATGTCACCGGTGCGCTGGGCCTGCTGTTCGAGCGTTTCCCGTACCTGGACAATGCGCAGGTGCGCGACGTGCTGCTGACCACCGCCACCGACCTCGGCGCCGCTGGCGTGGACGATGTGTATGGCTGGGGCATGATGAACCTGGCCAAGGCCATTGAAGGCTACGGTTCGCTGCGCGTGGACACCGACGTGGTGATGAACCAGAAGGCCGGCGGCCTGAAGGTGTGGGAAGGCGATGCGTGGGACGACTGGACCAACGACATCGGCGGTCCGGGCAAGCTGACCAAGAGCGGCATCGGCTGGCTGCGCCTGAGCGGCAACAACAGCTTCAACGGCGCCGTGGTGCGCGAGGGTGTGCTGGAACTTGACGGCGTCAATACGCTGGGCAGCGTGTGGGTACCGGGCGGTCGCCTGGCGCTGAACGGTTCGCTGGTATCGACCCTCCTGGGTGTCGACGGTGGCGAGGCCCGGCTCAACGCCGGATCCGTGGCAAGCAACACCGACATCAATCTGTCAGCCGGCAAGCTGGTGGTCGCCGGTAGCGTCGATGGTCGCTGGTTGAACGTGACCGGTGGCACCGGCACCATCACCGAGACCGGCAAGGTCCGCATGGACAACATCGACATGCGCGACGGCACGCTGCAGGTGGACGGCACGCTGAGCAGCACCCTCTTCTACATGTACGGCGGCAATACCCGGGTGGGCACCACCGGCGTACTGGACAACACCCTTCTGGATATCGTCGGCGGCGTGGTGTCGTTCAACGGTACCCAGAACGGTGGGATGACCGCGGTGGAAGTGGGCGCAACGCTGAAGGGCACCGGCACGCTCGGCTACACGATCGTGAAGGGCACCATTGCACCGGGCAATTCGATCGGTACGCTGACCATCAACGGCGACTACGTGCAGACCGAGACCGGCGTGTACCAGGCCGAGGTGGCACCGGGCAGCCGCAGCGACCAGCTGCATGTCACCGGCACCGCCACGCTCGGCGGCACCCTGGTGGCGCTGCCGGAGCCGGGCATCTACTACCTGGGTGAGCAGTTCAACTTCATCCGCGCCGATGGCGGCGTGAACGGACAGTTCGCCATCACCGACTTCAGCGCGTTCTCGCCGTTCATGCAGTTCAACCTGGCCTACGGCGCCACCGGCGCACGCATTGAAGTGACCCGCGGCAACTCGCTGGCCAGCTCGGCCAGCACCGCAAACCAGCATGCCGTGGCTACCGTGGTCGATACGCTGGCGATCAACCAGGGGCTGCCCAAGCCGCTGACCACGCTGTTCCCGCAGCAGGTGGGCGCAGCGCTGGACAGCCTCAGCGGTGAACTGCATGCAGCCACGTCTATCGCGCTGGTCGAAGGCAGCCGCCATGTCCGCGATGCGGCGCTGTCGCGTCGTGCGGGTGCGACCTCTCCGGGCAGTGACGAGCCGGCCGCGACCGGTGTGTGGGTGCAGGCAATCGGTGGCAGCGGCACGCTGGATGGCAATGCCAACACTGCCCGCACCGAGGCCAACAGCAACGGCCTGCTGATGGGCGTGGACCGCCAGTTCGGTGGTTGGCAGGTGGGCCTGCTGGCCGGCACCGGCCGCACCGACGTCAAGCAGCAGGACGGCCGTCGGGCGAAGTCGAAGATCGACAACACCCACTTCGGTGCATACGCCAGCCACAACTGGGGCGGTTTTGGTCTGCGTGGCGGCCTGGCGTGGAGCGAGCACGACATCGACAGCACCCGTGAACTGGCATTCGCCGGCTACAGCGATACGCTCAGCGCGCGCTACGACGGGCGTACCCGCCAGGCCTTCATCGAAGCGGGTTACCGTTTCGGCGGCCGCGAGGCAGGCCTGGAGCCGTACCTGCAGGTGGCACGTGTTGAAGTGGACATGAAGTCGATCAACGAGCGCGGTGGCGCGGCGGCCCTGCAGGGTGACGTGGACGATACCCGCACCACCCTGGCTACGGCCGGTGTGCGCTTTGACAAGGGTCTGAAGGCTTCGTTCCAGCAGGACAGCTGGCTGCACGTGCGCGGCGGGGTGGGGTATCGCCACGCTTCGGGCGACCGCAACCCGATGGCCAGGCTGGGCTTTGCCAGCGGTGGCGATGCGTTCGCGGTCAGCGGTGCGCCGATCGCCGACAGCGCGGTGGTGGCCGAACTGGGCCTGTCGGCCTGGCTGACGGCCAACCAGCAGCTGGAACTGGGCTACACCGGCCAGTTCGGCGATGAAAGCCGTGACCATGGCGCCAATCTGCGTTGGTCGGTGCGTTTCTAAGCCTGCCGGTTGCCAAGGCAAACCTCGGGAGGGCGGCCGCAGGGCCGCCCTTCTTCGTTGCCGCAGCCGCATGTATGGCGGGGGCGGGCGGGGGCCTACAATATCGGCCCCACGCCGTACCGGAGCGCCCATGAAGAGCAAGCAGGACATCGTCGACAATTGGCTTCCGCGCTATACCGGCGTGCCTCTGGACCAGTTCGGCCAGCACATCCTGCTGACCAACTTCGGGGGCTACCTGCATACGTTCTCCGCGCTGACCGGGGCGCCGGTGATCGGCCTGGACCGGCCGATGGCCAGCGCCACCATCGACGGCATCACCATGATCAACTTCGGCATGGGCAGCCCCAATGCCGCGATCATCATGGATCTGCTGTCGGCGGTGATGCCCAAGGCCGTGCTGTTCCTGGGCAAGTGCGGCGGGCTGAAACGCAAGAACCAGCTGGGCGACCTGGTGCTGCCGATCGCCGCCATCCGCGGCGAGGGGACCTCGGGCGACTACCTGCCGCCGGAAGTGCCGGCCTTGCCGGCCTTCGCCCTGCAGCGTGCGGTTTCGACCATGATCCGCGACCTGGGCCATGATTACTGGACCGGCACCGTCTACACCACCAACCGCCGGGTCTGGGAGCACGACGAGGCCTTCAAGGAGCGGCTGCGGGCGATGCGCTGCATGGCCATCGACATGGAAACCGCTACGATCTTCGCTGCCGGCTTCGCCAACCACATTCCCAGCGGGGCCCTGCTGCTGGTTTCAGACCAGCCGATGATCCCGGACGGGGTGAAAACCGAGGCGTCCGACGCCAAGGTCAGCTCGCAGTTCGTGGAAAACCATATCCAGATCGGCATCGAGGCGCTTAAGCTTATCCGGCGCAACGGCAAGTCGGTCCGCCACCTGCGCTTCGACGAATGATGATGATGGCCTGGCGCGGCGCGCCGGCCCTGGGGAGTAGGTGATGGACGTTGCCGCGCAAGTGGTGGAATTCTGGAAGGACGCGGGCCCTGAAAAGTGGTTCGCCCGCGATGATGCGTTCGACGCGCGGTTCCGTACGCTGTTCGCGGACGAACACCACGCTGCCGCATCGCGCGCGCGCGAGCACTGGCTGGGCAGCGCCGAGGGCGCGCTGGCGCTGATGCTGCTGCTGGACCAGTTCCCGCGCAACTGCTTCCGCGGCACGGCCCATTCCTATGCCACCGATGGCCTGGCACGTCACTACGCCACGCGCGCGATCGAGGAGGGGCTGGACCTGCAGCTGGTCCCCAAGCTGCGCGCCTTCATCTACCTGCCGTTCGAGCACTCCGAAGATCCGCTGGACCAGGACCGCTCGGTCGCGATGTTCGACGTGCTGGGTGACAAGGAATACCTGCAGTACGCCGAACTGCACCGCGACATCATCCGCCGCTTCGGCCGGTTCCCGCACCGCAATGCGGTGCTTGGCCGCATTCCGTCGCCGGAAGAACTGGATTACCTGGCCGAAGGCGGGTTCGCCGGGTAACCGGAACGTCAGCCCCCGCGCTTGGGGCACGGAAGGAGTAGATCCACGCCATGCGTGGATGGGCTCAACAGAAAACGCCGGCTTTCGCCGGCGTTTTTCCCATGTATCAAGCGCCGCCGATCAGTACTTCGGCACGCCGTTGTCCACTTCGTCCGACCAGGCATCGATGCCGCCGGTGACGTTGAACACCTTGCTGAAGCCCAGCGCACGGAACTGCTCCGCTGCCTGCGCGCTGCGGCCACCGTGATGGCACAGGAATGCCAGGGCGGTGTCCTTGGGCAGGGCTTCCAGCTCGGCGCGGCCGTTGCCATCGAAGCTCTTGAACGGCACGCCGACAGCGGCGATGGCGCGTTCTTCGGCCGGACGCACGTCCACCAGCATCACGTTGCCGGCACGCACCAGGTCGTCGGCATCACGCACGCTGATTTCCTGCACCGGCTTGGGCGCGTTCGGGTTGTCGATCGCCAGGCCCTTGCCACGGATGTCGTCGACCCAGTCGATGGTGATGCCATCGGCGCGGCGGGCGCTGGCCAGGTCGAACTGCACGCGCAGGCCGTTGGACTCGGCGGCGATCGCGCCTTCATCGTACGGGGCCAGCTGGAAGTTCGGCTGGAAGCGGGCATCGATGCCCAGCTGCAGCGACGCACCCGGCGAATCGGCCAGCGCGCCCTTCAGCATTTCCACCGCGGCGGGGGTGACGGTGATGCGCGGCGGGGTGCGGTCCGGTGCAGCCAGGCCCAGCACGCTGCTCAGCTCACCGCTGGCGGCCATCTGCAGCACGATGTCGCTGCCGCCGACCAGTTCGCCGTCGATGTACAGCTGCGGGATGGTCGGCCAGTCGCCATAGGCCTTGATGCCTTCACGGATCTCCGCGTCAGCCAGCACGTTGACGTGGGCGAACTCCACGCCCAGGTCCTGCAGGGCACCCACGGCCTTGGCCGAGAAGCCACACTGCGGCATCGACGGCTGGCCCTTCATGAACAGCACGACGCGGTTGTCGTTGAGGATGGTTTCGATGCGCGAACGCAGGGCGGGATCGAGGGACATGGCAGTCATGGGTCCGAAAAATTCGAATCATCAATTCTACCCCCCATGGCATCATGGGGCATGACCAACGCAGGAACATTGCATCGCATCCCGACCCGGCCCTGGCGCTGGGTGCCCTGGCTGGTGCTGTCGCAGCTGGCCGTGATCCTGGTCTGGATGCTGGCGGGCTGGCACTGGGGCCTGGCCCTGATGGTGGCAAGCCACGCGTTGTTCATGGTGCCGGTGTTCCTGCCCAACAGCCGCTTCTATGCGCCGGTGCTGAGCCGGTTGCCCGCGGCCGGCAACAGCGTCTGGTTGACCATCGATGACGGCCCCAGTGAACAGACCCCGGCGGTGCTGGATCTGCTGGACCGGCACCAGGCGAAGGCGACCTTTTTCCTGGTCGGCGAGCGCGTATTGGCGCATCCGGCCTTGGTGGAGGAGATCCTGCGTCGCGGACACGACCTCGGCAACCACAGCCACAGCCATCCGCAGGCGCGCTTCTGGCGGCTGGGCCCGGGCACGATGGCGGCGGAAATCGAGGGCTGCCAGCAGGCACTGCAGGCGGTGAGTGGGCGACCTGTGCGCTGGTACCGCTCGGTGGTGGGCATGACCAACCCGTTCGTGGCGCCGGTACTGCGCAAGCTGGGCCTGGTGCGCGTGGGCTGGAGCGCTCGCGGTTACGACGGTGTCGGCTGCACCCCGGATGGCGTGCTGGCGCGTCTGCTCCCGGACCTGCGCCCGGGCGCGATCGTGCTGCTGCATGAAGGTGCCGCACATGGCCACAACCTGGCCATCATCGAACGGGTGCTGCAGGTGCTGGACGAGCGCGGCCTGAAAGCCGAACTGCCGGCCAGGTGACCGGTAGTGCCGGGCCACGCCCGGCGAGCGCGCAGCGCCGCAAGAGCGAAGCGACCCGCGTTTGCCCTTCGCTTTTCTCCTGTCTTCCGTGGTGGACGTACCCGTAAACCGTCCGTGCCCGGGTGGGATGGGCTGCGCGGGGTATCCGCGCCATGGATGGCGCGGCTAAGCCCCCAAGGAGGGGTTCACGGCGTCCCCGCGCAGCCCATCCAGCCCGGGCAGCCCCCGTAGACAGCCGCCCACCACGAGGGGCTCAGCCGTTGGCCGCAGTTCCCGGCCGCTCGGCCACCAGCAACCAGCTGTTGAACGGCGTGCGCCCATGCAGCGGACGCAACGGAGCCACCTGCATGCCGGCAGCCGCCAGCGTGGCCTGCAGCCGCTGCGGATCCGGGTAGTGGCGAGGTCGCGTGCCCATCCAGCCGACCAGCCAGGCCAGTCGGTCAGCCACCCGCGTGGTGCGGTCGCGGCGGTCGCCGGTCGCCAGCGGCGTGCGCAGCAGCAGACGGCCACCGGGCGCGACCCGCGCGCTCACCGCGCGCAGCAGCTCCAGTTGCGGCGCTTCGTCCAGGTACTGCAGCACATCCAGCAGCAGCACATGCCCACCATGCACCGGCAACGGCGCCTGCACATCCAGACAGTCGAACCGTACGTCGGCCAGGCCACTGCCGGCGCGCTGCGCACGGGCGATCTTGTCGCTGTCCACGTCGACCCCGAGATACCGCTGCTGGCGGCCGCGCTGGCGCAGCACATGCGCGAACAGGCCCAGCCCGCAGCCCAGGTCGAGCACCGGCTGGCCGTCGTCGGGAAGGTGCTGCAGTACGCCGTCATACAGCGGGTCGCTGCCCAGCTTGCCGCGCGTGTAGTAGTAATCGCGGCGGCTGCCCCAGGCCTGCATCGGCCGGAAGGACTCGGCGATCAGGCGCGCCTGCCCGGGATCCAGTGGCGAACAGGGCAGGGGCGTGCCGTTCCGTGGCGTGCCGTCCATCGTCTCAGTCCGTCCTGCCCAGCAGGTGTGCGGCCACCGGCAGCGCACGCGCGCTCCACAGCGCGTACATCCGTGCGGACGGGTGCAGGCCATCCTCGGCGATCATCGCCGGGTCAGCGCCGGTGTCGCGGCTGATATCGGTGATGTCGACGAAGGCCACGCCCTGCTGGGTGCTGATCACCTCGGCGGCAGCGTTGAACTCGTCGGTTTCCAGTTCGATCTGGCCCAGGTCGCGACCGCTGCCTGCACCGTACGGCGTGGTGCCCCAATCCGGGAAGGACAGCACCAGGACCCGGTCCGCACGGCCGCCGGCAAAATCAATCGCGCGCTGCAGCAGGGCCTGGAACTGCACCTGGTACTCGTCCAGCGGACGCCCGCGATACTGGTTGTTGACGCCGATCAGCAGGCTGACGAAGTCGAACGGCCCTTGCGGCGCAACGTCGTTGATGCCGGCATCGAGCTCGTCGGTGGTCCAGCCGGTGGTGGCGATGGTCTGCGGGTCGCCCAGCGCGATGCCCTGCGCGCGCAGGGCGGCGGCGAGCTGATGCGGCCAGCGGCCGTCGACCGCGACCGCTTCACCGATGGTGTAGGAATCGCCCAGGGCCAGATACGACAAGCCCATCGATCAAGCCACCGACCGGCGGGGCTTCAGCGGCACCACCTTGGTGGCGTCTTCGGCACGGCGGGCGAGGGCGCGGTCGATACGGGCGAACACGTCGCGCATCACCGACGCCTCCGGCAGCAGGGTCACGCGGAAGTGATGGCGGTAAGGCACGTTGAAGCTCGAGCCCGGTACCACCAGCACGCCGTCGTTGTTCATCAGGTCCAGCGCGAAATTATGATCGTCGAAGCCCTTTGCAGCGGCACCGACTACGGCCGGGAACGCGTACAGCGCACCAGCGGGGGCAACCAGCGACAGGTGCTCGCTGGCCGCGCAGGCTTCGATCACCGCGCGGCGGGTTTCATACAGGCGGCCACCCGGCGCGCACAGCTCCGAGATGGTGTCCGGGCCGTTCACTGCGGCGTCGATGGCGTACTGGCCCGGCACGTTGGCACACAGGCGCAGCGCGCCCAGCAGGTCCAGTGCGGCACGGAAGTCGCCCAGCCGCGCGTCGTCACCGCTGAGGTGTGCCCAGCCCACGCGCCAGCCGCAGGCGCGGTGCACCTTGCTCAGGCCGCTGAAGGTCAGGCAGGGATGGTCGCCGGCCAGTGGTGCGACCGGCTGGAACACCGCGTCGTCGTACAGGATCTGATCGTAGATCTCATCGACCAGCAGCAGCAGGTTGTGGCGGCGCGCGATCTCGACCACCTGCTCCAGCAGCTCGCGCGGGTAGCTGGCACCGCTGGGATTGTTCGGATTGATCAGCACGATGGCGCGGGTGCGCGAGGACACCAGCGTCTCGATCTCGCTCGGGTCCGGCTGGAAGCCGTTCTCGGCGGCGCAGCGGTAATACACCGGGCGGCCATCGTTGAGGATGGTCGAGGCCGACCACAGCGGGTAGTCCGGCGAGGGCACCAGCACTTCGTCGCCCGGGTTGAGCAGCGCACGCAGCGACAGGTCGATCAGCTCGCTGACACCGTTGCCGACGAACACGCGGTCCGGATGGGCATCCGGTGCGCCACGGCGAGCATAGGCAGCGGCGATGGCCTCGCGGGCGACCGGCAGGCCCTGCTGGTGGGTGTACGGATCGGTGCGGCCCATGTCATCGGCGATCGCGCGCTGCAGGTGTTCCGGTGCACGGAAGCCGAAAGCGCCGGGATTGCCGATGTTGAGCTTGATCAGCTTGTGGCCCTGCGCTTCCAGTTCCCGGGCTCGCCGTGCCAGTTCTCCGCGGATTTCGTAGCGCACTTCGGAAAGGCGCTCGCGGATGACCAGGGGTTTGGGCGAGGGAGTGGACATGGGCGGTGGGCCGCAAAAGGCATGGGGCTTCCATGGTAGCGGAATTGCTGCAGCGCATGGCAAGGGCCGCAGGGCCCGCCAACATTGGGCTGGGCGGCACCACACAGGTAGAATGGCGGCGATGACCCAGACCCCCGATTTCACTGCTCTGCAGACCATTGGCTGGCCCTGGCCGGGCCCGCCGCAGCAGGCCGACTGGCAGGCTGTGATGGCCGCACACCCGGAGGCCCACCCGGCGCGGGTGATCGAGCAGCATCGCACCCACTATGTGGTGGCTGATGGCCCGGAGGCATCGATCAAGGCCGAATCGCTGCCGGAGTGGCAGCGCCCGCGCTTCCCCAGCCACGAACGGCCGGCGGTGGGCGACTGGGTGCTGCTGGATGGCATCCGCATCGTTGCCCTGTTGCCGCGCCGTACCGCCATCAAGCGTGGCGCTGCCGGTGAGCATTACCACCAGCAGGTGATCGCCGCCAACATCGATACCGTCTTCATCGTCTGTGGCCTGGATGCGGACTTCAATCCGCGCCGTATTGAACGCTATCTGCTGCTGGTCGGCGGTGGCGGTGCCGAGCCGGTGGTGGTGCTGACCAAGGCCGACCAGACCGAGTACAGCGAAGATGCGCTGGCGGTGCTGGAAGAGCTGGAGATGCAGGGCATCGCCCTGCATGCGATCAATGGCCTGGATGCCGACAGTGTTGCAGTGCTGGAGCCGTGGCTGGGCCCCGGCCGCACGGTGGTGCTGGTGGGTTCTTCCGGTGCGGGCAAGTCGACGCTGACCAACACGCTGCTGGGCGAACAGCGCATGAAGACCAATACGGTGCGCGCCAACGATTCGCGCGGCCGCCATACCACCACCCACCGCGCACTGATGCCACTGCCGATGGGCGCCTGCCTGATCGATACGCCGGGCATGCGCGAACTGAAGCCGACCGGCGAAGAAACGCTGGCCGAAGGCGGTTTCGCCGACATCGAAGCACTGGCCGCGCAGTGCCGCTTCCGCGACTGCATGCACCAGCAGGAACCCGGCTGTGCCGTGCGTGCGGCGATCGATGCCGGCGAGATCGAAGAGAGCCGGCTGCTGAATTACTTCAAGTTGAAGGAAGAAGTGGCCGCCGCCGCCGCCAAGCTGGCCGTGCGCCAGGCCGAGACCGCGCAGGAACGCGGTGGCAGGAAGGGCAAGAGCCAGCAGTTCCGCCCGGCGGGCAAACCGCGCCGGCGCTAAGGCTGGAGAATGGTGGCTGCCAACCTTGGTTGGCACTGTCACGGCAGGGGCAGCCCAGTAGATCCACGCCATGCGTGGATGCTTTCCGCGCATGCATATCTGTGCCAACCACGGTTGGCACCTACCAACGTGCGGGCAGGGCGTTATAGTCCGCCCATGGAACCGACCGCGACGCTGGACCGTGACGTGGCCCACCATGCAGCGCTCGATGCGCGCCTGGTCGAGGCCGTAGGAGGCATCCGCCTGCTGGGCCTGACCAGCTGGCCGGCGACACTGCAGGCACCCTTCCTGGACAGCGTGGCCCGTGGCCAGCCGACGCTGCCGGTGGTCGACTACCCGAAGCTGGACTTCAGCGCCGAGCGTCGCGCGCTGGCGGCACTCGCTGCCGAGTGTGACGAAAGCCATCCGCTGGGCCATTACGTGCGGCAGTCCGCGCAGAGCTGGGATCTGGCCGCGCAGCTGCTGGAAGGCCTCGGCACCGCAGCCGTGGATGCCTGTTCGGTGCAGTTGTTCGGGTCACCCGAGCAGCCGTTGCCGGGCAACGGACCGAGCACGCGCGATGCGGCGCGCCACTTCATCCAGATTGCTGCCGAACTGGATCACGAACTGCTGGCACCGGAAGAGCAGGTGCCGGTTTCGGCGATCGCCCTGCAGCTGCAGCTGCAGAATGATCTCGATGCGTTTTTCGAATCACGCATCATCCAGGTGCAGCTGGACCCGGAGCTGGTCTCGAAGGCGGCTGCCGGACCGACCCGCATCCGCCTGCGCACCAGTGCGCGTTTCAGCGCCTACGATCGCGCGCAGCTGTTCCACCACGAAGCGCTGGTGCATTCGTTGACGGCGTTGAACGGTCGCGCGCAGCCGGTGCTGCCGAGCCTGGCGCTGTCCTCGCCACGGGTGACGGCCACCCAGGAAGGACTGGCGACGTTTGCCGAGCAGATCACCGGCAGCATCGACATCGAGCGCCTGAAGCGCATCAGCCTGCGTACCGAGGCGATCGCGATGGCGCGCGAAGGTGCGGACTTCATCGAGGTGTTCCGCTACTTCTGCGATGCCGGGCAGAACCCGGAAGAGAGCTTTGCCTCGGCGCAGCGGGTGTTCCGCGGAGTGCCGCCAAGTGGGGGCCTGGCCTTCACCAAGGACACGGTGTACCTGCGCGGGCTGGTGTCGGTGCATACCTTCTTCCGCCACATGCTGGCCGAGGATCGCCTGCAGGTCTGCCGCTGGTTGTTCGCCGGCAAGATGAGCCTGACCGATGCGATCGCGTTCGCCCCGTTGTTCGAATCGGGTGTGCTGAAGCCCCCGCGCTGGCTGCCGCACTGGATGAGCCGGGCCAACGGCCTGGCCGGCATGCTGGCGTTCTCGCTGTTCGCCAACCGCATCCGGATGGACCAGCTGGCGCCGGAATGAAATGCGTTGGCGGCTTGTCGCGTCTTGATTGATATCGGGAGAGCGGGGGGCTTGCGCTGGCCAGGACACGCCGCAAGTACGTCCCTGTAGGCTCGGCCACGGCATCCATGCCGTGGACGGTCCTGGCCAGCGCAAGCCCCCCGCTCCAGACAATTTCCCGCTAGACGGCCAGCAATCCACCAGAGGGATTGCGTTTGAAAAGCTTGAAAAGCAAAGAGCCGGGCAATGCCCGGCTCTTTGCTTTTGCTCTTGCTTTCCATTGCCTCCGCGCCGGCGCAGGAAATCGTCGAGCGAGGTGGGACGGGCCGAGGCTGGACCGTGAGGCGCATGGATGCGCCGACCGAGCCTACAGGGACGTACTTGCGGCGTGTCCTGCCTCGGCCCGTCCCACCTCGCCCCGCTGCGGTACTGATGCGCCGCAGCGCCCGCTTCTGACTTAGAACTCCGCCGCCACCGTCATGAAGATCTGCCGCGGCGCACTCGCATGGATTGCATACCGCGTGCCCTTCGGATCGGTCGGTGCGAACGAACTCAGCTGGCCGGCATAGCGCTTGTTGGTCAGGTTGGTCGCGTTCAACGACACCCGCACGTTGCGCAGGCCCATGCCCGGGCCGAAGTCGTAGCCGGCGCCGGCATCGAAGGTGGTCACGCCCGGCACCGACTGGTCGTTGGTGTAGGTGTAGTACCGCTTGCCGGTGTACTTGGCGCGCAGGCTGGCGAAGAAGCCATCGCGGTTCCAGCTGATCTCGCTGGACGCCATGCGCTGCGGCGTATCCACGGTGATTTTGCCGGCCACCGGCACGATCGCACCGCCCGAGGTGTAGTCATCCTCGTAGGTGGTCTTGTTCCAGGACAGCGCGTTGTACCACTGCAGGCCATCGACCGGCTTGAGGATGAAGGTCAGCTCTGCGCCATGGCTCTTCACCGAACCGACGTTGATGAAGCGCGTCACGCACTCCGGACGCGTGCCTACCTCGATGCTCGAGCACGGGTTCAACGACAGCAGACGGTTGTCGAACTTCACGTTGTAGGCCGCGATCGATGCCTGGTATTTCTCGCCGAAGGTACGGAAACCAGCTTCCAGGCTCTTGGACTTCTCCGGCTCCAGGCCGGCGCTGGCCGCGAACGATTCCGGCGACACCTGCAGCGGGCCACCGCTGCCGCCGCCGACGAAGGCGGCGATGTTCTCGGCGTACGAGGCGAACACTTCATTGTTGGCGTTGAGCTTGAAGCCCACGCCCAGCTGCGGCAGCACCGATTCCTTGGCGGTCAGCGTACCCGAGGCGATGCTGGTTTCCACGCCCGGCTGGGCCTTGGCAGTCATGCGCGTGTTGGGGCTCTTGATACCCACGTCCACGGTCAGGCGCTGGTCGAGGAGGCGCATGCGGTCCTGCACATAGAACTGGCGGGTACGGATGTCGAAGTCCTGGTTGAACAGGCGACGGTCCGGGTTCTGCAGGTACAGGTCGTCCAGGAACGGGCCGCTGATGTAGTAGAAGTTGCGCGAGACGTTATGGTCGTTCTGTTCGTACCACACACCGGCTTCCAGTTCGTGGATGCCCAGCGTCCACGACAGCGCAGCGGTCACGCCATCGCGGTTGATGGTGTAGTTGGTGCTGCGGATCGAGATCGGCAGCATCCTGTCGGTGCCCGGGTAGGACGGCTGGCCCGGTGCCCACCAGTGGCCCTGGCCACGGTTTTCGTGGTGGTAGCCCAGTAGTTTCAGGCGGCCCTGTTCACCCAGGCGGATGTCGGCGTCGATCGAGTACAGGTTGTCATCGCGCAGCGCACGGCTCTGGTAGTAGGCATCGTCGATGCTGTTGACGCCGCCGCTGAATGCACAGCGTGCCTTGTTGTAGGTGCCCGGTGCGCAGTATGCAGCCGCGACGGCGCGATCCCAGTCCGGTGCATAGATGTTCCAGTCATAACCCAGGCCGCGCGCCAGCATGTCCTTGGACAGGTAGGCATAGTTGGCCTGGCTGGCGCGCGAGGTGGCGACGAAGGCACCGAAGCGGTTGTCGCCCACGTTCCATACCGCCTTGGCATTGAACTGGCGGGTGGTCTGGTTCTGGTACGGCGCGGCCCACATGTCCTGGTCCTGGTGCACGCCGGACACGTAGGCCGAGAAGCCGTTGATGTCGCCGGTGTCCACCCGCAGGTAGCCGCGGCGCTGGTTGTCATCGCCGACGGTGATGCTGGCGCGGCCGCCAAATTCGGTGGACGGGTCCATCGAGAAGTACTGGATGGTGCCGCCAAGGTTGCTGGTCGAGGCCACGCCCAGCGAGCCGATGCCCTGTGACAGCTCGGCGCCGGCCAGGTTCTCGGCGATCAGTGCACGGGCGATGCTGAGGCCGTTGTAGTTGCCGTAGCTGTTGTCGCCCAGCGGGATGCCGTCCAGCGTGTAACCCAGGCGGCTCTTGTCGAAGCCACGCAGGCTGATGGTCTGTGATTCCTCGTTGGCACCGAACGCATCGTTGGACTGCACCGACACGCCGGGCAGGCGGTCGAGGATCTTCTGGCCGCTGGTACCCGGCGGCAGCACCTGCTTGTCGACGGTGGTGATGCGCTGCACCTGGCGGGTCTCGCCCTGGCCGATGACCGAGACGGTATCCAGCGTCTGCGCGCTCAGCGCGGTATCGGCGGTGGCGTCGGTGGCTTCAGCGGCATGGGCGCTGGCGGCGGAAAGCGCGATCGCCACGGCGATCGTCAGGTATCGGGTCTGCATGATGGTCCGTTGCATGGGGGATGGTCACCGGCCCGGGGGCGTGGTGCACGGCCACTATGCGAACGGAACATGAAACCTTGTTTACGGAAAACCAACGAACGGCGTCGTGGGGGAAGCCGCGCAGGGCGTGAATCTGCCGGGGGAGGGAAGCAGACCCACGCCCTGCGCGGAGAGGGCTAGCCCATGTACAGGCCACCGTTGACCGGATAGTCGGCACCGGTCACGTAGGAGGCTTCATCCGAAGCCAGCCAGGCACACAGGCCGGCCACTTCTTCCGGGCGACCCAGGCGCCGCACCGGTACCGACGCGGCCAGGCGATCCAGCACGTCCGGCGGGAAGCTGCTGATCGCCTGGCTGGCGATGTAGCCTGGCGACAGCGTGTTGACGGTGACCCCGCGCGAGGCGACTTCAGCGGCCAGCGCACGGCTGAAACCGTGCATCGCGGCTTTTGCCGTGGCGTAGTTCACCTGGCCGATCTGGCCCTTGTGCGCGCTGACCGAACCGATGTTGATGATGCGGCCCCAGCCGCGCGTGGCCATGCCATCGACCACCTGCTTGGTCAGGTTGAACAGCGAATTGAGATTGGAGGCGATCACTGCATTCCAGTCCTCCACCGCCATCTGCCGGAACAGCAGGTCGCGGCTGCCGCCGGAGTTGTTGACCAGCACGTCCACCTCGCCCACTTCGGTGCGGACCTTGGCGAAGGCCGCCGTGGTCGACGCCCAATCGGTGGCGTTGCCTTCGGAGGCGATGAAATCAAAGCCCTGTTCGTGCTGCTCGCGCAGCCAGTTGGCCTTGCGTGGCGAGTTGGGTGCGCAGCCGGCAACCACGGTATGGCCGGAACGGGCCAGGCTCTGGCAGATGGCAGTGCCGACACTGCCCATCCCGCTGGTGACGTAGGCGATGCGAAGAGTCATTGCAGAACGCTCCTTGGTAAGGGAATCAGGCCGTGAAGGGATAGAGTCCGAACAACAGGCCGCCGATCATCAGCAGCAGCGAAATGGCGATCGCCCACTTCAGGGTGAACTTCTGGTGGTCGGCGAATTCAACCTTGGCCAGCCCCACCAGCAGATAGGTGGAAGGCACCAGTGGGCTGAGCAGGTGCACCGGCTGCCCGGCCAGCGACGCGCGGGCCATTTCCACCGGGGTGATGCCGTAGTTGCCGGCCGCCTCGGACAGGATCGGCAGCACGCCGAAGTAGAACGCGTCGTTGGACATGAAGAAGGTGAACGGCATCGAGGCCACGGCGGTGATCACCGCCAGGTACGGGCCCCAGCTGTCTGGGATGATCGCCAGGAAGCTGTGCGACATCGCCTCGACCATGCCGGTGTTGTTGAGGATGCCGGTGAAGATGCCCGCGGCGAAGATCAGCGCCACCACCGACAGCACGCTGCCGGCGTGGCTGACCACGCGGCGGCGCTGTTCGGCCAGGTTCGGGTAGTTGATCACCAGCGCGATGGCGAAGCCGATCATGAACAGCACCGGCATCGGCAGCACACCGATGATGAGCGCGCTCATCAGCGCCAGGGTCAGCACCAGGTTCACCCACAGCAGCTTGGGGCGCTTGGTGTCTTCGGCGTCTTCCACGGTCGGTAGCGTGTTGCCGTCGTCGGACACGCTGTTGTCCAGCCAGCTGCCGCCCTGGGGCAGGGTCACCACGCCCAGGCGACGACGCTCCTTCAGGCCCAGGTACCAGGCCAGCAGCAGCACGCCGGCGCAGGCGATCACCATCGATGGAATCAGTGGCACGAACACATCAGCCGGATCCACGTGCAGGGCGGTGGCCGCGCGTGCGGTCGGGCCGCCCCACGGGGTCAGGTTCATCACGCCGCCGGCGAGAATGGTCACGCAGGTCATGTTCAGCGCGTTCATGCCCAGCCGCTGGTACAGCGGCAGCATCGCCGAGACGGTGATCATGTAGGTGGTCGAGCCATCGCCATCGAGCGAGATCAGCATCGCCAGCACGGCGGTGCCAAGCACGATCTTCATCGGGTCGCCCTTGACGAAGCGCAGGATGATCCGCACCAGCGGATCGAACAGGCCCGCATCGATCATCACGCCGAAGTAGAGGATGGCGAACATCAGCATCACGCCGGTCGGCGCGATCTTCTTGATGCCTTCCAGCATCATTTCGTCGATGCCGGCGGCAAAGCCACCGATCAGGGCGAAGATGATGGGAATGGTGATCAGGGCAACGAGTGGCGACAGCCGTTTGCTCATGATCAAGTACATGAACGTAATGACCATGCCAAAGCCGAGGATGCTCAGCATCATCTGCGGACTCCTAGAGGAAACAGGACGTGGGACGTGGAAGGGGCCCGAGCGTGCGTGCCCGGGGAAAACGCGTCAGAAGTCGACCTGCAGGCGCCCGGTGACCGCGCGCGTGCGATCCACCGTGGTACCGGCGAGGCGGTCGCGGTTGCGGCTTTCGATCACGTTGAGCATGAAGCGCAGGTTGTCGCGCAGGTACCAGTTGCCGCCCAGCGTCCAGCCTTCGGTACTGCCACGGCGCAGGTCCGGGGCACCATCGAGGTGCTGCGCGCCCCACATCTGGTCGTAGCGCAGGGCCACTTCGAAGGCACCGGCCTTGTGGCGGATGTTCTTGACCCGGGCGAAGCGACCGGTCCTGCGGTCGTAGGCGCGGCTTTCGCCGGTAACGAACCAGCTGAGCATGCCGTAGGCGGCCATCACGTCGCCGCGCTGGGCACCATCATCGAAGGTGGCACCGCTGAACTCGCCCTGCCATGACAGCGGGCCGCGCACCTGCGCATATTCCAGCGACCACTTGTTGACGTCGGTATCGCGGCCAGCGGAGAAGTCGACCAGGGTCAGGCGGCTTTCGTCGGACAGATGGCCGGCCGGACGCGGACGGATCTTCAGGCCCGGGGTGCCGTTGCCGCCCGGGTTGTCGTAGGCCTCGCGGGCCAGCGACAGGCCCAGGTGCAGCACGTCGCCCTCGCTGGGTGACGGCGCCCAGGTGACGCGTCCACCCGCAGCGCGGCCCTTGACCTGCCAGGCATCGATGCTCTCCAGGCTGTACACGCTGGCCGCCCAGGTGAAATCGCCCGGGTTGGCCTGCCACGAGGCGCCCAGCCGGTACAGCGGCGCCAGCGTGGTGCCGGCGTTGCCGCGCTCCAGGAAGCTGCCGTAGTTGGAACCGGTGCGGTCGTCCAGCGAGAAATACTGCTTGAACTGGCCCACGGTGAGGCGGCCGGCATCGCCGAAGCTGCGGCTCAGGTAGACGTCCTTGGCCTCGACCCGGTCGCCGGAGAAATCAGCTTCCAGCTTGTAGTCGACCACGAAGAACTTGCCGGACACGTCAACCCAGGCGCGGCGGATCTCGGTGTCGTCCTTGTTCGGCGTACCCCGGTTGTCGTTGTCGAAGGTGGCGAAGTCCAGGTGCAGGCGGCCGCCCACAGTGGCGGTCACTGGACGTTCGTCTTCGGCGAAGGCCGGCGCGGCCAGCGCAGCCAGGGCCATCATGGCGGCAGGACGCCGCCAGGCAATGCTCAATTCCACAAACCCTCCCAGGTGCACGCCAGGCGCGCGGCAATCGTGGGCACCGGACGGTGCGCGGCCGCAGTCTGTGTCGCGCAAGCTGTCATCGTCCTGTCAGCGGTTTGTGCGGTGCAGCGTAAATGGTCTCCGCTGCGCTCGCCGGGCATGGCCCGGCGCTACCCGGCGACGATGCCCCCGGTGGCGCCGATCCATGACCGGCGGAACAGGTCAGCATCGGTAGCGCCGGGCCAAGCCCGGCGAGCGCAGCGGCGCCATGCGGTAGCATTCGTTTCCCCTCCCACTGTCGTGCCCATGCGCCTGCTGCTGGTCGAAGACAACCCGGACCTGGCCGATGCGATCATCCGTCGCATGCGCCGCAGTGGTCACGCGGTGGACTGGCAGGCCGACGGCCTGGCCGCCGCCAGCGTGCTGCGTTACCAGAGTTTCGATCTGGTGGTGCTGGATATCGGCCTGCCGAAACTGGATGGGCTGCGGGTGCTGGCCGGCATGCGCGAGCGTGGTGACAGCACACCGGTGCTGATGCTGACCGCACGCGATGGCATCGAAGATCGTGTGCAGGCACTCGATGTCGGTGCTGACGACTACCTCGGCAAGCCATTCGACTTCCGTGAATTCGAAGCGCGCTGCCGCGTGCTGCTGCGACGTGCACGCGGGCAAGCCAGCGAAGTGGTGCAGATCGGCGGCTTCCAGTTCGACAACGCTGCGCACCGGGTGACCCTGGATGGCGAGCCGATCGAGCTGCCCAACCGCGAGTATCGGTTGCTGGAGATCCTGGTCGGGCGCTTGGGCCAGGTGGTGGGCAAGGATGAGATCGGCAATGGCCTGTTCGGCTTCGATGACGAAGCCGGGCCGAATGCCATCGAGCTGTACATCGGTCGCCTGCGCAGAAAGCTGGCGGGCGCGCCGCTGCGCATCACCACGGTGCGTGGTGTCGGCTATCTGCTTGAAGCCAGCGACGGCCCGGCCGATGCCGATGGCTGACGCGCGCAGCGCAAGTGCCGCCCCCGGGTCGCTGCGGCGCACCCTGTTGCTGTACCTGGGCGCGTTGCTGGCGGTGTTCGCGGTGGCGCTGCTGTTCGCTGCACGCGACTATGGCCAGCGTGCCGCCAACCGCTCCTACGACCATCTGCTGGTGTCGTCGGCCCTGTCGATCGCCGATTCGGTGGCATTGGTCGATGGCCAGTGGCAGGTGGACCTTCCGTATGCCGCGCTGGACCTTCTTGCGATGGCGCCGGAAGACCGCGTGTTCTACCGGATCGCCGACAGCCGCGGCAACCTGATCACCGGCTACGGTGACCTGCCTGCGTCGCCGCGGCGGCCGGGCACGCAACCGCAGTTGTTCGATGCGCCCTACAGCGGCGAGATCGTGCGTTTCGTCGTGGTCGGCCGCAGCTTTGCCGCGGCCTCCGCGCAGGGCGAGGTGCAGGTGCAGGTGGGGCAGACCCGGCGCGCGCGCGAAGCGGTGGCGCAGGAACTGGTCACCCGCGCGCTGTTGGCCATCGGCGTGTTGTCGGGATTGCTGCTGGCACTGGTGGCGTTCGGCGTGCACCGCGCGTTCCGGCCGCTGGTGCGGGTCGAGCGCGAGCTGTCACGCCGTGAACCGTCCGACCTGAAGCCGCTCGATGCGCGCGTGCCACGGGAGATGGACCAGATGGTGGCCGCGCTGAACCGCTTCATGGAGCGCCTGTCCAGCAGCAATGAAACCCTGCGCGCGTTCATGGCCGAGGCCGCGCACCAGATGCGCACGCCGTTGGCCGCGCTGCGTGCGCAGGCACAGCTGGCGCTGGACGACGACGATCCGGAAGACATGCGGCGCAGCCTGCAGGCGATCGAGCGCAACGCCACCCACATGAGCCGGCTGCTCAACCAGCTGCTCAGCGATGCCAGCGTGATCCATCGGTCACATCTGCAGCGCTTCGCCACCGTGGACCTGGCCGAGACCGTGCACCAGGCCCTGCATGAAGCGCTGCCGCAGGCAGGGCCCGCCCCGCGCGTGCAGCTGGCGATGACGGCCGAGCCGGTGCAGGTGCATGGCGACGCGCTGCTGCTGCGCGAGGCCATCAAGAATCTGGTCGACAACGCGCTGAAGTACGGCGGTGATGGTCCCTTGCAGATCGCGCTGACCGCTGAAGGCGGGCAGGCCGTGCTGACCATCGCCGACCACGGCACCGGCATCGCCGCCGCCGATGCCGAACGCGTGTTCGAGCGTTTCGCGCGCGGCGAGGGCGCACCCTCCGGCGGTGCAGGCCTTGGCCTGGCCATCGTCAAGCGGGTGGTCGACAGCCATGGCGGCCAGATCGATCTCAGCAATCGACCGCAGGGTGGCCTGGTCGCCACCATCCGCCTGCCCCGGAGCAGCACATGATCCGCCTGTTCGCCGCAGCCTTTGCCCTGTTGCTGGCCGTGCCGGCCCTCGCTGCGCCGGGCGATGTACGCCGCTTCCCCGCCCAGGGTGCCGCCACCGCACAGCTGCGCATCCACGGCACCACCGATATCGAGGTCTTCGCCGAGGTCATCGCCGACTACCAGCGGCTGCATCCGGGCAGCGAGGTGGTGTACGAAGACATCATCACCCAGGACCTGTACGCGCGTTACCTGCGCGACCGCAGCGGCCCTGCGTCGCCGGACCTGCTGATCTCCAGCGGCATGGACCTGCAGACCAAGCTGGTCAACGACGGCCACGCGTTGCCACACCGCTCGCTGCAGACCCAGGCGCTGCCAGCGTGGGCGCAATGGCGTGGCGAGGCCTTCGGCATCAGCTACGAACCGGTGGTGATGGTCTACAACACCCGCAGGCTGCCGGCCGCGAAAGCGCCGCACACGCGTCGACAGCTGCTGGACCTGCTGCGCGCGGAGGGGGCGCCGTTGCGCGGCAAGGTTGGCACCTACGATATCGAACGCAGCAGCGTGGGCTACCTGCTGGCGACCCAGGACGCCCAGCGCGGCAGCATCGCCGGTGCGTTGCTCGGTGCGCTGGGCGACAACGCGGTGGTGCGCGAAGAGCGTACCGGGGTGCTGCTGGACCAGGTGGCCAGCGGCCAGTTGTCGCTGGTCTACAACGTGCTGGGCTCCTATGCGCAGGCGCGTATCGATGCGGGCGCACCGCTGGCCATCGTCGAGCCGGAAGACTACACGCTGGTGGTACTGCGTACGGCGGTGATTCCGCGTACCGGCGCGCACCCGCAGGAAGCGCGGCGTTTCCTCGACTACCTGCTGTCGCCGCGCGGCCAGCAGGTGCTCGCGAGGGAAGCGCGGCTGATGCCGATCGTGCGCAGCGATGCAGGCGGCGGGGATGCCCCTGGCCGCAGCCGTCGCCCGATCCAGCTCGGCCCCGGCCTGCTGGTCTACCTGGATGCGCTCAAGCGCCGCCAGTTCCTGGATGCATGGCGCAGCAGCGTGGAGCCGGCGGGGCGGTAGCGCCCGTACTGGTGCTCCAGTAGCGCCGGGCCCTGCCCGGCGGAGGCAGTTCGCTGCCCGTACAATGGCCGCATGAGCGAATACACCATCCTGATCGCCGATGACCATCCGCTGCTGCGTTCGGCGGTGGTGCAGTCGTTGCGGCAGAGTCTGCCGCTGGCGCAGGTACGCGAGGTCGCCAGCGCCGAAGCACTGGCCACTTCGCTGGACGCACAGCCCGATGTGGATCTGGTGCTGCTGGACCTGACCATGCCGGGCGCACATGGATTCTCCGCGCTGCTGCACGTGCGCGGTTCGCACCCGGACATTCCGGTGGTGATCCTGTCCTCCAACGACCACCCGCGGGTGATCCGCCGCGCGCAGCAGTTCGGCGCGGCGGGTTTCATTCCCAAGTCCGCGCCTGCCGAAACCATCGGTGAAGCGGTGGCAGCGGTGCTCGACGGTGGCCTGTGGTTCCCGGCGATGGCGGCCGAGCGTTCCGAGGCCGACGCGCTGCTGGCCAGCCGCCTGGCGCAGCTGACGCCGCAGCAGTTCCGGGTGCTGCTGTGCCTGGCCGATGGGCTGCTCAACAAGCAGATCGCCTATGAACTGGGCTTGGCCGAAAATACGGTGAAGGTGCACGTGACCGCCATCCTGAAGAAGCTTGAATGCCACAGCCGCACGCAGGCGGCAGTGCTGGTGAAGGCACTGGAGCCGGAAGGTGATGCGCGCGTTGGATTGGATGGCTGACAGAGACGGGACGTTGGCGCATGTACTGCGTCGTTGTGGATGTTGTTCCGCTTTCCTGATCAGTTCCCGCTGATCGAATTCAGTTCGGGATCGGTAGAGAACATGAATCTGTTCTCGTATCCAGCGCCGAGCTTCTCAGATACTTCGGCGTAGCTGTATGTGGGAGATGATCGGTCTGACGCCAGTCTGTGGCACTCGCTCAGGTGCGACTGGCTTACCCGCGATGCCGCAACAGCAGCTGCGTCATCAACGCCCGCAGCGCCGGCGGCCGCACGGGCTTGAGCAGGAAGCCCCAACCGTTCTCGGCAGCATGCACTTTCAGCGCATCATCGCGCTCAGCGGTCACCAGGATCACCGGTGGCCGCGCCCTCCACAGCGTGCACAGCGCTTCATACAGGTCCGGTCCGTGCCATTGCCCCATGCGTACGTCCAGCAGCAACAGCTGCGGCACGTTCAGCGCACTGGCGATTTCCAGTGCCCCCTGGGGGCCATCGGCAAGTTCCACATGGCAGCCCCAGCGTTCCAGCAGAGCACGGGTTGCCGCACAGACGTGGGGGTCATCATCGATGCTCCAGACCCGACATTCGCGCAGCGGGCTGTCATCGGACGGTTCGGTCGCGACGACCGGCGCCGCCGGCGGCGCAATCACCTCGTCGGCGCGCCCGAGTGCCACGCTCACGGTGAATACGCTGCCCTTGCCCAGCGTGGAACGCAGGCTGATGCGGTGGCCGAGCAGTCGGCCGATACGCTCGACGATGGCCAGGCCCAGGCCAGCGCCCCGTTCCTGCTCCACGCCGTCGTTGAGGCGCCGGAATTCTTCGAAGATCTCGCCCTGCAGGCTTTCCGGAATACCTGGTCCCTGGTCATGCACCTCGATGCGCAGCTGGTCGCCTGCACGCCGGCAGCCGATCAGCACGCGGCCACGTGGCGTATAGCGCAGCGCATTGGACAGGAAGTTCTGCAGGATGCGCCGCAGCAGTGCTTCGTCGCTGACGATCACCGCACGGGTGTCCACCCAGTCCAGCTGCAGGCCGCGGCTCTGTGCGGCGATGCCGAACTCGCGCGCCAGGGTTTCCAGCAATGGAGAAAGCGCGAATGCGCGCACCTGTACCTGTAACGACCCCGACTCCAGCCGTGAAATATCCAGCAGGCTGTTGAGGATCGCGTCCTGCGCGGCCAGTGCGGCGTCGATATGGTCGCTGGTCTGTTGCTGTTCGGGGTCGGTGAGCTTGCCGCGCAGCACCGACACGAACATGCGCGCGGCATTCAGCGGCTGCAGCAGGTCGTGCACGGCCGAGGCGACGAAGCGAGTCTTGTAACGGTTGGCCTGCTCGGCTTCGCGGCGGGCTTCGTCCAGATCCTGGGTGCGTTCGGCCACGCGGTGTTCCAGCGCATCGGCCAGCGAACGCAGCTCGCGTGCAGCGTTCTTGTAGCTGGTGATGTCGGCATAGCTGGTGACGAAACCACCGTCGGGCAGCGGGTTGCCGCGGATCTCCAGCACCGTGCCGTCGTCCTTCTCGCTCTCGCGCATGTGCGGGCGGCCACTGCGCAGGTGGGTCAGACGGCGTTCGATGGCCTCGTCGATCGGACCGGGGCCCAACAGGCCACGACGTGCGTTGAAGCGGAACAGTTCCTCGATCGGGCGGCCCACCCGCACCAGCCCCGCCGGGAAGCGGAACAGCTCCAGATAGCGCGAATTCCACGCGACCAGACGCTGTTCCTTGTCGATCACCACCACGCCCTGCGGCAGATGTTCGAGGCTGCGGCTCAAGCCAACGTCGGCATCGGTCGCGGCTTCCAGCAAGCCGTCCTGGGCGGTCCGCAGTTCCTGTGCATGCTGCTTGAGCAGGGTTTCCAGTTCACGCCGGCTGCGCTGGCGGTGCTTGGACAGGCGACGCCGTTGCTGCACGAACAGCAGCAGGAAACCCAGCGCCAGCCAAGCGGCGGCGCCGGCCACTGCCGCGCCGCGGCCGGCGCTGGTGGCTGCGCTGGCGTCGTGCAGCAGGTGCAGGCTCCAGTCTTCGTCGGGCAGCGGCAGGGTCTGCCACAGCATCGCCTGCGGCAGTGCCGGGTCGAGCAGGCGCACCATGCGGCCGCCATCGGCCAGCACGTCCTCGGTGCGCACGCGCAGCGGCTGCAGCGAGCGGTCGGCGTACTGCCGCGCCGCGCGCATCTCGCGGCGTTCCTCCGTGCCGAGCGGGCGCAGCAGGCGGTAGCGCCAGGCATCGCGGTTGGCCAGGAACACCACGTCGTGGTTGTCGCTGGTCAGCACCACGTCCGGGCTGTTCAACCATTCCTGTTCCAGCGCCGACAGCTCGATCTTGATCACGATCACGCCGATGCGCTGGCTGTCGGCATCGAGGATGGCCTCGGACATGAAATAGCCGGGCACGCCGGTGGTCATGCCGATGCCGTAGAAGCGACCACGGCCATGGGCCAGTGCTTGCTGGTAGTAGGGGCGGTAGCTGTAATCCTCGCCGACGTTGCTGGTCGGCTGGTCCCAGTTGCTGGCGGCCACGGCCACCCCATCGCGGCCGACCAGGGTCAGTGTCGAGGTGCGGGTGACCTGGTTGGCGCGCTGCAGTTTGAGGTTCAGGCGTTGCCGCTCGGCGGGCGAGGGCGGCACCTGCAATGCTTGCAGCAGGTCCGGGTCCAGCGCCATCACCTGCGGCAGGGTGCCGAACCGGTCGATGCGCTGTTGCAGGCCCTGGCCATACAGCTGCAGCTGGCGCTGCACCTGCGCGCTTTCGGTGCCCAGCGCGCGACGCCAGGCATAGTGGCCTGCGGCGGCGGCGCACAGCACGGTGCCGGCCACCATCACCAGAACGGTCAGCAACTGCAGGCGGTGTCGGCTGAGCCAGTACATGGCGGCAGTCTACGCAGGGCCGGCGGGCGTGGCATGCACACCCGCCGGGATCTGACGCGTGGAAGGGATCAGAAGTGCATCTGCGCGCGAAGTTCGAAGATCTCCGGGGTGCTGTGCACACCACGACGGCTGGCGTCGACCTTCACGTAGTTGGCCTGGAACTTGAAGTGGCTGGTCAGGTACCAGTTCGCGCCCAGGGTCAGGTCGTGCTGGCGGCCACCGAGGATGCTGCCGTCGTCCAGGTCCAGGCGGCTGTAGCGGGCCACCAGTTCCACCGCACCGTAGTCGTGCGCCGGCTTGATGTTGGCAACGGCGCCGGCGTTGTACGGGCGCGATTCGCCGGTCAGCACCCAGCTGGCCATCGCGTACTGGCCGTGGCCGGTGTAGTCGGGCTTGCCATCATTGCGGGTGACGGTGGCCTGCAGCGCTTCGGCCTGCAGCGAGAACGGACCGCGGATCCAGATGCCTTCCAGGCCGGTGCGGCGGATCTGGTCGGCGGTGACCAGTGCCCCCGAATCGACCAGGCGGATATCGGTCAGGCCGGCTTCCGGACGGGCCCGCAGGCGCGCGCTGGCTTCGTGGTGCACGTCGCGGCCATCGTGGTAACCGCGCGGATTTTCCTGCGAATAGGCCAGGCCGAGGTGGATCACGTCACCCGGTGCCTTCACCGGCGTCCACACCGCACGCACCGCCTGGGTGGTGCCGGGGTTGTCGCCCTGCAGGTCCTTGCCGCCATAGGCGCCGGCCTGCAGCAGGTACTGCGGACGCTCCAGCACCCATTCCACGCCGGTGCGGCGGCCTGCGTAGAACGCCTGCACGGGCAGCGCGGTTTCCAGGAAGCTGCCGGCGCGCGAGGAGGTGTTGGCATCCAGGCCGACCGGGGTCTTCATGTAGCCGAAGCGGAAGCGGCCGACATCGCGGCCGAAGAACGCCTTGCTCTCCAAGCGCACGAACACGTCCAGCCAAGTATCGGCCTGGAAATCGTAGTAGACCATCGCGTCGTACACGCCCTTTTTTTTCAGGGTCGCGCCGAACTCCTTGCGACGCACCGCATCGTCATCCTCGATGCCGCTGGCGGACGAGAAGTCGTTGTAGTCGTAGGCGATGTTGGCGGTAGCGGCCAGCTCGGTGCCGTCGCCGAAGGCGTACTTGGTCGGCCAGTTGTCGAAATCCGCAGCGGATGCGAAGGCGGGGAGGGCGGCCAGGGACAGGGCCAGCAAGGTGGGAATCGGGCGCATGGGTGGTGCGGCTCTCTCGGATTGCGTGTGGACAGGACAACAACGGCCGCGATGGCCGGAACTTTCGCAATGACGCGCCCGGCCGTTCAGGTCGGGCCACCGGCGTCCCCGCGATCAGGGGTGCGGCGCCAGTGTAGGCAGCGCAGCCACCTGAACCGGGGGGCTAGTACCAATAGGTTATCTGCGCTGGCGTGCCCGGCGCGTACAAAGGCGTCCATTGGTCGCACCCCTGCGCCTGCAGTCACGGGGCGTGCGGTCAGTTTCCACGGTAGCGGTTCCCGTGCATTTCCGGGGCCGTACGTGCCTGAAAACGCCCCTTCCGGAGTCCGCCATGCACATCCCGACCGCTGCGCCGGTGCCCAGCAAGCCGTTGCCGCTCTACCGCCAACTGTATTTCCAGGTGATCGTGGCGATCGTCCTGGGTGCTGTCCTCGGCCACTACGAGCCGCTGATCGGCGAGAAGATGAAGCCGCTCGGCGATGCCTTCATCAACCTGGTGAAGATGATCATCGCCCCGGTGATCTTCCTGACCATCGTCACCGGCATCGCCGGCATGACCCACCTGCGCACGGTGGGCCGGGTGTTCGCCAAGGCGATGGCGTATTTCCTGTTCTTCTCCACGCTGGCGCTGATCGTCGGCATGATCGTGGCGCACGTGGTGCAGCCCGGCGCCGGCATGAACATCAACCCGGCCGAGCTGGACCAGACCGCGGTGCACAGCTATGTCGAGAAGTCGCACGACCTGACCCTGGTCGGCTTCCTGATGGACATCATCCCGAAGACGCTGATCAGCGCCTTCGTTGACGGCAACATCCTGCAGGTGCTGTTCGTGGCGGTGCTGTTCGGCATCGCGCTGGCCTCGGTGGGCGAGAAGGGCAAGCCGATCCAGAACTTCCTGGAAGCGCTGGTCGCGCCGGTGTTCAAGCTGGTGCACATCCTGATGAAGGCTGCGCCGATCGGTGCCTTCGGTGCCATCGCCTTCACCATCGGCAAGTACGGCGTCGGCTCGCTGGTCAACCTGGCCTGGCTGGTCGGCTCGTTCTACCTCACCGCGTTCCTGTTCGTTGCGGTGATCCTGGGCGTGGTCTGCCGCCTGTGTGGCTTCTCGGTGTTCAAGCTGGCCCGTTACCTGAAGGCCGAGCTGCTGCTGGTGCTGGGCACCTCGTCGTCGGAGTCGGCGCTGCCGTCGCTGATGGAGAAGATGGAACGTGCCGGCTGCAGCAAGTCGGTGGTCGGCCTGGTGGTCCCCACCGGTTACTCGTTCAACCTGGACGGCACCAACATCTACATGACCCTGGCCGCGCTGTTCATCGCCCAGGCCACCAACACCGAACTGACCCTGGGCCACCAGATCGCGCTGCTGCTGGTGGCGATGCTCAGCTCCAAGGGCGCTGCCGGCGTCACCGGTGCCGGCTTCATCACCCTGGCCGCCACCCTGGCGGTGGTGCCGGAAGTGCCGGTGGCCGGCATGGCGCTGATCCTGGGCGTGGACCGCTTCATGAGCGAGTGCCGCTCGCTGACCAACTTCATCGGCAACGCAGTGGCCACGGTGGTGGTCTCGCGCTGGGAAGGTGCGCTGGACCGCGATCGCCTGAAGCTGGCGCTGGATGGTCGCGAAAGCGAACTGCCGCCGCCGGTCGATGCCGTGCCGCTGGCGATGGCCGAGGCGCTGCCCGCCAAGGGCTGATCCGGGTGTGTGGTACTGCGGGGCCGGCCACGACAGTGGCACGGCCCCGCAGCGTTTCGAGGCGTCCCACGGCTGTCATCGCCAGCGCCGAAGCTGCGCTCTGGTAACGTCGCATACGCCATGGAATTGTGCGGTCGCAGCATCACTGCGACAGCATAGCGACAGGTCCGACCGCTCCAACGGGGGTATGATCCCCTGTCCCTTCTGCCCATTCATGTAACCCACATCGATGTCCAACGAAGATTTCAAACAGGCCGCCCTCGATTACCACCGGATGTCTCCGCCCGGCAAGATCAAGGTTTCCGCTACCAAGCCCATGCTGACCCAGCGCGACCTGTCGCTGGCGTATTCGCCGGGCGTGGCGTACGCCTGTGAAGCGATCAAGGCCGATCCGCAGCAGGCCAGCGAGCTGACCGCCCGCGGCAACCTGGTGGCGGTGATCTCCAACGGCACCGCGGTGCTGGGCCTGGGCAACATCGGCGCGCTGGCCGGCAAGCCGGTGATGGAAGGCAAGGGCGTGCTGTTCCAGAAGTTCGCCGGCATCGATGTGTTCGACATCGAAGTGGACGAGAACGACCCGGACAAGCTGGTCGACATCATCGCCTCGCTGGAGCCGACCTTCGGCGGCATCAACCTGGAAGACATCAAGGCACCGGAGTGCTTCATCGTCGAGCGCAAGCTGCGCGAGCGCATGAAGATCCCCGTGTTCCATGACGACCAGCACGGTACGGCGATCATCGTCGGTGCTGCGGTGCTGAACGCCATGGCGATCACCGGCAAGAAGATCGAAGAAGTGAAGCTGGCGACCACGGGCATGGGCGCGGCCGGCATTTCCTGCGTGAACATGCTGGTGCAGCTGGGCCTGAAGCCGGAGAACATCCTGGCCTTCGACCGCGAAGGCGTGATCCACACCGGCCGTACCGACCTGGACCCGGAAAAGCTGCGCTATGCGCGCGACACCGACAAGCGCACCCTGGCCGAGATCGTCGACGGCGCGGACATCTTCCTGGGCCTGTCGGCGCCGGGCATCCTGACCGCCGAGATGGTCAAGACGATGGCGCCGGACCCGGTGATCTTCGCCCTGGCCAACCCGACCCCGGAAATCATGCCGGAGCTGGTGCGTGCTGCGCGTCCGGACGCGATCATCGGTACCGGCCGTTCGGACTATCCGAACCAGGTCAACAACGTGCTGTGCTTCCCGTACCTGTTCCGCGGTGCGCTGGACGTCGGTGCGACCGCGATCAACGAGGAAATGAAGATCGCCTGCGTGCGCGCGATCGCCGCGCTGGCCCGCCGCGCCGCCACCGACATGGGTTCGGCCTATGGCGGTGAGACCCCCAGCTTCGGCCGCGAATACCTGATCCCGCGTCCGTTCGATCGCCGCCTGCTGGTGGAGCTGTCGGCCGCCGTGGCCCAGGCCGCGATGGATTCGGGCGTGGCCGCCCGCCCGATCGCCGACATGGAAGCCTACCGGCAGAAGCTGTCGCAGTTCGTCTACCGCACCAGCCTGATGATGAAGCCGGTCTACGACCGCGCGCGCAGCGACAAGCAGCGCGTGGTGTATGCCGAGGGCGAAGAAGAAGTGGTGCTGCAGGCGGTGCAGAATGTGGTCGACGACGGTCTGGCACATCCGATCCTGATCGGTCGCCCTGACGTGATCGAATCGCGCATCGAGCGCCTCGGCCTGCGCCTGAAGATCGGCGAGAACATTGAAGTCACCAACATCAATGACGATCCGCGCTTCAACGAATACTGGCAGTACTACCACGGCCTGACCGGCCGTCGTGGCGTCACCGTGGCCGCCGCCAAGAACCTGATGCGTTCGCGGCCGACCCTGATCGCTGCGGTGATGGTGGCCCGTGGCGAAGCCGATGCGATGCTCACCGGTATCGTCGGCCGCTTCCACAAGAAGCTGGGCTACGTGCGCAGCGTGCTGCCGCTGGAATCGAAGGTCACCTCGACCTCGGCGATGACCGGTGTGATCAACCAGCAGGGTGTGTTCTTCTTCGTCGATACGCACGTGCAGGAAGACCCGACCGCAGAGCAGCTGTGCGAAGCGACCCTGCAGGCCGCTTACCGCATGAAGTTGTTCGGCGTCGAACCGAAGGTGGCACTGCTGTCGCACTCCAACTTCGGCAGCCACGATTCGAAGGATGCGCTGAAGATGCGCCAGGTGCGCGAGCTGCTGCTCAAGCGCAATCCGCGTCTGAACGTGGACGGCGAAATGCAGGGCGACACCGCATGGGATGAAGCCCTGCGCCAGAAGCTGCTGCCGGGCTCGACCCTGCAGGGCCGTGCCAACCTGTTCGTGCTGCCGAACCTGGAAGCGGCCAACATCGCCTACAACCTGGTGCGCGTGTTCACCGATGGCGTGGCGATCGGTCCGATCCTGATGGGCGTCAACAAGCCGGTGCACATCCTGACCACCAGCGCGACCTCGCGCCGGATCCTGAACATGACCGCGATCGCCGCGGTGGATGCGCAGATCCGCAAGCAGATCGAAGCGGAAAAGAAGGCATAAGCCTTCGTTCCGCTGCGATCTGCAGAAACGCGCCCCACGGGGCGCGTTTCTGTTTCCGCAACGCGGAAACCGGATCGGGTAGCGCCGGGCCATGCCCGGCGAGCGCACAGCGCGGCGCTTTTTGTGTTCCGCCGGGCATGTTCCGCCGGGCATGGCCCGGCGCTACCGGAGAAGCAGCGCGGAAACGGTAGTGCCGGCCGCTGGCCGGCGAGCGCGCAGCGCGGCGCTTCTTGTATTCCGTCGGGCATGGCCCGGCGCTACCGGAGAACTGCAGCCGCCCGGTAATCGCCCTGCAACCTCGCTGCGGCCCAATACGCCCACGCGGCCTGGCCGTGGGAAGGGACCGGACCGGCCTTCCCACCCTGGGCCCGACCAACTTTCCATGGGCGGAGCAGTGTCATGCGCAGTCGAGTGAGCAAGCGGTATTTCCAGCAGCTGTTCGCGCTGTACGCCGGTTTCGTGCAGTCGCGTTGAAGGCCGGGGCATCGCCCCGGCAACATCGAACTTACCGCCGCTTCGCGCGCCGCGCGGGCGGCGGCGCAGGGGCCGGGGAGCGCGGCTTGGCATACTCCGCCCACAGCGCCGGCAGGGTCTTGCCGGTGTGCTTCTGCCACAGCGCCGGTGCATAGCGCCCGTCGCGCAGATCCTTGTCCAGTGCCAGCACCAGCCCCGGGTGCGCCGCTTCGGCCCACTTCAGGAAGGCACCGGTCACCCGGTAGCCGCTTTCCACCGTCTGGCCCTGGCTCAGCTTGTCCGGCAACGCCCAGCCGGCAGCGGCGTTGTTCATGCCGTAGCGATCGCGGGCGTAGTCGGCGATGCCCTCCACCAGCCAGCCCGGCACGCGCTTGTCGCCGTAGCTGGGGTAGCCCTGCACGATGTGCATCGCTTCGTGGGTGACCAGATCGATGTCATCCGGGTGCTGGACCAGCCAGCCCGGATTGATCGTGATCGTGCTGGCCTTGTCCTTGTCGCCGACGAAGGCGACGCCGTTGTACGCCGGATCGATCACGATGCGCACCTCGTTGGGCGCGGCCGGGCGGAAGTCCGCACGCTCGCGCAGGTAAGCGAAGTAGAACGTATCGATGATGCGCTTGCGCACCGGCGCGGCCAGCGCGCCGGTGGCATCCTGGTAGTACAGGGTCACCCCGTCACGGCTGACCTGGCCATCGAAGGCCTGGGTCTGCGGTTGTGCGTGGCTGAGGCTGGGAAATACAAGGGCGGCAAGAGCGAGGGGGAGCAAACGTAGGCGCATGGACGTCATTGTAGAGGGGAGGGCGCCAACAGTTCGATCTCGGCCAGCTGCAGGCGCCCCGGCGCAGCCAGGCGCAGACGGTACTCGGCGTAGCGTGAGGGCGAGGCGATACGGAACGGGCGGGTCTGCCGCGCCGAGGTGAAATCTTCGCCGCGTCGCTGGTCCAGCGTTACCCAGCGCCCGTTGCCGGCACGCGCTTCCAGCGTCCACTCACCGCCACGGATCGTGCCGTCACCGCTGGTCAGCGTGTACATCGTCGGTACGCCATCGCCCACGTGGCTCAGTGCGATGGTCACGCCACCGCCCAGCGGCACGGCCGTGTTGGCATCGTCGTCGACCAGCGCGGGCAGGGCACGGCCATCAGCCAGTGCCGCCTGCGCGCCATTGCCGAGCAGATCATGCAGCAACTGCGGGCGCTGGCCACGGGCGGTCAGCGAGCGCGGTACATCATCCACGCCGCTGCCCCAGCGTGACGGCTGCGGGCCCATCACGAAGTCCAGGGTTGCACCCTTGGCGATCACTTCGTGCGGCACCCAGGTCTTCGTCCACGGCTTGCCGTTGATCTTCAGCGACTGCACGTATACGTTCTCCGACGAATTCTGTGGTGCATTGACGGTCAACACCGCGCCGCCCTGCAGCTCGACGCGCGCATGCTGGAACGCCGGCGAACCAATCACGTACTCCGGTGCCCCCATCCGCAGCGGATACAGGCCCAGCGAGGCCAGCACGTACCACGCCGAGGTTTCGCCGTTGTCCTCGTCGCCCGGGTAGCCCTGGCCGATCTCGCTGCCGACATACAGTCGCGACAGGATCTCGCGCACATGCTGCTGGGTCTTCCACGGCTGCCCGGCATACAGGTACATCCACGGAATGTGGTGTGCCGGCTGGTTGCTGTGCGCGTACATGCCCATGCGCACGTCGCGCGCTTCAGTCATCTCGTGGATGGTGCCGCCGTAGGAGCCGGCGAACGCGGCGTCGGCGGTTTCCGGCGTGGCGAAGAAGGTGTCGAGCTTGGCGGCCAGCTTGTCGCGGCCACCGTACAGCGCGGCCAGGCCCTCGCCGTCGTGCGCGGCGGTGAAGGCGAACGTCCAGCCATTGGATTCGGTGTAGTCGTGGCCCCATACGCGCGGGTCGTAGTCCTTGGCCTGCAGGCGCCAGCTGCCATCGGGCCGGCGGCCCTGGAAGAAGCCGGCGGCCGGATCGAACAACGTCGCGTAGCTGCCGGCGCGGTGACGGAAGTAGTCGGCCTCGGTGGCGTAGCGTTCGCGTGCGGACGGTGTCGTCGCGCGCTTGGCCAGGGCATCGGCCATGTTGGCGATGCCGAAATCATTGAGCGCACCTTCCATCGTCCACGACATGCCTTCATGCACGTCGGCGCTGGCATAGCCGCGGAACGTCGAACGATCCATGCCCTTGCGGCCGACGTGGCGGTCCGGTGGCACCACGGTGGCGTTCTTCAGCGCTGCGGCGTAGGCCTCTTCCGGATCGAAGCCACCGATGCCCTTCAGCCACGCATCGGCGAAGGCGACGTCCGAGCTGGTGCCGACCATCAGGTCCGCGTAGCCCGGCGAGGACCAGCGCGCGACCCAGCCACCGGCGCGGTACTGCTCGATGAAACCCTGTACCAGCTGCCCGGCATCATCCGGGGTGAACAGCGCATACGCCGGCCAGGTGGTGCGGAACGTGTCCCAGAAGCCGTTGTTGACGAAGACCTTGCCGTCGCGCACCGGTGCGAAACTGCGCGTCGCGCTGCCGTCGGTGTTGTCATCGGCGGCGCTGGCCTGGCTGGCATAGCGCCACTCGGGCGCGGCGGCGGTGCCCACATTCTCGTGGCCGGAATTGGGGTACAGGTACAGCCGGTACAGGCTGGAGTACAGCGTGGTCTTCTGGTCGTCGCTGGCATTGCCGATGTCGAAACGGGCCAGGCGCGCATCCCACGCATCCTGTGCACGTCCGGCCACGCTTTCCAGCGTATCGGCGGCGGCGATTTCCAGCGCCAGGTTGTGCCGCGCCTGCTCGACGGAGATCAGCGAGGTGGCGATGCGCATCGTCACCCGGCGCTCGCTGCCTGGGTCGAACTTGATGTAGCCGGTCGGGCGGCCGGTACCGATCTGGCCGCTGCTGCGCCACGGCCTGTCGAAGCTGGCGACCACGTACATGCGGGTGGCGCCGTTGGACAGGCCGCTGCGGGTATCGGTGTAGCCGGTCAACGTCTGCGTGGCGGCATCGAGGGTGAGTCCGCCGCGGGCATCGACGTTGTCGAACAGCAGGTTGGCGTCGCCACCTTCGGGAAACTCGAAGCGGAACAGCGCGGCATGGTCGGTGGGGGCGATGGACGCGGCGATGCCGTTGTCGAAGCGCACGTCGTAGCGATACGGGCGCGCGTTTTCCTGCGTGCGGTCGAAGGACAACGCCCGCTTGCTGCGATCAGCCTCGGGCACACCGCGCGTGGCGGAGGGCATCACCTGGAAGGTCTGGCGGTCGCCCATCCACGGGCTGGGCTGGTGGCTCAGCGCCAACGCCTGCAGCTGCGGCCGGTTCTTCGCATCGTTCTGCTCGTTCCAGCGGTACAGCCAGTTCAGGGCGCCGGCATCGGTCACCGGCGTCCAGAAGTTGAAACCGTGCGGTACCGCAGTGGCCGGGAAGTTGTTGCCGCGCGAGAAGGTGCCGTTGGCCTGGGTTCCGCGCGTGGTCAGTACCCAGTCGGAGACGCGCTGCGGCGCCTGCCGTGGCTGCACGTCCAGGCGCACGTCGTCGATCCAGCCCGACACAGGCGCGCCGTTGGCGCTGGCTACCTCGAGCTCGATGGCCAGCACGCGGCGGCCCTTCAGCGCCGGCATGTCGCCCAGCCTGACCGCCTTGCGCGCCCACTGCTGCGGGTACAGCGTCTTCGAATCACCCTGCGCCTGTGCGCCCAGCGCTACGCCGTGCTGGTCGCGCGCGCCGCTGGCGGAGACGCGGCTGCCATCGTCCAGCAGCAGGTCCAGCGAGACATAGGTGGAGGCCACGGTGTCCTTGCCGACGATCTCCGGCAATACCAGCCAGGACAGCGTGGTGTCGGTGTCGATGGGCAGATCGGTCTTGAACAGTTCGCGGCGCGCCTGGCCGCCACTGGCGCTGTAATGCAACGCATGCAGGCCGCTGTAGCCGACGTTGCGCTTGGCCGCGTACGGCGCGGCAGGACCACTGCCGACCTCGACGGACAGCGCGCCAGCGGACCTGGCCGGTGCCGGTTCGCCCGGCTCGAAGGAGGTCTGCAGCCCTTGCGCCAGCACCGGCGTCGCAGTGGTCGCACAGGCCAGGGCCAGGGCGAGCGGAAGCAGGGCGCGGCGTGGATCGGACAGGGTCATGCAGGGTCTCCCGGTAGGGCAGGCGGCAGGCAGAACCCGCATCGGCGAACACCACGGACAGCATCGCCCCGTCCGCCGCAGGGCAGTCGGGGAGGCGATGCAGGTCCGGTGGGGGGCGGGCCATGCGATCGGGTCAGGAATGGATCGCTGCCGATGCTGCAACAGCCGGCAGCGCCCTGACAAGTGCCATTTAGTTCGATCCAAATGCGGAAAATTCGAACGACGACCGATTCCGCGCGGAACTGACTGGCCGGCCTGGGATTTCCCGCCGATGGGGGCAGGGCGACGGCGGCGCGGGAGGGGCAGGGCGGTCGCACGTGGCTGCGCCGGCGAAGGCTGCAAGCGGGCCGCCGCGCGCAGCGGCCACGCAGCGCACGGTGTTTGCCGGGCTCAGATGCTAGAATCGCAGGCCTCGCAATCCGTTCATCGACATCCGCCATGAGCCATACCGCCACCGCGCCCGCCAATGCCGAAAAGCGCTACACCGTGCACCGCAGCGATCTGCCGCTGAGCTGCCCGACCCCGGAAATGGCGCTGTGGAACTCGCATCCGCGGGTGTACCTGCCGATCGAAGACGAACCCAACGGGCAAGCGCAGTGTGCTTACTGCGGCGCCGTGTTCGTGCTGGCCGACTAAACGGCTGCCCCCTCGATGCGCCGATTGACCGTGGTGCAGTTGCTGCCGGCGCTGCACTCCGGCGGTGTCGAGCGCTCGACCCTTGAAATCGCCGCGGCCCTGGTCGCTGCCGGCCATCGCGCGCTGGTGGTGTCCGCTGGTGGTCGCCTGGTGCAGCCGCTGCTCGACAGCGGTGCCGAGCACCTGACCCTGGATATCGGCCGCAAGTCGCTGCTGACGCTGCGCCATCTGCCTACCCTGCGTCGCCTGTTCACCGAAGTGGGCGCCGACATCGTCCACGCCCGTTCGCGCCTGCCGGCGTGGCTGGGGCTGTACGCCATCCGTGCGATGCAGCCGGCACAGCGGCCGCATTGGGTGACTACCGTGCATGGGCTGAATTCGCCCAGCCGCTACAGCGCGGTGATGACCAGCGGCGAACGCGTGATCTGTGTGTCCAACAGCGTGCGCAACTACGTGCACACGCATTACCCGACGGTGCCGCACGACAGGCTGCAGGTGATCCCGCGCGGGGTGGATGTCAGCCAGTTCCCACGTGTGGCACGCGCCGATCGGCGGCCCCGGCTGGCGCTGGCGGCGGACTACCCCTGGCTGGCCCAGGTCGATGGACCGCTGTTGCTGTTACCGGGGCGCGGCACCCGGTTGAAAGGCCACGCCCACGCGTTGCAGCTGCTTGCCGATGTCCGTAAAGCCGGGGTGCCGGCGCAGCTGTGGATGCTGGGCACCGACGAGCCTGGCCGGGAAGCCTATGTGGCAGAGCTGCGCAGGCAGGCGGCCGCACTGGGCGTGACCGGGGCGGTGCACGTCAGCACGCCGACTGCGCGCATCGCCCAGGCGTACGCCGCCAGCGATCTGGTGTTGCAGGTGTCGGACAAACCGGAAGCCTTTGGTCGCACCGTGGTCGAAGCGTTGTCGGTCGGCCGCCCGGTGCTGGGTTGGAACCATGGTGGGGTCGGCGAACTGCTGCAGCAGCTGCAACCCAGTGGCGCCGTGCCGCTGGGCAATGCGCAGCTGCTGGGTGAACGTGCGCTGGCCCTGCTGGCACAGCCGCCATCGCTGCCGGGCCGTATCCCGTTTACCCTGCAGGCCATGCAGCGCGATACCCTCCGCCTTTATGCCGACCTCGCTGGCTGACGCCACGCCGCCCCTGCACGATGAGCGCGCCGGCCGCTGGGCACCCTGGTGGGTGCTGGCCTACGTCGCGTTGTGGCCGCTGCCGGGTATCGCCGAAACAGTGCTGGGCCTGGGGGCGTTGTACGCCGCCGCACGCATGGTCATCCGCAGGGTGCAGCATCGCCCTCATCTGCTGAGCCCGGCAGCGTGGGCACTGACATCGATTCTTTTCCTCGGCTACTGGTTGCCGCAGGCGTTCTCGGCCTTCGATGCCGTGGACCCTTCGGCGTCGTGGACCAAGGCTGCGGCCGGGCTGCGCTATCTGCCTTTCATGTGGCTGGTGGCGATCGCCGTGGCCACCCCGCAGCGGCGGCGCCTGACCCTGGGTGGGTTGGCGGTGATCACCGGCCTGTGGACGCTCGATGCGCTGGTGCAGGCACTGGCAGGCACCAGCCCCTGGTTCTGGTCGCTGCAGCAGATCAAGCTGGCCATCAGCGGCCACGCATTGTGCCCGGCTGAAGAAGCCGCGCTGGCCGACCGTCTCAGCGGCGCGCTTGGGCCGTGCAACCTGAAATTCGGCCAGGTGCTGGCCAGTCTTTCGCCGTTCCTGTTGTTGCCGGTGGCGCGCCGTTTCGGCAATGCGGGCTGGCTGCTGGCCGCTGCTGCAGTGGGCGTGGTGCTGCTGCTGGCCGGCTCGCGTGCCTCATGGATCACCTTCGGCCTGGTGGTCGCCTACAGCGGCGTGCGCCAACTGGGATGGAAGCGGCTGGGCCTGCTCGCGCTGGTGGGTATTCTCTCGGCGAGCGTACTGGCCGCCAGCGTGCCGCAGCTGCGTGAGCGTGTGGCGCGCACGGCAATGGCCTGGGACGGTGGCGAGGACGGGGTCGAGCAGGCACTGTCCGGTCGTACCCGCATCTGGAGTGCGGCGGCCTGCATGATCGAAGCACACCCGATCAATGGTGTCGGTGCACGCGGCTTCCGCGATGCCTATCCCCACTGCGTTGCGGATGAAGGACCGGCGGTGTGGGGCACCATGCCCGCGCTGCACGCCCATCAGATCGTGCTGGAGATCCTGGCCGAGACCGGTGTGCTGGGGCTGCTGCTGTGGCTGGCGGCGGTGGCACAGGCGTGGCGGGCATGGCGTTTCGCCCCGCCCCCGGCGCGCGAACGTGCACGCCCGGCCATGCTGGCACTGGCGGTCACCGTGTTCCCGCTCAACACCCACCTGGCGTTCTATTCCGCGTTCTGGGGCGGCCTGACCGTCCTGCTCGCCGCGCTGTTCGTCGGCACGTTGCTGGCGCGCGAACCGGACGATCAGCCGGGCGCCGGGTAATCTCCGCATCCACGCATGGCGTGGATCTACTGAATCACGCGGGGTTGGGGAACGTCCCATCCACGCATGGCGTGGATCTACTTGCGTGTGCGGTACGGGGCCTATCCACGCATGGCGTGGATCTCCGGGGACGTGTCTGGCGGGGGAGCAGTAGATCCACGCCATGCGTGGATGGGCTTTCCCATGAACATTGGCCAGTGTCGCGGCTTTTCCCGACCGTCCGCAGGGTGGTCCGCCAATGCAAGGATGACCGCGCAAACCGCAGTCTGTCCCCATGGCAAGCCCCAGACTCCGCTACGGTCGCTACTCCCGCACGGGAAATGTCTATTCCCTGACCACGACAACACACGGCCGGGAGCCATTCTTCTCCGACGCAGGCAATGTCGCTGTGCTGGTGGACGCGCTGCGCTTCGTCGAACGCAGCGGCATCAGCCACAGCCTCGCCTGGGTGGTGATGCCCGACCACCTGCACTGGTTGATGGAGCTGCAGAAGGGAACGCTGGCCCAGTGCATGGCGTTGCTGAAATCACGCAGCAGCCGGCAGCTGAACCGGATATCGGGACGAAAAGGGCCGCTCTGGCAGCACGGCTATCACGACCATGCGGTGCGTACCGATGAATCCCTTCATGACAAGGCGATGTACATCCTGGGCAATCCGGTGCGGGCCGGATTGGCTGGTGGGCTGGGGGACTACCCTCACGCCTGGTGTCGTTGGCCGTTGTAGATTCCGGCATCGGAAGAGAGAACATCCACGCATGGCGTGGATCTACTGATCGGCGGCTGGCTGCTGATCGGCATTCCCGGTAGATCCACGCCATGCGTGGATGAAACCAGCCGCCGGGTAGATCCACGCCATGCGTGGATGAGCCATCCAAATCTCACGTCACTTGTAGAAATCGCTGCGCCCACCGGGCTGGCGCTTGAAGCGGCGATGGATCCACAGGTACTGGTCCGGTGCCTCGCGCACCATCTGCTCGATGGCCTGGTTGACCCGCGCGGTATCGGCTTCGACGTCCTCGCTGGGGAAATTCTCCAGCGGCGCGCCGATCTTCAGGAAGTACTTCCCGCCTTCGCGGCGATGGAAGTAGGGGATGACCGCACAACCGGTCATCCGCGCCAGCTGGTGGGTGGCGGTGATGGTGGAGGCAGTGTGGCCGAAGAACGGCACGAACACGGTGTCCTTGCCGCGCATGTCCTGGTCGGGTGCGTACCAGAGGAAGCCGCCCTTTTTCAGGTGGCGCACCGTCGCGCGGATGTCCTCGTTGGCGTACATCGCCTTGGCATAGCGCAGGCGGCCGAACTTCACCGCCCACTCGTACACCGGGTTCTTGTGCTTGCGGTACATGCCGGACAGGTCGACGTGGTCGCACAGCAGGCGGCCGCACATCTCCAGGGTCATGAAGTGGCCCGAGACCAGCAGCACGCCACGGCCTTCGGCCTGCATCTGCTTGAGGTGTTCCAGCCCTTCGATGTGCACCTGCGGGCGGATGCTGTCGATGCTGCCCCACCAGGAACGCGCGCATTCGAAGATGCCCACACCCAGGGCATCGAAGCTGTCGCGCACCAGGCGCTTGCGCCAGGCCTCGTCCTTCTCGGGGAAGCACAGCTTGAGGTTGACCTCGGCGGCATGGCGGCGGCTGCCGGCCAGGCGCCAGGCGATCGAGCCGACCCCACGGCCCAGCACGCGCTGCAGCGTCCACGGCAGCCGGGCGATCCCGAAGGCAGTGAACATGACGGCAAACATCGGCCAGTTGCGTGGGTCACGCAGCGATGGACGGACGGCGGTGGTGGCATCGGACATGCCGCCATTCTACCAACCCGGCCGCGTGTCTTTCCCGGGGGGCTCCCGTATCCTTGCCGCATGCGTAAAGACCCTGTCGAATGGATCCTGCGTGGCCTGTACTCGGCCGTGCTGTACCTCCTGCTGCCGATCACCGTGTACCACCTGGTCTGGCGCGGCTTCCGGGTCCGTGAATACTTCCGGCGCTGGGATGAACGCTACGCATCCTATCCGCAGCCCAGCGGCCAGCCCCGGGTCTGGCTGCACGCGGTTTCGGTGGGCGAGGTCAACGCCGCTGCGCCGCTGGTCAATGCGCTGCGCGCACAGCGGCCGGACATCCGCTGGGTCATCACCACCATCACCCCGACCGGCTCGGAACGGGTGCGCGCGCTGTGGGGCGATGCGCTGGACCATGTGTACCTGCCATACGACGTGCCGGGCAGCGTCAACCGCTTCCTCGGGCACTTCCAGCCCAGCCTGGCGCTGATCCTGGAAACCGAGCTGTGGCCGAACATGCTGTTCGGTTGCCGCGACCGTCGCATTCCGGTGTACATCCTCAATGCGCGCCTGTCGGCCCGATCGCTGCGCGGCTACCGCGTGCTGGCGGCGTTGATCCGGCGTGCGCTGCGCACGGTCACCTGCGTGGCCGCACAGTCGCAGGATGACGCTGCGCGGTTCGTGCAGCTGGGCGCGGCGCCGGAACAGGTGCAGGCACTGGGCAACCTGAAGTTCGACATCGCCACGCCGGACGTGCAGCCCTTCATCGAACAGTTCCATGCCCATGTGCCGGCCACGCGCCCGGTGTGGATCGCGGCCAGCACGCATGATGGTGAGGAGCAGGCAGTGATCGACCTGCACCGCCGCCTGCGCCAGCAGCATCCGGACCTGCTGCTGCTGTGGGCGCCGCGGCATCCCGAGCGCTTCCCCAGGGTGGAGGCGCTGGCCCGCGAGCAGGGCTGGAACGTGTCGACGCGGCGCGCACAGCAGTGGCCGGACGCGCGTAGCGATGTCTTCGTCATCGACACGCTGGGCGAACTGATGCCGTTCTACGGCTGTGCCCAGGTCGCCTTCGTCGGTGGCAGCCTGCAGGCCATCGGCGGCCACAACCTGCTGGAACCGGCAGCGATGGGCACCGCAGCGGTGACCGGCCCGCACCTGCACAACTTCGCCGAGATCTCGCGGCGCATGCGCGAGGCCGGTGCCCTGCTGATCGGCGAGGACGTGCAGGCCGTGGGTGATCTGCTGCTGCACCTGCTCGAGGACGTGCAGGCGCGCGAAGACATGGCCCGCGCCGGTTGCACGCTGGTCAGCAATGGCCGCGGCGCGCTGCAGCGGACCCTGCAGCTGGTGGCGCCGCACCTGCCGCCGCCGCTGGCCTGAGACCCGGCCTGTCGTCATCAGGTGTTTCAAGGGCGGCCCGGCGTTGCGCTGTCGTGAACGCCTGCATCAAGTCTGCTTGATGGTGGTGAATCTGTCGTGGTTGGACCGCTACCACCGCCCACGGCGTGCAAGCTGTCACATCATCGTTCGTATGGCGCAGATTCCGATTCCGCTTACCGCGTCAGGCTGCCAGCTTGTTGTCGACCACGCTTGGGCGACATCAAGGGAGCTTTGAATGATCGGCGACAACGGAGGCGCGCTGCACGCCAGCGCGAAGCCCGGGAGGCTGGGCACCGACCATCTGCTGGTGGTGGCGCTGACCCTGCTGTTGGGCGGCAGCGTTGTCGCCCTGGTCGGGCAGCACACGGCGGCTCAGGCGGGGCCCGCCATTGTCCTCAGCCTGTTGCTGGCGGCGCTGGGCGCAGTGCCGATGCTGTATTGCCTGCGCATGGCGATGCGGCGCCTGCCGGAGGCTTCGGGTCTGCATGGTCTGCTGCGTGCCGCCTGGGGCAGGCTGCCTGCCGACGTACTGGTGATTGCCCTGCTGCTGGAACTGACGGCGACCATCGCAGGGCTGGCGCAATCGATGGCGCGTCATCTGTACGCAGCCGCCGAGGTCATCGACGCTGCACCCGGGCAGTGGCTGCCCTTGCCGCTGGCGGCGGCGATCCTGGTGCTGCTGCTGGGGGCCGCCGCTGCAGTGCTGCGGACGCCGCGCGCGCTGTTGTTGGCCAGTGCACTGTTGACGGTGAAGCTGGGCGTGGGCCTGCTGCTGTTGTTGCTGGCAGCACGCCATGTGCACTACGCGCATTGGATTCCGTGGCTGCCATCGGCTACCGCGCCCTATCGCTTCGGGGTGGGTGGCGTGCTGGCAGCGGGCGTGGCATTGCTCGGCGTCCTGCTCGGTGCAGGCCTGCTGGCAGGGTTCTGCGGGCGGGTGCCGCGCCCTCGTTCGCAGGTTTCCAGAGCCGCCGGCGCAGCGGTGCTGATGGCGATGTTGTGGCTGATGGTACTGGCTGCGCTGCAGTCGGGCCTCGTCGAGTTTGCCGCGTTGGCCAGCACACGGCCGCTGTCGGTGGCGTTGCAGGGGATCCCGCAGCTGCAGTGGTTGCTGCCACTGTTGCCGTTGGCGGGCGGCGCGGGGCTGGCGGCCCTGCAGTTGGTGCTGCTGCTGTTGGCCGCGCGGGTGGGGAGGGAAGTCTGGCCGCCGAAGTCCGGCGCAGTGGGTACCGGTGCGCGTTTGCTGCTGACGCTGGCGCTGACCGTGCTGTCGGCGGCGTTGGCGCTGTCGCTGCCGGAGGGGTGGCTTCCACAGCTGCCGGGGCCTGCAGGCCTGCTGGTCCTGGCCGCCGTGTGCCTCGGCGTTGCGCGCAGCCAGTGGCGGGCGACGGATGTGGCCGGCGAACGGCGGTTGATCCCGATGGTGCTTGCCCCTTTGGCAACTGCACTGTGCCTGTTGCCGGCAGTCACGTCGCGTCTGTTCGTACCCGTGCTGGTGGTGCTGGTGGTCGGGTTGGCAGGCGGCCTGGTGCGTCGACGCGCCGGGCGTTCGCGTTAGCGCCCCTCACCGCAGGCCATCTGCAATCAATAAAAAAGCCACCCTCGCGGGTGGCTTTCTGACCAGGCCGGTCGCGCCGACTCAGTTCGTGGTCGTCGACGGGTTGCCCGCGTCCTGGGTCAGCAGGCGGTTGATGTCCTGCAGTTCGGCGACATCCAGGCCACCCACGGCCTGGCTCAGCAGCAGGCGGTTCTGCAGGAAGTTGTAGCGGGCCTGCGCGTAATCCAGCTGTGCGGAGAACAGGATGCGCTGGTTCTGGATCACGTCCAGCACGGTGCGGGTACCCACTTCCAGGCCGACCTGCGAGGCATCGTAGGCGCTCTGCGCGGAAACCACGGCCAAACGGCGCGCTTCCACTTCGCTGATGCCCTGCACCAGGGTCTGGTAGGCATTGCGGGTGTTGCGGTCCAGCGCGCGCTTCTGCTGCTCGAAACCGTCCTGGGCGATGTCACGCTGGGCCAGCGCCTGGCGCACGCCGGACTGGGTGGCGCCGCCGGAGAAGATCGGCACGCTCAGGGTCAGGCCGATGCTGTTGGTGCGTGCATCGGGCGAGAGCGAACCGGCGCCGACGCTGTCGCCCCAGGTTGCGCTCTTGCCCCAGCTGCCGCCCAGCGACAGGGTCGGGTAGTGACCGCCACGGGCGGCCTGCACGCCGGCTTCGGCGGCACCGACCTTCAGCTCCTGCGCCTTCAGCGCCGGATTCTGCGTGGTCGCCTGCTGCACCAGCTGGTCCAGGTTGCCGCGGTTGGCCGGCACTTCCGGACGGAAATCGGCCGGCAGGCCCTTCAGGTTGACCACCGGCTGGCCGGTCAGTTCGGTCAGGGCCTGGTAGTTGTCGGCCAGGGTGTTCTGCGCAACGATGGTGTTGGCACGCGCCTGGTCGTACTGGGCGCGGGCCTCGTGCACGTCGGTGATCGGCGCCAGGCCCACTTCCAGGCGCTTGTCGGCGAAGTCGAACTGCTTCTTCGCGGCCGCTTCGTTGGTCTGTGCGGCGTTCAGCGATTCGATCGCCACCAGCACGTTGAAGTAGGCCGCCGAGGTGCGCACGATCAGGTTGTCGTTGGCCGAATCGAGGGTGAAATCAGCCGCCTTGCTCAGCTCGCGCTGCGAACGCAGGTTGTTGATCTGGGTCCAGTTGAACAGCGTCTGCGAACCGTCGATCGTGTAGTTGCGACGCTTGCTGGTGACCGTGCCGGAGTTGGCATCATGGTCGGCTTCGGTGCGGGTGCGGCTCAACTGGGCCTGGCCATTGATCTGCGGCAGCAGCGCAGCACGCGCCTGCACGGCGCCTTCCTTGTCGTACAGCCGGGTGGATTCGGCGGCGGACAGCTGCGGGTCACCATTGCGCGCCATTTCATAGACCTGCAGCAGGTCGGCGGCATGGGCGGACAACGGCAGCAGGGCAGTGGCCAGCGCAACAGCGAGGGATCGGCGGATCATTGCGGCTTCCTTGGACTCAGAGGTGGAACTGGGGGGCCGGGGCGGCACCACGCAGGTAATCGATATCGGTCTCGAACAGCGACTCGGTGCTGCCATCGGCCTTCACCAGCAGTGCTTCCATCGCCGGCGAACGGCCCTGGATGACATACAGGCGACCACCCGGACGCAACCACGAAGCAAACTGTGACGGCACCACGTCGACGGCGCCAGTGACACAGATCACGTCGAAGCGGCGTTCGGTCTGCCAGGCCAGGCCATCGGCCACTTCCACGCGCACGTTGGTACCCAGGCCGGTGGCATCCAGGCGGGCGCGCGCAGCGGCGGCCAGTTCCGGATCGATCTCCAGGCTCAGCACGTCGCGCGCCAGCGCGCCGATGCAGGCCGACAGGAAGCCGCTGCCGGTGCCGATTTCCAGCACTTCGTCACCCGGCTGCAGATCCAGTGCCTGCAGGGTACGGCCCTCGATGACCGGCTTCATCATCTTCTGGCCGTTGCCGATCGGCAGTTCGACATCGGCATAGGCCAGCGCCCGGTGCGCGTCGGCGACGAAGACCTCGCGCGGCAGGCGGGCCAGGACGTCGAGCACCTTGATGTCCAGCACGTCCCAGGGACGGATCTGCTGTTCCACCATCAGTTCGCGGGCGTGGGCGTAATCAATCGTCATGAGGTTCAAATCCAGCGCAGTGGGCCGGCCATTTTACCGGTGCCGGGGGCCGGCGGCGCGCCCAGAGCATCAGCTGCGGGGTGGCCGGGGTCGCAGTGCCGGAAGTCATCGCGACCTCCGGTTCGTTCAGTTTTGGTTATCCAGCGTTCCCCGCCCCCCGCGGCGCGTAGGCGCGCAGGAAGAAATCCACGCTGGCGGCCACGTGGATCGCAGCATCGGTCTCGACGGGGGACAGTGGCATGCCGCACATCATATGCATGTGCACTTCGCCCTTCACCAGGGTCAGGAACTGCTGGCCGGCGATGTAGCAGTCGGGGATATCCAGTTCGCCGCGCTCGGCACGCGAACGCATGAAGTCGGCCAGTGCCTCGCAGGTGCGTTGCGGGCCCGCCTGCCAGAACAGTTCGCGCAGGCGCTCGTCGGTCTCCGGCGCCATCATCATCCGCTGGATCGACAGGGCCGCGTCGGAGGTGATCATTTCGAAGAACGCCATGCCGATGCCCAGCAACTGGTCACGCAGGGGGCCTTCGACGTCGGCCACGAACAGCGCGTCGGGCAGCATCTCGATGCACTTGGACTGCACAGCTTCGGAGAACAGGGTCTCTTTGTCGCCGAAATGGCTGTAGACGGTCAGCTTCGAGACGCCGGCCTGGGCAGCAATGCTGTCCATGCTCACGCCGCTGTAGCCCTGCTCGATGAACAGTGTCTTGGCTGCCTCGAGAATCGCCGCGCGCTTGCCCAGATCCTTGGGGCGCCCGGGACCGGCAGCCTTGGCAACGGGCTTGGCCGTCGGCTTTCGGGAAGTGGGAGAACTCATTCCACTAATACTAGACCAAGCGGTTCGATATTTATACTATACCGGCTGGTTCACTAATGTCCGCGCTGCAACAGCATGTTGCCGGCGCGTTCCCCCCGGTTTTCTTTTCAGGTCCTGTACCTCATGAAAAACATGCGTTGGTTGGGCGTAGGCGTGCTGGTCGTGGTGTTGGCAGCGTGCGGCAAGCAGGCCGCCGAGCCGGCGGCGGCCATTCCGGTGCTGGTGGTGCATCCCACCACGCAGGATGGACAGGCCGCGGCCGCCTACCCCGGCGAGGTGCGTGCCCGCCAGGAAAGCCCCTTGTCGTTCCGGGTTGGCGGCAACCTGGTCAAGCGCCATGTCGACGCTGGCGAGCGGGTGAAGAAGGGCCAGCTGCTGGCCGAGCTGGATGCGGCCGACTACGCCTCGCAGGCGGCGGCGTCGCAGGCGCAGCTGGCGGCGGCGGAAGCAGACCTGGTGCGCGCCCGCGATGACCAGAAGCGCTATGCCAAGCTGGCGGAAGACCAGCTGGTGAGCCGCTCGGCACTGGACCAGCAGACGGCGGCATTCAAGGCTGCACAGGGGCAGGCCAACGCCGCCCGGGCCAACCTCGCCGTAGCCCGCAACCAGGCCGAGTACGCGCAGCTGCGCGCGCCCGCCGATGGCGTGATCGCCAGCCGCCAGGCCGAAGCCGGGCAGGTCGTGAGCGCGGGGCAGACGGTGCTCACCCTGGCCGCCGATGGTGGCCGTGAGGTGCTGATCGCGCTGCCGGAAAGCAGCATCCGCGACTACAAGGTCGGCCAGTCGGTGCAGGTGGAACTGTGGAACCGCCCGGGCCAGCTGCTGCCGGGTACCCTGCGCGAGATCGCCCCGGCCGCCGATGCACAGGCCCGTACCTATGCCACGCGCGTGAGCCTGGCGCCGGAAGCTCTGAGCGAAGTGGAACTGGGCCAGAGTGCGCGGGTGTTCGCCACCGCCGGGCGCAGTGGTGCGTTGCAGCTGCCGCTGGCGGCCGTGCTGCGCGGCAGTGATGGCAAGGCCAGCGTGTGGGTGGTCAATCCGTCCAATGGTGCACTGAAGGCAACGCCGGTGCAGGTCGGTGCCTACGGCGCGCAGGCCGTGCCGGTCGTGTCCGGCGTGGGCGCGACGGACTGGGTGGTCGCTGCCGGCGGCCATCTGCTGCGCGAAGGCCAGGTGGTAACGCCGGTCGACCGCCAGAACCGCCCGGTGCTGGCACCGTCGGCCGCCAAGCCGGCGCCGGCCGCAGGCAAGGGGCACTGACCCGTGCGCCGCTTCAATCTCTCCGAATGGGCGCTGGGCAACCGTGCGCTGGTGTTGTTCGCGATGCTGGCGTTTGCCGTCATTGGTGCCTGGTCGTACAAGCATCTGGGCCAGTCCGAAGATCCACCCTTCACCTTCAAGGCGATGGTGGTACGCACGATGTGGCCGGGCGCGACCGCCGAGCAGGTCTCGCGTCAGGTGACCGAGCCGATCGAAAAAGCGTTGATGAACACCGGCGAGTACGAATTCATCCGTTCGTACTCGCGGCCGGGCGAATCGCAGGTGATCTTCATGGCGCGCGACAGCCTGCGCTCCAAGCAGATCCCGGACCTGTGGTACCAGGTGCGCAAGCGCGTGGGCGATATCCGCGCGACGCTGCCGAGGGAGATCGTCGGGCCCTTCTACAACGATGAGTTCGGCGACACCTTCGGCAACATCTATGCATTGACCGGCGAAGGCTTCGACTACGCGGTGATGCGCGACTATGCCGACCGCATCCAGCTGGAGCTGCAGCGCGTACCCGACGTCGGCAAGATCGACCTGGTCGGCCTGCAGGACGAGAAGGTGTGGATCGAGCTGTCCAACACCAAGCTGGCCACGCTGGGCGTATCGCTGCAACAGGTGCAGCAGGCGCTGGCCGACCAGAACGCGGTCAGCGCCACCAGCTTCTTCGAAACCCCGACCGACCGCGTGCAGCTGCGCGTGACCGGTCAGTTCGATTCGATCGAGGACATCCGCAAATTCCCGATCCAGGCCGGCGAACGCACGCTGCATCTGGGCGACATCGCCGAGGTCAAGCGCGGCTTTGCCGATCCGGCCTCGCCTAAGATGCGCTTCATGGGCCAGGATGCGATCGGCCTGGCGGTGGCGATGAAGGACGGCGGTGACATCCTCAAGCTCGGTGCCACCCTGGATGCCGAGTTCGAACGCCTGCAGAAGACCCTGCCGGCCGGCATGCAGCTGCGCAAGGTGTCCGACCAGCCGCATGCGGTGGAAGAGTCGGTGGGCGAATTCGTGCAGGTGCTCACCGAAGCGGTGGTGATCGTGCTGCTGGTCAGCTTCTTCTCGCTGGGCCTGCGTACCGGCCTGGTGGTAGGCGTGACCATCCCGTTGGTGCTGGCGATGACCTTCTTCGTCATGCACTACTTCGATATCGGCCTGCACAAGATTTCGCTGGGTGCACTGGTGCTGGCACTGGGCCTGCTGGTGGACGATGCGATCATCGCGGTGGAGATGATGGCCACCAAGATGGAGCAGGGCTACGACCGCCTGCGCGCGGCCAGTTTCGCCTGGGAATCCACCGCCTTCCCGATGTTGACCGGTACCCTGATCACTGCCGCTGGCTTCCTGCCCATCGCCACGGCGGCATCCAGCACGGGTGAGTACACCCGTTCGCTGTTCCAGGTGGTGACCATCGCGCTGGTGGTGTCGTGGATCGCGGCAGTGCTGTTCATCCCGTACCTGGGTGACAAGATGCTGCCGGACCTGTTCAACCCGCAGCTGCCGAAGCCGGACAGCCTGGCCGGTCGCTGGCGCGCCAAGCGCCTGCAGTGGGCCGACCGGCATCCGTCACTCGCGCGCTGGATCGCACCGAAGGAGCATGCGCACGATCATGATCCGTACCAGCGGCCGTTCTACACGCGCTTCCGGGCGTTCCTGGATACCTGCCTGCGCCATCGCTGGTGGGTGATCGCTGCGACCATCGCCCTGTTCATCGGTTCGTTGATGCTGTTCCGCTTCGTGCCACAGCAGTTCTTCCCCGACTCGACCCGTCCGGAACTGATGGTGGACATCGAGCTGGCCGAAGGTGCGTCGCTGGCCGCGACCCAGGCACAGGCCGACAAGCTGGAGAAGCTGCTGAAGGGGCGCGAAGGCATCAGCAACTACGTGGCCTACGTCGGCACCGGTTCGCCGCGCTTCTACCTGCCGCTGGACCAGCAGCTGCCGGCCACCAACTTCGCCCAGTTCGTGGTGCTCACCGAAGACGCCAAGGCCCGCGAATCGACCCGCGACTGGATGCTGAAGGACGTGATCAGGCAGTTCCCGGATGTGCAGATGCGGGTGACGCGCCTGGAGAACGGGCCGCCGGTCGGTTATCCGGTGCAGATGCGCGTGTCCGGCGAGCACATCGCGCAGGTGCAGGCGATCGCGCGCCAGGTCGAGGCCAAGGTGCGCGAGAACCCGCACGTGATGAACGTGAACCTGGACTGGAGCGAGCCGAGCAAGGTGGTGCGGCTGGTGATCGACCAGGACCGCGCCCGCGCGCTGGGCGTCAGCAGTGCGCAGGTCAGCCAGTTCCTCAGCAGCTCGTTGTCGGGCATGAGCGTGAGCACCTATCGCGAAGGCAACCGCCAGATCGAGATGCTGCTGCGTGGCCCGGACAACGAGCGTGCGCAGCTGGACCTGCTCGGCAGCCTGGCGATCCCGACCAGCAGCGGCACCGCGGTGACGCTGTCGCAGGTCGCGCGGCTGGAATACGCCTTCGAAGACGGCATCATCTGGCACCGCAACCGTTTGCCGACGGTGACCGTGCGTGCCGACATCAGCGATGGCATGCAGCCGCTGGATGTGGTGCAGCAGATCGTGCCGACCCTGGACGGCATCCGTGCCGATCTGCCCAGTGGCTACCTGCTGGAGACCGGCGGCTCGGTGGAGGATTCGGCGCGCGGGCAGAACTCGATCAAGGCCGGCATGCCGCTGTTCCTGATCGTGGTGGCCACGTTGCTGATGCTGCAGCTGCGCAGCTTCTCGCGTGCGGCGATGGTGCTGGTGACCGCACCGCTGGGCATCATCGGCGCGACGCTGTTCCTGTTGCTGTTCCGCGCGCCGTTCGGCTTCGTGGCGCTGCTGGGCACCATCGCGCTGGCGGGCATGATCATGCGCAACTCGGTGATCCTGATCGACCAGATCCAGCAGGACATCGATGCCGGGCATGACCGCTGGCATTCGATCATCGATGCGACGGTGCGGCGTTTCCGCCCGATCGTGCTGACTGCGCTGGCGGCGGTGCTGGCGATGATCCCGCTGTCGCGCAGCGCGTTCTATGGCTCGATGGCGATTTCGATCATGGGTGGATTGATTGTCGGCACGGTGCTGACGCTGGTGTTCCTGCCCGCGCTGTATGCGGCGTGGTTCCGGGTCAAGCCGGACGAATCCGGGGCGTGATGCCCCGGGTTTCCCGGCCACCGGGCTGAGCCCCCTCTGCGGTGGTGGCAGTAGTGCCGTGGTTGGCCGGGTGGGCAGGTGGGCTGGGGGACGCCGCAGGTACGTCCCTGTAGGCTCGGGCGCGCCATCCATGGCGCTTACGCCCCCAGCGCACCTGCCCACCCGGCCACGGACAGTTTCCTGTGGCCTCCACCGCAGGAAGAGAAAGTAGAAGATCAAAAGCAAAGGCAACAGCAACAGCAACAGCAACAGCCGCGTGCTGATGGTTGGGGTCGGATACACCTCATCCACGCATGGCGTGGATCCACCAACCGTCATCGGGAAATTGTCGAAGGCGGGGAGGGGGCAGCTGGCGGGACCGTCCACGGCATGGATGCCGTGGCCGAGCCTACAGGGACGTACTTGCGGCGTGTCCCACCAGCTGCCCCCTCCCCGCCTACCAAGCAACAACCCAGAGCCGCTCTGGCTTTTGCAGTTGTAGTTGCAGTTGCTTCTGCGGGCGCCCGGCAGCCGCCCGGCCGATCACCCCTGCAACTGCAGCCGCTCACGCAGCAGCGGCACCAGCCAATCCAGGAACACCTGCACACGTTGCGCGCGATGCTGCCGGTGCGGCAGCAACAGGGTCACCGGCAGCGGCTGCGCCGCGTACTGGGGCATCACTTCCACCAGCGCACCGGTTTGCAGTTCGGCCTGCACGTCGTAGCGTGGAATCTGCAGCAGTCCCAGCCCCGCGACGCAGCAGGCAATCGACGCCTCGGCGCTGTTCACCCGCACCCAGCCGGGCATCGGCAGCGTGCGCAGCTGCGCGCCGTCCTGCCATTCCCACGGTTCCACCCGCGCCGTGGTCGGCGACGCATAGTTCACCGCGCGGTGCTGCTGCAGGTCGGTGGGGTGCTGCGGTACGCCGTGCGCGTGCAGGTACGCCGGCGCGGCAACGTTGACGAAGTCCAGCTGGCCCAGCGTGCGGGCCACCAGACTGGAGTCACCCAGCTGCCCCACCCTCAGCACCGCATCGCAGCCGTCCTCGATCAGATTCACCGCGCGATCGGTCATGCCCAGGTCCAGCTCGACCTGGGGGTGCCGTGCGAAGAAGTCCGGCAGCGCCGGGGCGATGATGCGGCGGCCGACCCGGCTGGGTACATCGATCTTCAACAGGCCACTCGGCTGTGCGTCGTCCTGGCGGAACAGCGACTCGGCGTCTTCCACCTCGGCAATCAGGCGCAGGCAGCGAACATAGAACGTGTCGCCATCGTGGGTGGTGGAGACCCTGCGGGTGGAGCGCTGCAGCAGGCGCGTGCCCAGGCGCTGCTCGAGTTCCGCCACGGCCGCCGAGACGGTGGAGCGGGGCAGGCCGAGCTGGTCGGCGGCGCGGGTGAAGCTGGTGCACTCCACCACCCGGGCAAAGATGCGGAAACGCTCGATCCGGTCCATTGTTCGCCCGCTTTGGAAAGTTAAGTCAATGTTGCGGTCTTTATCCGCAATTTCTGCACGATATCGTCGTCGGCACAGGGTTGCCAGCCCGGCAGCCTCTTCCCGAGACCGATGCCATGACCGACCACCGTATCCAGGGCAAGACCGTGCTGATCGCCGGCGGTGCCAAGAACCTCGGCGGGCTGATCGCCCGCGACTTCGCCGAACAGGGTGCCAAGGCCATCGTCATCCACTACAACAGCGCCGCCACCCAGGCCGACGCGGAGGCGACCGTTGCGGCGGTGCAGGCCGCAGGTGCCAAGGCCGTGGCGTTGCAGGCCGATCTGACCTCGGCCGCTGCGATGGAGCGTCTGTTCGCCGACGCGGTCGCCGCCGTCGGTCGCCCCGACATCGCCATCAACACCGTCGGCAAAGTGCTGAAGAAGCCGATGCTGGACATCAGCGAAGCGGAGTACGACCAGATGAGCGCGGTCAATGCGAAGACGGCCTTCTTCTTCCTCAAGGAGGCAGGACGCCATGTCAACGACGGCGGCCGCATCTGCACGCTGGTCACGTCGCTGCTGGGCGCGTTCACGCCGTTCTATTCCAGCTACGCGGGCACCAAGGCGCCGGTGGAACACTTCACCCGCGCGGCATCGAAGGAGTTTGGCGAGCGTGGAATCTCGGTGACCGCGATCGGACCCGGGCCGATGGATACGCCGTTCTTCTATCCGGCCGAGAGTGCCGATGCGCAGGCCTACCACAAGACTGCCGCGGCGCTGTCGGCGTTCACCCGCACCGGCCTGACCGATATCGCCGACATCGTGCCGTGGATCCGCTTCCTGGTGACCGATGGCTGGTGGATGACTGGGCAGACCATCCTGGTCAATGGTGGCTACACCACCAAGTAGAGGCACGCGAGGCTTGGGTTTGCGCAGTAGATCCCCAAGTGGACAGCTTCAGGGCGTTCACGGGCACAATAGCGGGCTGTCCCGGGGCCGGAGAGCCTGCATGTTCCCTCGCACGATCCGCGCTTGCGTGCTGATGCTGGTTGCCTGCTGCGGTCTTGCCGATGCAGAGCCGGCGCAGACCGAGGCCCTGCGCTTCGAGCAGAACCTGCTTGCCGTGCTCGAATGCCGTGCCAATGTTGATACCCGGCGAAACGTCGCCAGCACCCTGCGGGCGGCACGCTACGGCGATCCAGCCGGTCGCCCGTTGCATCTGCGTGATTGGCATTTCGAGCAGGCCGGGGGCGCCGACGCTGCTTCGGTGACGGTCATCGAGTTGCCGGTGCCGTTGACCGTGCAGGGCGTCCGGACCCTGCGCGTTTTCGCAGACGCGCAGGGGTTGTCCATTGCCATCGACGCTGCAGCGCGTGATCGTATCGTTGCCCGCCATGGCCTGCAGCTGCAGTCGAGCACGCTGCATGAACCCTTCCGGGTGTGGTCCGCACGATCGGTTGATGGCAACACGTCGGCCCCGTCGATCATGGTGAGCAGCGATGGCGACGGCTACCGGTTGGGATGTACTGCCCAATCTGCCAGCACGCAGGGAACGTTGCCACTGGATCGGCAGCAGCGTGCAGATGCCAATGACCTCACAGCGGCCATCGAGTGCCGTGCCGACGATGCGGCCCTGCGCCGCGTCGGGCGCTTGCTGCAGCAGGTGATGGAACAACCGCAGGGCGAATGGCCGGCAGAGGTGCACGCAGTGTCGGCACCCACGCATGCGATCAACGGCACGGTGCTTCCCGTCTTCCAGATCGAACTGCAGACGCCGCTGCAGATCCAGGGCATCGCCACCGACAAGGTGCTGGCCGCACCGGCCGGCCTGTTCGCTGCAGACCTTGGCAGAATCAACGTGGCAAGCGTGTTGCTCGATGCCGGTCTGACAACTGCTCACCAGCAGGCCGGCGTGCAGGTCTGGCAACGCGAAGCGTCGCGCAGCGGCCTGCCTTCGGGCAGCATCCGAATCCATGAACGCGTGGTGGCCAGAGCCGACGACGGCACTGTCCTGACCGGATGCAGCAGCTCGCAGATGCGCGCGGCCGCGAGCGATCCGCAGAGCGCGAACATCCCGCACTGAGTGAGTCAGTGCGGGATGCGCAGAGAGAACGGGTACCGGACGCCGTCCGGTACCCCGATCACTCATCCCAGTTTGGCCAGCACCGCGTCGGTGGCCGTCGCCGTGCTCACCGCGTGGCCCTTGGCGGCCAGGTCTGCGGTGAAAACGCCATCGTCCAGCACCGCGTGCACCGCCGCTTCCACCGCTGCTGCTTCGTCTTCCAGCCCCAGCGAATGGCGCAGCAGCATCGCCGCGCTGAAGATCGTCGCGTACGGGTTGGCGATGCCTTTGCCGGCGATGTCCGGTGCCGAGCCGTGGATCGGCTCGTAGATACCCACCGCACCCGGCTCGCCCAGCGATGCCGATGGCAGCAGGCCCAGCGAACCGGCCAGCATCGAGGCCTCATCGGTGAGGATGTCGCCGAACATGTTCTCGGTCACGATCACGTCGTACTCGCGTGGCTTGGCCAGCAGATGCATCGCCATGGAATCGACCAGCTGGTGTTCCAGCGCCACGTCCGGGAATTCCTCGCGGCCGATGCGCGCGGCCACGTCACGCCACAGGCGTGAGGTTTCCAGCACGTTGGCCTTGTCCACCGAAGTGACCTTGCCGCGACGCTGCTGCGCCAACCGGAAGGCACTGCGCAGCACACGCTCGATCTCGGCCACGGTGTAGCGGCACAGATCGCTGGCGCTGTCGGCATCGCGGGTCTTGTCGCCGAAGTAGATGCCACCGGTCAGTTCGCGCACCACCACGAAGTCCACGCCCTGCAGCAGTTCGGCCTTGATCGGCGAGGCGTGCAGTGCGGCTTCATGGGTGCGCACCGGACGCAGGTTGGCATACAGGCCCAGCGCCTTGCGGATCGCCAGCAGGCCCTGTTCCGGGCGCACCTTGGCGTTCGGGTCGGACCACTTCGGCCCGCCCACGGCGCCCAGCAGCACCGCGTTGGCGGCCTGGCAGGCGGCCAGGGTCGCTGCCGGCAGCGGTTCGCCGTGGCGGTCGATGGCGATGCCACCGATGTCGTGCTCGCTGAAGGTGAAGGTGTGGTTGAAGCGCTTGGCGACGGCGTTCAGAACGGCGACCGCGGCGGCGGCCACTTCCGGGCCGATGCCATCACCGGGCAGGACAACAATTTCAGCGTGCATGCTCACTCTCGTAACGTTCGATTTCAGGGACACGGCCCAATAGATAACCCAGTTGATCGACGCCTTCCAGCAGGCAGGTCTGCGAGAAGCCGTCCAACGGGAAGGAGTAGACGCGGCCATCGGGCGTGCGCAGCTCGCGCGCCGCAACGTCGATGGTCAGCTCATCGTCAGGGCGCTGCATCAGCAGCTGCACGTCGGCCTCGTCCAGCACGATCGGCAGCAGGCCGTTCTTCAGCGAATTGCCGCGGAAGATGTCGGCGATCTCGCTGCTGACGATGGCACGCACGCCGAGATCGGTCAGCGCCCACGGCGCATGTTCGCGCGATGAGCCGCAGCCGAAGTTGCGCCCGGCCAGCAGGATGCTGCGGCCGGCGTTGTGCGGTTGGTTGAAGGCGAAGTCCGCCACGGGCGAGCCATCGGCCTGCCAGCGCCAGTCGTTGAACGCATTGCGGCCCAGGCCAGCGCGCTCGGTGGTTGACAGGAACCGCGCCGGAATGATCTGGTCGGTGTCGATGTTGGTCTGGCGCAGCACCACGCTGGCCGAGCTCAGGGTGCGGAAGCCGCTCATCAGGCCACCTCCTGGGCGAACAGTTCACGGGCATCGGCGACGTGGCCCTGCACCGCGGCCCAGGCAGCACTCATCGGCGAGGCCAGCAGCGTGCGCGAGCCCGGGCCCTGGCGGCCTTCGAAATTGCGGTTGCTGGTGCTGACCGCCAGTTGGCCGGGGGCGACCAGGTCGCCATTCATGGCGATGCACATCGAGCAGCCCGGTTCGCGCCATTCGGCACCGGCCGCGCGTACGATCTCGTGGATGCCTTCGGCCTCGGCCTGGCGCTTGACGATCTCGGAACCGGGCACCACCAGCATGCGCACGCGCTCGGCGACGCGACGGCCGCGCAGCACCTGTGCCACTTCGCGCATGTCGCTCAGCCGGCCATTGGTGCAGGAGCCGACGAACACCACGTCCACCGGCGTGCCGGCCAGCGTCTGTCCCGCCTGGAAGTGCATGTAATCCAGGCCCTTCTGCGCGGCGGCATCGTTGGCCGCCGGGATCGGCGCATCCACCGCGATGGCGGTGCCGGGGTGGGTGCCCCAGGTCAGGGTCGGGCGGATATCGGCGGCATCGATGCGCACCTCGCTGTCGAAGCGCGCGCCTTCATCGCTGCGCAGCTGCGTCCAGCGGGCAACGGCAGCGTCGAAGTCGGCGCCCTTGGGGCCACGCGGCGTATTGGCGACGAAGTCGAATGTCACCTGGTCGGGCGCGACCATGCCGGCGCGTGCGCCGGCTTCGATCGCCATGTTGCACAGGGTCATGCGCTGTTCCATGTCCATCGCTTCGATGGTGCTGCCGCGGAACTCGATCACGTGCCCGGTGCCACCATTGACGCCGATCACGCCGATGATGTGCAGGACCACATCCTTGGCGCCGATACCCGGCGCGAGCTTGCCATCGACGGTGATCGCCAGCGTCTTCGCCTTGCGCTGCAGCAGGCACTGCGTGGCCAGTACATGGCCGACTTCGCTGGTGCCGATGCCGAAGGCCAGCGACCCGAATGCGCCGTGGGTGGAGGTGTGGCTGTCGCCGCAGACGATGGTCATGCCCGGCTGGGTGAAGCCCTGTTCCGGTGCGATCACATGGACGATGCCGCGGTTGTCCGAGGCCATGTCGAACAGTTCGATGCCGTGCTCGGTGCAGTTGCGCGCCAGCATCGCGACCTGTGCTTCGGAGGCGGCACTGGCGTAGGGCAGCGTACCGTCTGCAGCGGCCGGCAGGGTCGGCGTGGAATGGTCCATCGTGGCCTTGGTCCGATCCGGACGGCGCGGCTTCAGGCCGCGCTCGCGCAACTCGGTGAAGGCCTGCGGAGAGGTCACTTCATGGATCAAGTGCAGGTCGATGTACAGCACGGCGGGCGCGCTGTCGGTTTCTGGAACCACCACGTGGGCGTCCCACAGTTTGTCGTACAGGGTGCGGGGTGCGGAAGTCATGCGTTTGCCTGGCAGGAGTACGGAGTAACGGGCATCGAAGAGAAAGTAACAGGAGCAGGTCAGCGGCGCCGCGCGAGCACGCGCAGGCGCACGTAGTCGGCCAGCGGCTGGCCGGCGGCATTGCGCGGCAGGTCGGCCAGCAGGGCCGTGGCGGCATCGCGTACCGTGGCGCGCGCCTCGGCTGGCAGGTCGTCCAGCAGTGGAGCGGCGAATACCCGCAGCCAGCCGGCAACGCCGGTCGGCAGCGCGGTCGGGCGCGGCAGGCATTCGATCAGCTGCACCTGGAAGCCATGCTGGCGCAGGCGGTCTGCGTAGGCATCGGCGGTGGGGAAGTACCACTGGAATGCGCTGGCACCATGGCCATGGGCGACGCGCGCGGCCTGCACGGCGGCAGTGATCGTGGCCACGTTGCCATGGCCGCCGAACTCGGCGACCAAGCGCCCGCCGGGGCGCAGGGCACGGCGCACGCCCTCCAGCACGCGATCCGGGTCGGGCATCCAATGCAGGGCGGCATTGCTGAACACCGCATCGAACACACCGTCGAAGGACAGGGCGTGGCCGTCCATCACCTGCGCATCGACGCCCCGCGCACGCGCGGCGATCACCATTTCCGGCGAGGCATCGACGCCCAGCATGTGTGCGCCGCTGAGGGCCAGTTCGGTGGTGAGCACGCCATCGCCACACCCCAGGTCGAGAATGCGCTCTCCCGCACGCGCATCGAGCAGGCGCGCCACGGCGCCACCGAGGGTCGGCACGAAGCCGGCATCGATCGCATAGTCCTGGGCATTCCACTGCTGGCCAGCGCTGCTGGTGGTGGTCGCGGTGTCGAAGGCGCTCATCTCACATTCCTCAGGCAGTGGCGGTGGCAGGTGATTCAGTACTGATGCCGGCGTTGGCCTGGCGCTGGCGCAGCAGACGGTTGGCCACGTCCAGCCAGGCCAGCGCGGACGCTTCGATGATGTCCTTGCTGGTACCGGTGCCGTCGTACTCCACGCCCTCGTGGCGCACGCTCAGGTTGGCCTCGCCACGCGCGTCGGCGCCGATGCCGACGCTGTGCACGTGGTAGCTGTCCAGCATCAGCTGCACGCCGGTGGCGGCCGACAACGCGCCGAACAGCGCATCGACCGGGCCGTCGCCCTGCGCGGTCTCGGCCACGCGGTTGCCGTCCGGGTCGGACAGTTCGACCAGCGCGTTGGCGCGGCTGCCGACATCGCTGATGGTCATCGAAGCCAGACGGTAGCCCTGGGCATTGGAGCCGCCCTGCATCAGCGTCTGCAGGTCGGCATCGGTGACAACGCGCTGCTGCTCGCACAGCCCCTTGAACTGCTCGAACACCAGCTTCAGCTCGTCTTCTTCCAGCCAGAAGCCCAGTGCGCGCAGGCGGGCTTCGACGGCAGCGCGGCCACTGTGGCGGCCCAGCACCATCTGCGAATCTTCCCAGCCCACGTCTTCCGGACGCATGATTTCGTAGGTGCCGCGGTGGCGCAGCATGCCGTGCTGATGGATGCCCGACTCATGGGCGAAGGCATTGGCACCCACGATGGCCTTGTTGCGCTGTACCGGCATGCCGACCAGGCGCTGCAGCAGCTGCGAGGTGCCGACGATGCGCGGGGTGTCGATGGCGGTGTCCTGCTCGTAGAAAGCCTGGCGCACCTTCAGCACCATCGCGATCTCTTCCAGCGAGCAGTTGCCGGCGCGCTCACCGATGCCGTTGACGGTGCATTCGACCTGGCGCGCGCCGCCTTCGATGGCGGCCAGCGAGTTGGCCACGGCCAGGCCCAGGTCGTTGTGGCAGTGGGCGCTGAAGATCACGTTGGCTGCGTTCGGCACATCGGCGACGCCAGCGATGACCTGCTGGAACATCGTGCGGATCTCTTCCGGCGTGGTGAAGCCGACGGTGTCGGGCAGGTTGATGGTGGTGGCGCCGGCAGCGATCGCCACGCGCGAGACCTCGATCAGGTAGTCCAGTTCGGTGCGGGTGGCGTCCTCGGCGGAGAACTCCACGTCATCGATGTAGGAGCGGGCCAGCGCTACGTGCCTGCGTACCGATTCCAGTACCTGCTCGCGGGTCATCCGCAGCTTGTGCTCACGGTGCAGCGGGCTGGTCGACAGGAACACATGCAGGCGCGGGTTGGCAGCGGCTTCCAGCGCACGCGCCGAGGTTTCGATGTCGGCCTGCAGGCAGCGCGACAGCACCGCCAGGCTCAGGCTCGGACGGCGCAGTTCGCGGCCGATCAGGGCCATCGCTTCGCGGTCGGACTGCGAGCTGGCCGGGAAGCCGGTCTCGATGATGTCCACGCCCAGTTCGTCCAGCGCACGCGCCATCACCAGCTTCTGCGGCGGGCTCATGCTGCAGCCGGGGGACTGCTCGCCGTCACGCAGGGTGGTGTCGAAGATGCGGATGCGCGGGGTGGTAATTCGTTCGATGGTGGTCACAGGGAAATCTCCTCGACAGCGGGTGCGACGGCTTGCAGGGGGGAAGGGGAAGGCGTGGGAAAAGCGGTGGCGGTCGCCTTGCCGGGCGAGCGCGGGGCTTCTGCCCGGCGTCGGCGCGGCTTGCGTGGCGGGCGTGGACGGATGTCGGTGAGCAGGCCGGCGAGCACGCCGGCATCGATGTTGCCGCCGGAGACGACCGCGCACTTGCGGCGCCCGGCGACGCGACGGCCGGCAGCCAGTGCCAGCGCACCGGCGCCTTCGGCGATGATGTGTTCTTCCAGTGCCAGCCGCACCAGGGTCTCGCGCAGCTCGGCTTCGCGCACGATCACCACATCGTCCAGCAGCGAGGTACACAGGCGACGGGTCAGGAAGCCGGGGATCTTCACCCGCACGCCATCGGCCAGCGACGGCACAGGATTGATCTCGCGCACGTCGCCGCGGATCGCACGGGCCATCGAATCGACTCCCTCGACCTGCGCGCCGACGATGCGCACGCCCTGCGATTTCAGCGCCAGCGCGACGCCGGATGCCAGGCCGCCACCGCCGATCGGTACGATCACCACGTCCGGCGCGTGTGCGGCCAGCTCGATGCCGACGGTGCCCTGGCCGGCGATGACATCGGCATCGTCGAACGCGGACAGGAAGCGATAGCCATGACGCTGCGCCAGTTCGACGGCGAACGCATAGGCCTCGTCATAGCTGTTGCCATGCTGGCGCACCGTTGCGCCCCAGTGGGCGACGCCAGCGATCTTGGTGGCCGGTGCGCCATGCGGCATCACGGTGATGGCCGGCACATCCAGGCGATAGGCGGCCCAGGCCACGCCCTGGGCGTGGTTGCCGGCCGAGGCGCAGATCACCGGCCGGGTATCGCCACGTTCGCGGGCGGCCAGCAGGGCATTCAGGGCGCCGCGTACCTTGTACGAACCGGTACGCTGCAGGTTCTCCAACTTCAGCCAGGTGCCGAAGCGCTCGGCATGATGCAGTGGAGTGGGCGGCAGGAAGCGGCGCAGGCGGGCCTGCGCGGCCAGTACGTCGGCAACGGTTACGTCGCCGACATCGCTTTCCTTGCTGGCATCAGCAGCCGGCATGGGCCACCAGCGGCGTGTTGCGGAACACCGCATGCGGGCACGGGCGGCGAAGAAGACGCCTCCGTACCGGCACCGTGTTGCATACGGTACGGGCATTCATGCGGATGCTCCTTCCAGTGCGGTCATCTGCACCGAAACGCAGTCGTAGATCTTTTCCATCTGCCGGCACAGCGTTTCCGGCGGGCGCTGGCTGTCCACCACCAGTTGCAGGTGCCAACGGCCATCATCGGCGGCCACCGGCGCACCGGTGATCGCGCGCGGCGCGAAACCGCGGCGTTCGGCCATGCCGATCACGCGCAGCAGCGCGCCCTCGGCCGGTTGCAGCACCAGGTCAAGCCGGTATTGCATTGGGGATCTCCTGGCGTGCATGTGCAGGGTTGCTTTCCAGCATGGTGCTGTTGGCGGTATTGGGCGGCACCAGCGGCCACACGTTCGCGCGTGCATCGATGGCCACGTGCAGCAGGGCCGGGCCGGGTTCGGCCAGCAGCGCGGCCAGGCCACCTTCGACGTCATCACGTGCGTCGATGCGCGTGGCCGCGATGCCGAACACCTTGGCCAGGGCGACGAAGTCCGGGTTGTCGGACAGGTCGATCTCGCTGTAACGCTCGGCAAAGAACAGTTCCTGCCACTGCCGCACCATGCCCAGCGAACTGTTGTCCAGCAGGATGATCTTCACCGGCAGGCGGCAGCGGGCGATGGTCGCCAGCTCCTGCACGTTCATCATGAAGCTGCCATCGCCGGACACCAGCACCACCGTGCGCTCGGGGCAGGCGAACTGCGCGCCCATCGCCGCTGGCAGGCCGAAGCCCATCGTGCCCAGTGCGCCGCTGGTCAGGTGGTTGCGCGGATGAGTGAAGCGGCAGTGCTGCGCAACCCACATCTGGTGCTGGCCGACGTCGCAGGCGACCACCGTATCGGCCGGCGCCAGTTCGCTCAGGCGCTTCAGCAGCGCCGGGGCGTAGATGTGCTGGCCGGGTGCGTCGTAGCGCGCGGCGAAACGATCGCGATGCTGTGCGCAGCGCTTGCGCCATGCGTCCTGGTGGGCCTTGGGGGAGGGGAAGGCCGCACGCAGGGCGCGGATGGCGTGGCCGACGTTGCCGGGCACGGCGACATCAGCGCTGCGCAGCTTGGAGATCTCGTACGCATCGGCATCGATGTGCACCACGCGGGCAAACGGTGCGAACTCGGCCAGCTTGCCGGTCGCCCGATCATCGAAGCGCGCACCCAGCACCAGCAGCAGATCGCTTTCCTGCACGGCCATGTTCGCCGCGCGGGTGCCGTGCATGCCCAGCATGCCCAGCGACTGCGGGTGCTGGGGAGGCAGCGCGCCCAGCCCACGCAGGGTCATCACGGTGGGGATGGCGCTGGCTTCGACGAATTCGCGCAGGTCCTGCACGGCATCGCCCAGGGCGATGCCACCACCGGCGTAGACCACCGGCTTCTCGGCCGCCGCCAGCGCCGCGATGGCCTCGGCGATGGCCGCGTCGGCAGGGGCTGGCGGCGGTTCCACATTGGCCGGCACATGCGCCGGCAGGTGGCTGGCATCGGCCAGCTGCACGTCCTTGGGCAGATCGATCAGCACCGGGCCGGGACGGCCTTCGCGGGCGATGCGGAAAGCATCGGCCACCACGCGCGGCAGGTCATCGACGCTGCGCACCAGCCAGCTGTGCTTGACGATCGGCATCGTCAGGCCGAACACGTCCAGTTCCTGGAACGCATCGGTGCCCAGCAGCGGCGTGGCGACCTGGCCGGTGATGCAGACCATCGGCACCGAATCGAGCATCGCATCGGCGATGCCGGTGACCAGGTTCGAGGCGCCCGGCCCGGAGGTCGCCACGCAGACGCCGACCTGGCCACTGGCGCGCGCAAAGCCGTTGGCGGCCAGTGCAGCGCCCTGCTCATGGCGCACCAGGATGTGCTTCAGCGACGAATCCACCAGCGCGTCGTAGAACGGCATGATGGTGCCGCCCGGATAGCCGAACAGCGTACGGACACCCTCGGCCTCCAGCGCCTGGGTCAGCCAGCGCGCGCCGTTGGGCGGCGCGCTGCGGTGTGTGGGAGAGTTCATGGGGGAACCTTGCAGAGCGGGTGGGGGTGCCGCGTTGTTACGCGGCTTGACCTTGCAACCAGACCATCTTGGCGCGCAGTTCCTTGCCTACCTTCTCGATCGGGTGCTCCAGGTCGGCCTGCTTGAACTTGTTGTAGTTCGGCAGGCCCGCTTCGTACTCGGCCACCCAGTTCTTGGTGAAGGTGCCGTCCTGGATGTCCTTCAGCACTTCCTTCATGCGCGCCTTGGTACCGGCGTCGATCACCCGCGGGCCGCTGACGTAGTCGCCGTACTGCGCGGTCTCGGAGATGAACTCCAGCATCCGCGAGATGCCGCCTTCGTAGAACAGGTCGACGATCAGCTTCAGTTCGTGCAGCACTTCGTAGTAGGCGATTTCCGGCTGGTAACCGGCTTCGACCAGCGTCTCGAAGCCCGCCTGCACCAGTGCCGAAGCGCCGCCGCACAGCACCGCCTGCTCGCCGAACAGATCGGTTTCGGTTTCTTCCTTGAAGGTGGTCTGGATCAGGTTGGCGCGCGCACCACCCAGGCCGGCCGCATAGGCGAGCGCGTACTCGGCGGCCTTGCCGCTCTTGTCCTGGTAGACCGCCCAGATGCATGGCACACCGCGGCCGATTTCATATTCGCGACGGACCAGTGCACCCGGGCCCTTCGGTGCGACCAGCACGACGTCCAGGTCTTCGCGCGGCTTGATCATGTCGAAGTGCACATTCAGACCATGCGCGAACAGCAGCACCGCGCCCTGCTTCATGTTCGACGCCAGCACGTCCTCGTACAGCTTCTTCTGCACCATGTCCGGGGTCAGTACCGCGACCAGGTCGGCATCCTTCACCGCATCGGCCGGTGCCTTCACGGTGAAGCCATCGGCCTGTGCCTTGACCTCGGTGGGGCCGCCCGGACGCAGGCCTACCACCACATCGAAGCCGGATTCACGCAGGTTCAGCGCGTGCGCGCGGCCCTGGCTGCCGTAGCCGATGACGGCGATCTTGGTCTGGGGCAGTTCGTTGGTGCTCATGGGGGAGGTTCCTTGCGGGTGGGAAGAAAAAAGACGGCCGGCAGTCGAAGCGACGTACCGGCCGGTCAGGGAAAAGTGGCGAGGGCAACGCCGCGCATCGCACAGGTACTGCCACCACGAGAGTTCGTGGTGCAGCAGGTCCAGATTGTGGAGGAGGCGGTGGTCATGGTGGTTGCGTCTGAAACCAGGTCCTGAAATGAAAAAACCCGCACCTGGGCGGGTGCGGGTTTTTGAAGAGTTCCGGTGTGTTTGTTGCTTACACGCTGGCTCGTCCCGCACCTGTTGGTTGGGTAATAAGTACGAGCACAAGAATCGAACGCAGCGAGGCGGCGCCGGTATCGACGGCTTCGATGTGGGTTCGCGGTGGTGTGTTGTGATGCAACATGTGATCGAGAAAAACACAGCCATTTCCGCCGTGTCAACCCTCGTAGCACTATTTCCGTCAGTTTCCGCTGCATGCAGTGCAATCGCTTGTGGCACAAGGATGGTTGCTGCTGAAAGTGTTTCGGTGAACCCGAATTCACTCTTTTCAACGGGTTTTTTGCGCGGATTCCGGCGATACCAGCTGCGCTCGCCGGGGAGTGCAGCGCCCTCAGGTGCCGCGGGAGATTCGGCGCGCATTGCGATGCGTTCGTGGCAATGGCGCCCGTGGCTCCATGAAGCGCCCCATGACCTATGCCCGATGGCCCCCGGTCGCGGTAGCGGCGAAGATCGGGTCACCACCCCTTCCCTCGGAACCTGACCGTGTCCCGACGTCTTGCCCGTTCCCTGCTGGCAGCTGCCGTGCTGGCTGCCGTGCCCATGCTGTCCCAGGCCGCCGACCGCATTACCGGCCACACCTTCGCCACCCGTTCGGAGGTGATCGCCCCGCATGCGATGGCCGCCACCTCGCAGCCGCTGGCTACCCAGATCGCGCTGGACGTGATGAAGGCCGGTGGCTCGGCCGTCGATGCCGCCATTGCGGCCAACGCAGCGCTGGGGTTGATGGAGCCCACTGGCAATGGCGTCGGCGGCGACCTGTTCGCCATCGTGTGGGACCCGAAGACGCAGAAGCTCTACGGCTACAACGGCTCGGGCCGTTCGCCGAAGTCGCTCACCCTGGCCGAGTTCCAGCGTCGTGGCCTGAAGGAGATCCCCGCGACCGGCCCGCTGCCGGTATCGGTGCCGGGCGCGGTTGATGGCTGGTTCGCGCTGCACGAGCGCTTCGGCCGCAAGCCGATGGCCGACAACCTGGCCCCGGCCATCCGCTACGCGCGCGACGGTCATCCCGTTGCCGAAGTGATTGCCTATTACTGGGATCGCTCGGTGCCGAAGCTGTCGCAGTATCCGGGTTTCAAGGAACAGTTCACGATCGATGGCCACGCGCCGCGCAAGGGCGAGATGTGGAAGAACCCCAACCTTGCCGACACCCTGCAGAAGATCGCCGACGGCGGCCGTGATGCTTTCTACAAGGGCGACATCGCCCGCACCATCGGCGATTACTTCAAGAAGAACGGTGGCTACCTGAGCTACCAGGACATGGCCGACCATCATGGCGAGTGGGTCGAGCCGGTCAGCAGCAACTACCGCGGCTACGACCTGTGGGAACTGCCGCCCAACAGCCAGGGCATCGCCGCGCTGCAGATCCTCAACGTACTGGAAGGCTACGACTTCTCGAAGATTCCGTTCGGCTCACCCGAGCACGTGCATCTGTTCGTGGAAGCCAAGAAGCTGGCCTTCGCCGACCGTGCGCGCTTCTACGCCGACATGGCCTTCCAGCCGGCGCCGGTACAGAAGCTGATCTCCAAGGAGTACGCAGCGCAGCGTCGCGCGCTGGTCTCGATGGACAAGGCGCTGAAGGAAGTACAGCCGGGTACGCCCAAGCAGCTGGAAGAGGGCGACACGATCTACATGACCGTGGCCGATGCCGACGGCATGATGGTGTCACTGATCCAGTCCAACTACCGCGGCATGGGCAGCGGCATGGCCCCGCCGGGGCTGGGCTTCATCCTGCAGGATCGCGGCGAGATGTTCGTGCTGCAGAAGAACCATCCCAACGGTTACGCACCGGGCAAGCGTCCCTTCCAGACCATCATTCCGGCCTTCATCACCAAGGGCGGCAAGCCTTATGCAAGCTTCGGGGTGATGGGTGGTGCGATGCAGCCGCAGGGGCACGCACAGATCGTGATGAACCTGGTGGACTTCGGCATGAACCTGCAGGAGGCCGGTGATGCCCCCCGCATCCAGCATGAGGGATCGACCGAACCGACCGGGCAGGCGACGGCGATGACTGATGGTGGCGAGGTCAATCTGGAAACCGGGTTCCCGTACGAGACGGTGCGGGCGCTGATGCGCAAGGGGCATCGGGTGGTGTTCGCCGATGGTCCGTATGGTGGTTATCAGGCGATCCTGCGTGATCCGGAAACGGGCGTGTACTACGGCGCGTCGGAGAGCCGCAAGGATGGGCAGGCGGCGGGGTATTGAGGTTTCCCGGCCACCGGGCTGAGCCCCCTCTGCGGTGGATTCCGTAATGCTGGGTTTGGCCGGGCGGGTGGATTGTCTGGGGGCCGCCGTGAATACGTCCCTGTAGGCTCGGTCGCCGCATCCATGCGGCTCACGCCCCAGCCAACCCACCCGCCCGGCCACGGACAGTTTCCTGTGGCCGCCACCGCAGTAAGAGAAAGAAGAAGATCAAAAGCAAAGGCAACAGCAACAGCCGCGCGCTGTGTGTTGGGGTCGGATCCGTTTTCCTTTGGAAAACGGATCCGACCCCTCCTTGTTTTCCGATACACCTCATCCACGCATGGCGTGGATCCACCAACCGTCACCGGGAAATTGTCGGAGGCGGGGGGCCGATGGCGGGACCGTCCACGGCATGGATGCCGTGGACGAGCCTACAGGGACGTACTTGCGGCGTGTCCCGCCATCTGTCCCCTTCCTGCCAGGCAAGCAACAACTCAGAGCCGCCTTGGCTTTTGAAGTTGCACTTGCAGTTGCTTGAAAAAAAGCGGTGCAGCCGCTGGCTGCAAAACACCCTCAATCCTGATCCTGCGCGCGTGCCGCCTCCGCCAGGGTCTCTTCCTGCGCCGCCATCTCGCGTGCGATCCACGCATCGATCATGCGCCGCTGGCGCTGCGCCTGCCGCCGCTCGCGCGTGTATTCCTGGTCCAGTACCCGGTACAGCGACACCATCACCAGCACCATCAGCAGCGCGAACGGCAACGCCGCAATCGTGATCATGCCCTGCAACGCATCCAGTCCGCCCGCGAGCAGCAATGCCGCCGCAATCAACGCTACCGCGATGCCCCACGCCAGCTTGCGCTTCAGCGGCGGATCTCCGGCTTCGTCGGTGGACATGCTGGCCAGTACCAGCACCGCCGAATCGGCCGAGGTCACGAAGAAGATCATCAACAGCACCAACGCCACCGCCGACAGCATCAGCGACGCCGGCAGGCTGTCGAACAGGGTGAACAGCACCGTCTCATAGCCATTGCCCAGTGCCTGCACAAGGTCGGCGTGGCCGAAGATCTGCGCCCACAATGCCGTTCCGCCGAACACGGCGAACCAGAAGAAGCCCAGCAGGGTCGGTGCCAGAACAACGCCGATCACGAACTCGCGCACGCTGCGGCCGCGCGAGATGCGCGCGATGAAGGAACCCACGAACGGGGCCCACGAAATCCACCACGCCCAGTAGAAGATCGTCCAGTCGGCCACCCACGTGCTGCCGGAGAACGGCGACATGCGCAGGCTCATGGTCACCAACTGGTTTAGGTAGGAACCCAGTGTGGTGGTGAACGTATCGAAGATGAATCCAGTCGGCCCCAGCACAAGTACGGTCGCGGCCAGCAATGCAGCCAGTGCCAGGTTGAAGTTGGACAGCCACTTCACGCCGCGCTCCACACCGCTGGCGGTCGAGGCCATGTACAGCACGAAGGCAATGGCGATGATGGTCATCTGCACCGGTACAGTCGCCTGCAGGCCAAATACACGCTCCACGCCTGCAGCGATCTGGATGGTGCCGAAGCCGAGCGTCGTCGCCACGCCGATCGCCGTGGCGACCACCGCCGCGATGTTGACGACACGGCCGATCCAGCCGCGATGGTGGCGGCCGATGATCGGCTGCAGCATATCGCTGACCAGCCCGCGTCCATTGCGGTTGAACTGGAACCAGGCCATCGCCAGGCCGATCAGTGCATAGATCGCCCACGGATGCAGGCCCCAGTGGAAGAACGCATAACGCATCGATGCACGCGCGGCATCCATGCTTTGCGGTTCAAGGCCTTCAGGTGGCTTGGTGAAGTGCGAGATCGGCTCGGCGGCGCCCCAGAACACCAGGCCGATGCCCATGCCGGCGGCGAACAGCATCGACATCCAGCTGGCGCGCGAAAATTCGGGTTCAGCGTCTTCGCCACCGATGCGCAGGTTGCCGAAGCGGCCGAAGGCCAGGTACATCAGGAACACCAGCGCCAGGAATACCACCAGCAGGTACAGCCAACCGACGCTGCGGATGACATCAGCCAGCGCCGCCTGCACGACGGTATTGAAGGGGCCGGGCGCGAGGCCGGCCAGCAGCACCAGGACAAGCACCAGTGCGATGGAAATGCGAAACACCATGAAGGAGCTTCTCCGATCAAGGGAATGAGGGGAGCGAGCGAAAGCTTGCAGGGAGCAGGCCGGCGACAGTGTGCGCGCACCGGACAGGCACCGCGATGGCGGCAGGGAAAGCGCCACGTGCAACGGTGCGGCGCGCGTGCACGTTACTGAATGCGACGTCACGGTTCTGTTAACGCGGGTGCGGCAGATCTGCGCCCTGCGTGGATGAACGGGCAGGAGGTCGAGTGGTTTCTATGCTCTAATGCCCACCAAGAAGCGGGGGTACCGCGGCCTTGTGGCCACGGTTGAGATAGTCCCTTGGAACCTGATCCGGCTCATACCGGCGTAGGGAAGCTTTGCAATGCAGCCGTACCCGGAACCTGCCCAGGGAGCGCCTTGGTGCCGTCCGTGCGCGGGTGCAGTGCGCCGCCGCTTCGTCCCTGACCTTCCTGGACGATGCCCGATGAACGCACAGCTCTCCGCCCTGCAGCAACAGGCCCAGCAACTCTCCGAATCCGTGACCCGGCCCATTCCCGGCTCGCGCAAGATCCACGTGCCTGGCTCGCGCCCGGACCTGCAGGTGCCCATGCGCGAGATCGCGCTGACCCGCACGCCGACCGTGTTCGGCGGCGAAGAGAACGCACCGGTCACCGTCTACGACACCTCCGGCCCGTACACCGATCCGGACGTGCGCATCGACCTGTCTACGGGCCTGCCGGCACTGCGCCGTGGCTGGGTGGAGGAGCGCAACGACACCGAGCAGCTCGACGGCCTCAGCTCCTCGTTCGGCCGCGCGCGCGAACATGATCCGAAGCTGGACCCGGTGCGTTTTCCCGCGCGCAGCCTGCCACGTCGCGCGCGGGCCGGCGCCAACGTCACCCAGATGCACTATGCGCGCCGCGGCATCATCACCCCGGAAATGGAATTCGTGGCAATCCGCGAAAACCAGCGGCTGGAAGCGATCCGCGATGCCGCACTGCTGCAGCAGCATCCTGGCGAGGCATTCGGTGCGTCGATCCAGCAGATCATCACCCCGGAATTCGTGCGCGAAGAAATCGCCCGCGGCCGTGCGGTGCTGCCCAACAACATCAATCACCCGGAAAGCGAGCCGATGATCATCGGCCGCAACTTCCTGACCAAGATCAACGCCAACATCGGCAACAGCGCGGTGTCCTCGGGCATTGCCGAGGAAGTGGAAAAGCTGGTGTGGGCGATCCGCTGGGGCGGCGACACGGTGATGGACCTGTCCACCGGCAAGCACATCCATGAAACGCGCGAATGGATCATCCGCAATTCGCCGGTGGCGATCGGTACGGTGCCGATCTACCAGGCGCTGGAAAAAGTCGACGGCCGCGCCGAAGCGCTGACCTGGGAGATCTTCCGCGACACCCTGATCGAACAGGCAGAGCAGGGCGTGGACTACTTCACCATTCATGCCGGGGTGCTGCTGCGCTATGTGCCACTCACTGCCAGGCGGGTTACCGGCATCGTCAGCCGCGGCGGCTCGATCATGGCCAAGTGGTGCCTGGCCCACCACAAGGAGAACTTCCTCTACACCCATTTCGAAGACATCTGCGAAATCATGAAGGCCTACGACGTGACCTTCTCGCTGGGTGATGGCCTGCGTCCTGGTTGCATCGCCGATGCCAACGATGCGGCACAGTTCGGCGAGCTGGAGACGCTGGGCGAGTTGACGAAGATTGCGTGGAAGCACGACGTACAGACCATGATCGAAGGCCCCGGCCATGTGCCGATGCAGCTGATCAAGGAAAACATGGACAAGCAGCTGCGCGAGTGCGGCGAGGCGCCGTTCTACACGCTCGGTCCGCTGACCACCGACATCGCGCCGGGCTATGACCACATCACCAGCGCGATCGGTGCGGCGATGATCGGTTGGTTCGGCACTGCCATGCTCTGCTACGTCACGCCGAAGGAGCATCTGGGCCTGCCCAACCGGCAGGACGTACGCGACGGCATCATGGCCTATCGCATCGCCGCCCATGCTGCTGACCTGGCCAAGGGGCATCCGGGTGCGCAGGTGCGTGACAACGCGCTGAGCAAGGCACGCTTCGAATTCCGCTGGGAAGACCAGTTCCACCTCGGCCTGGACCCGGAGAAGGCCAAGGAATTCCACGACGAGACCCTGCCCAAGGACGCGCACAAGCTGGCCCACTTCTGTTCGATGTGCGGCCCGCATTTCTGTTCGATGAAGATCACCCAGGACGTGCGCGAGTACGCCGAGAAGGGCATGCAGGAAAAGTCCGAGCAGTTCCGGGCGGCCGGCGCCGAGGTGTACCAGCAGGGCTGATCGCAGATGGGTAGTGCCGGGTCATGCCCGGCACCGTCCAGTCACCCATCTCACCGACATGCCGCTATCCTCGCCCCATCGTTCCCCGGGGACACGGAACCATGCCCATTGCCGTCACCACCCGCTGGCTGGCCATCGCCCGCCGTCATCCCTCGGCCTGGCTGCTCGGCGCACAGCTGCTGTCGGTACTGCTGTACCCGGCGTTGGACGAAACCGCTGCCGGGCGCGCGGCAGTGGGCGTGTTCGGCATGGCCGTGCTCGGCCTGGCACTGTGGGTGGTGCAGCGCAGCCCGCTGGGGACATGGCTGGCGTTGGTGCTGGCCATCCCGGCGGTGGTGTTTTCCCTTTCGGCGGCCCTGCTTGATCGGCCTGCACTGGGCATCACCGCGCAACTGCTGGAAAGCCTGCTGTATTTCTACACCGCCGGTGCGCTGATCGCTTACATGCTGCAGGACCACAAAGTGACGCGCGACGAGCTGTTCGCCGCCGGTGCCACGTTCACTCTGCTGGCATGGGCATTCGCTTTTACCTTTGCCGTATGTCAGCAGTGGTATCCGGGCAGTTTCCAGGGCGCCAATGGCGGGGCGCAGCGCACGTGGATGGAGCTGCTTTATCTGAGCTTCAGCTTATTGTCGGGGGTGGGTCTCAGCGACGTCGTGCCGCTGCATCCGCAGGCCCGCGCGCTGGTAATGCTGGAGCAGTTTTCCGGCGTCATGTACGTAGCGTTGGTGGTTTCGCGGCTGGTTGGCCTGACCATGCTGAAACGCTTCTGAAAATGAACGCCAGATAAAAATATCGCGCCCAGAAGGGCGCGAATGATGATGCGTATTATGTGAATGCGTCGGCGAGAGAGAGCCTGATGTCGACCACGCGATAGGCGAGGTAACTCGCATAGGCTAATATCCGGAGGCTTCGTTTTTTTTGCGGTATGCGCCGATGCTTTGTGCGGAATCTGGCTTCTTGCTGTGCCAAGGATGGGAAGGGATCGATGGTGAACAGTGTTTGCGGCCTGTTTCAGCCCCATAGCAACGAATGATCAACAGCGAAATCCAGCCGCCTGAATCCGACCGCGTCCGCGTCGGCGAGTGCATCGTTACTTTGTCCTCGCGTGAGGTTGAAGTTGCCGGTGCCCGCCGTACACGCCGTTTGACGCCCAAGTCGCTGGGCGTGCTGCGCGTGTTGATGCGGCAGCCGGGGCGGGTGGTGACCCGTGACGAGCTGTTCGCCGAAGTGTGGCCGGACACGCTGCCGACCAATGATGTGCTGACCCAGGCTGTCACCCAGCTGCGCAAGGCGTTCAGCGTCGACGATGACAACGGCCAGGCCTACATCGAGACCATCGCCAAGACCGGTTACCGCCTGCTTGTGCCGGTGCAACCGCTGGCGGACCACGAGACCGATGCGATCGCCGTTGCAGAGGACTCGACCGCATCGCCACCGCCTGCGCCGGAGGCGGTGACCACCGGCGGCGCGCCGGTGGTTGATCGCGGAAGCCGCCGCTGGCGCCGTTGGCGTCGTCGCCTGTTGCTGGCACTGGGCGTGGCGATGCTGCTTGCGCTGGTGGTGTTGAGCGTACTGCTGCTGCACCGCCCGGCGCCGGTGAATTCCCCGGTGGATGCGGCAGTGGAGAACGGCACGCGGGTGATCGGGAGTCCGGAGCGGCCGTATCGATTGATTACCGCGACGGCCGGTTTTGAGACCTATCCCACACTTTCGCCTGATGGATCGCAGGTCGCCTACGAAGGCGCCAACGACGATGGCACCGGCGGCAACGCCATCAAGGTGCAGACCTCCGGCAACGCCCCTGCGCGCCAGCTGCTTTCGCCGCCGTCGGGTGCCAGCGACCGTTTCCCGAACTGGTCGCCCGATGGCCGCGAAATCGCCTTCGCCCGCTTTGGCGCCGATGCCAGCTGCCAGGTGCTGATCGCCAGCGCCACCGGCGGCGCCGTGCGCCAGGCCACGCGCTGCGACGGCACCGAGCTGCTCAGTTTCGACTGGACGCCCGATGGCCGTGGCCTGGTCTTCGGCAGCATGGTCGGTCGCTATGCCCATCGCGGCATCCGCGTGCTGGATCTGGCCACCGGCCAATGGCGTGCGCTTGATTACGCGGTCGACGAGGATGATTTCGACTACGCCCCGCGCTATTCCCCGGATGGCCGATGGCTGGTGTTTGTCCGCAACCCACAGCTGGGCGACCTGTGGCGTATGCCTGCCAGTGGCGGTACGCCCGAGCAGTTGACCACCGAATCGGCCGAGCTGCGTGGTTGGGCGTGGCTGGGTGACGGCCGGCATATCGTGTTCGGTCGCCGCGTGGACAGCGAAGCACGCCTGTACTACCTCGACGTCGAGCGCCGCACGCTGCGCGACGCCGGGCTCGACGATGCGCAGTGGCCGGCAGTGTCCCGCCGCGGCGACATGCTGGCGTTCGTGCATCGGCGCGCGCAGTTCGGGGTGTTCAGGATGCCCGCGCAGGGCGGTGCCGGTGAGCGCCTGTTCGCCTCCAGTGGCCGCGACGGGCAACCGATGGTGGCACCGGATGGGCGGCAACTGGTGTTCAGTTCCGATCGTTCCGGCAGCTTCGCCCTGTGGTGGGCCGACATGCAGCGGCCGGAGTCGCTGCGGCCGATCGAAGGACTGAAGCCAGAGGCACGGCAGGCGCCGGACTGGTCGGCCGACAGCCGGCATCTGCTGGTGGTCGGCCGCGATGAGCATGGCGAAGCGGTTGTCTACGAGATCGCACCGCGCGATGAACAACTTCAGCGGCTTCCGGTCCCCGCCGATCAGCCATTGCAGGCGTTGTACGGCGCAGACGCGGAGCAGCTGCTGGTGGTCGAACGTGATGCCGACCAGCACACCCGCTTGAGCCTGTTCGACCGCAGCGTGCAGCCATGGCGGCGGTTGGCCAGCCTGGAGGGGGTGTCGCAGGCGCGTTTCGACCGCAGCACCGGGCGGGTGCTGTTCACCCGGCTGGCAGCCGGTGGGCTGTGGTCGGTGGACGCGGCGTTGACCCCCGGCAGCGTGCAGCAGGTCAGTGAGGACCGACCCAGCCGCTGGCGCTATCGCACCTGGACGGTGGCCGGCAACGGCAGCATCGACTACCTCGGCAGCAGTGCCAGCTGTGGCACGACCCTGGTCCGTATCCAGTCCGGACGCGAAGAAGCGGAGCGCTGCCTGGACGCCCAGCGGTTGAGCGCGGGCAATGGACTGAGCGCCAGTGCCGACGGAAGCAACCTGTACCTGGCCCTGGCCATCAGCGATGGTGCCGACATCGGCGTAATGCGACTGCCCGAACAACCGCCCGCCCTGTTCCCGGCATTTTCCAAGCTGTTGATCTTGAACGAGAAAGGGCCTTCGTAATTTCTTCGTGACGATCTCGCCGCGAATTCGTGGCGATCTCGGCAGTCTTTCCTGACGCGCTGCCACCTCATTTGGCAAAACGGAGGCCTGTACTTGGCAAATCCGTGGTGCCCCTATGCGTCAACTCTCGCTGGCCGATCGTGGCCAAACCGTATCCCTGGACAAGGCGATCGACGATGTCGCGCCGACCTGCATGGGGGTTGCCCGCCTCGGCAGCCTGCAGACCGCCGGCACCAGCTTCAGCGTCTGGATGCAGGTGCGCGGCACCTCGTGGGTGGAAGCCAAGGAAGGGCGGTTCCGGCTTCGCCAGGGCGAGTGGATCGCGTTCGAGAAGGAGTCCAGGCCACTGGTCCAGGCCGGACGCAACGGCTTGTGCGTGGGCATGAACCTGAACGTGGAAGCGCTGCGCGTGCTGACCGAAATGGCCGACTGCGGCCTGTACGCCGGTCGTGGCCAGATGAACCGCGCTGATGCGCGGGTTGCGCTGCGCCTGTGGCGTGACGCCCTGGCCACTGGTCATCCGGCGCAGGCGCTGCGCCCGTTGCTGCTGCATCTGGCCGGTCTGCAGCGCAGCCTGGCCGACAACGTACAGCGTTGCCCGGGCCGCTCGCGCAGCCGCAAGCGCCAGGTGTTCGGTCGCATGCAGCGCGCGCGCCTGTATCTGGAAGGCAACAGCCATCGTGTGGTGCGCATCGGCGAACTGGCCGAGCTGACCAACTTCTCCAGCTGGTATCTCTCCAAGACGTTCCAGAGCCTGTACGAGGAAAGCCCGCAGTCGCTTTCGGCACGGTTGCGCCTCGAGCGCGCGGCCGACCTGCTGCGCGATACCGACATGATGGTCGGCGAAGTGGCTGCCGCCAGCGGTTTTGACAACTGCTGCAGTTTCGCGCGTGCCTTCCGCGCCCGCTACGGCCAGTCCGCCTCACGCTTCCGCGAGAATGACGGGCAGCTTCCGCCACACTCCGCAAAGTCTCCGGTTGTGTCGCGCAAATACAGCGCTGCAACGCAATCGTAACGTGCTACGGCGTTTTAACACGCTACTAACACGTACCTTGGAGAGATTGATGAACGTTCGTATTCCTGCAGTGCGGCTCGGCTTGTTGCCGGCCGGCATTGCGCTTGCCTTGGCACCGTCCTTCGCTTCGGCGCAGGACGCAGCTGCCGGCGGCACGACCGACCTGGACCGCATTTCGGTCACTGGTTCGCGCATCCGCCAGGCGAGCATGGAAACCGCGCAGCCGGTGATCGCGCTGCAGCGCGCCGACATTGAAAAGCAGGGCTTCACCAGCGTTGCCGACATCGTGCAGAACCTGTCGGCGACCGGTTCGCCGGCGATCAGCCGCGCCGATGCCCTGTCTTCGGGCGAAGAAGTCGGCGGCCAGTACGTCGACCTGCGCAACCTCGGCCCGGAGCGCACCCTGGTGCTGCTGGACGGCAAGCGCATGGGCACCAGCACCGGCGGCTACACCGACCTGGCCTCGATCCCGACCTCGGTCGTGGAACGCATCGAAGTGCTGACCGACGGTGCATCGGCCATCTATGGTTCCGACGCCATCGCCGGCGTGGTCAACATCATCACCCGCAAGAATTTCGACGGCCTGGAAGCCAGCGTCTACGGTGGCCAGTACGGCCAGGGCGACGGCCAGAAGCAGGTCTACAACTTCGTCTACGGCCAGACCGGTGAGCGCGGTTCGATCACCTTCGGCGCTGAGTACAGCAAGGAAGACGAGGTCAAGGCCAAGGATCGTTCCTTCAGCCGCTACCCGAACGGCCGCTTCCACCCGTTCCCGACCGACGACGATGCCAATGGCTGGTCGCCGGCGTCGAACCAGGGCGTGCTGATCGACGACATGGGTACCCCGAAGGACGCCAACGACGATATCTGGTACACCCGTGCCAATACCGGTGCCGGCAACGGCATGGGCGACTTCCGTGAGTTCGGCACCGCCGACTACACCAATGCCAGCCAGGAAATGTGGCTGCAGAACAAGCTGACCCGTCGCTCGGTCTTTGCCAACGGCAACTACGACCTGACCGACAACATCCGCGCCACCGCGAACGTGCTGTACACCAAGCGCACCGCGACCTCGCAGATTGCCGGCTACCCGTACCAGTCCGAGGTCTACGGCACCCCGCTGTCGGCCGACAGCATCTACAACCCGCTGGGCAAGGACGCGAACTTCATCCGTCGCACCTCCGAGTTCCCGCGCCAGACCGAATCCGAGCAGGAAACCTTCCGCTTCTCGGCCGGCCTGGAAGGTTCGTTCGAGTTCGCCGACAAGTTCTGGGACTGGGACGTAGGCTACGTCTACAACCAGAACAAGGGCGTCAAGACCGGCACCGGCAACCTGTTCATCCCGAACGTGCAGAACGCCGTCGGCCCGTCCTTCATGGACGGCGACGTTGCCCGTTGCGGCACCCCGGGCAAGGTGATCGCCGGTTGCACCCCGTGGAACCCGCTCGCACCGTACGGCTCCACCGGCAACGGTTCGCTGGCTGACCCGGCACTGCAGGCCTACCTGTTCCTGCCGAGCCACGACACCTACACCAACACCACCAAGGCTTACAGCGCCAACATCTCCGGTTCGCTGTTCACGCTGCCGGCCGGTGACCTGGCTATCGCCGCCGGTTACGAGCACCGCCAGGAAAGCGGTGAGTACAACCCGGATGCACTGCTGCAGTCGGGCCTGAGCACCGACCTGGCCGGCGCGCCGACCAAGGGCAGCTACAAGCTCGACGAGTTCTACGTCGAACTGAACGTGCCGGTGCTGGCCGACATGCCGTTCGCCAAGGAACTGTCGCTCGACATGGCCGGTCGCTATTCGGACTACAACACCTTCGGCGACACCATCAACAGCAAGTTCGGCCTGAAGTGGAAGCCGATCGACGACCTGCTGGTGCGTGCGACCTATTCGACGGGCTTCCGCGCGCCGAACATCGCCAACATGTACGGCGGCACCTCGCAGACCTTCGACGCCTACACCGATCCGTGCGACAGCAGCTTCGGTTCGGCGTCGCGCAACCCGTCGGTTGCCGCAGCCTGCGGCGCCCGTGGCGTTCCGGCGAACTTCCGCCAGATCACCTCCGGTGGCGCACAGTCGACCGGCCCGGGCACCCAGTCCTACAGCGCCTTCGAGTCCGGTTCCAACCCGGAACTGCAGCCGGAAACCTCCAAGACCTGGACCGCTGGCCTGGTCTACAGCCCGAACTTCGTGCAGGGCCTGGACGTCAGCCTGGACTGGTGGAAGATCCGCATCGACAACGTGATCGCCGCCGAGTCGGTGACCTCGATCCTCAACCAGTGCTACGTGCTGGGCGTGGCGTCGGCGTGTGACCGCTTCAGCCGCGGTACCGAAGGCCGCACCGTCAACCAGGTGGTCGACGTTACCCGTACCCTGATCAACGGTGGTTACCAGGAAACCGCAGGTTACGACCTGGGCATCAAGTACCGCCTGCCGGAGTTCTCCTTCGGCAAGATCGTGGTTGACTGGAAGACCACCTACGTCGACTACCTCGAGTACAAGCGCGACAACGAAGCCGAGACTCCGGTCGAGCAGCACACCAGCTGGGCAACCGGCGACTGGGGTGCGAACTTCCGCGTCCGTTCGAACCTGAATGTCGATTGGAGCCTGGGCAACCTGGGCGTCAACTGGGCCGTGCGTTACTACTCGAGCATGAAGGAGCCGTGCTCCTACGACACCGAGTGCAACCTGCCTGACTTCAACTCGGCCTATACCCTGGGCCAGCCGACCCGCAAGGTCGGTTCGAACACCTTCCACGATGTGCAGGTGCGTTACACCCTGCCGTGGCAGGCCACTGTCTCGGTCGGTGCCAACAACGTGTTCAACCACGAAGGCCCGGTCATGTACAGCCAGCCGAACTCGAGCTTCTCCTACTACGGTGGCTTCGACATCGGTCGTTACTACTACATGAAGTACACCCAGCGCTTCTGATCCATCGAAGCGTGACAGCAGAAAGAGGAGGGCGGGCCGCAAGGTCCGCCCTTCTTGTTTGTGCGGTCGGGCAACGCGGCTGTCCACGCCGCGCGCCGAACCCCCGGTCACCAGCGATTGATCCACGTCTCCAGTAGATCCACGCCATGCGTGGATGAACTTCCGTCGCAACGAAAAAAGGCAGGCCACCTGGCCTGCCTTTCGTCCCATCCGCACTCGCCTGGCGCGGTGCCTCAGGCCTCGTTCGGCACCAGCCCCATCAGGCTGTTGGCGTGCTCACGCCACTGCGGCAGCTTGTTCAGCACACCGGCGCGCTGCAGATACTCTTCATCCACCGGGTCGCCGTTGACCAGCGCCAGCGCCACGTGCACCGCACCGGTCACCCAGAAACTGCGGGTGTTCGCGCGCTGCGGCTGCAGGTGGAACGCCACTGCCTCGATGATCGGCATCGGCAGGCCCCACAGGCCCAGCAGATAGGCGCCGGCTTCGGCATGCCCGGGGCGATCATCATCGGCCGGCTCCGGTTCGCTGCGCTCGTTGCGTACGCCTGGCAGCAGCAGGCCGATGTCGGCCAGCAGGGCGGCGGTGGCACCGAGTTCGGCGCTGGAGTCGGGCAGCAGGCGTGCGGCCAACCGGGAGGCCATCAACGCACGCTGCTGCAGCGAATTGCGTTCGGCCCCGGACAAGGTGGGCGCGGAGAACACCTCACTGGCCAGCACCAGGTCACGCAGCGTGGCCAGGCCCAGCCGGGTCACGGCGGTGCGCAGGTCGGCGATGGTGCGGCCCTGGCTGAAGAACGCCGAATTGGAAAGCTGCAGCACCTTGGCCGCGATCGCCGGGTCGGCGGCGACCAGCTTGGCGACATCGGCGCTGTCGGCGTCGTCGTCATGTTCCAGGGCCTGGGTCAGGCTCAGGTAAAGATGCGGCGGCGAAGGCAGCTTCTCGATGCGGCCGATGGCATCGCGCAGGCGTGGGCTGTCCAGCACGTCGCGCAGCTCTTCCAGGCTGGTCAATGCTTCCAGCAGTACTTCCGGTGCCAGCGGCAGTGGCAGGAAGCGATGGGCGACCCCGATCAGGCGCGCCGGCGGCGGCCGGTTGCCGTGCTGTGCATCGACCAGTGCGATGCGGATGGTCTCCGGGCGCAAGGTGCGGATCTGTCCCAGCAACGTGGTCGCGTTGAGATCGGGCAACTGCGGGCAGACGATCACCGCGTCCACGCCCTGAGTGGCGACCGCGGTCATCGCGGCATGGCCATCGGTGGCGGTCAACGGCTGCCAGTCTTCCCCAAGATCGGCAATGAATTCGGTCAGCTCAGCCGGCAGGCTGGCTGCATCCCCAACAAGCAGAATACGCACGACACATTCCCCTGGCTGTCTCGACGGTCGATGTCGATGACGTGTGAAGTGACGCAATTTACCTAATACGGCGGCAAAGGTGATGTGCCGCCGTCATGAAACGTGACCCGCATCGCTCCGACGCCGTGCGCCGGAGCAATGCTGTTCAGTCTCAGGCCTTGCTGTCCAGATGGCGCTGGTGCGCTTCGATCAGGATCTGCTTGGCCTCGGCCGCGCCACCCCAACCGTCCAGCTTGACCCACTTGCCCTTCTCCAGGTCCTTGTAGTGCTCGAAGAAGTGGCCGATGCGCTCCAGCCAGTGGCTCGACACCTGGGCGATGTCCTCGACGTGGGCATAGCCGCTGAAGATCTTCGAAACCGGCACGGCCAGGATCTTCTCGTCGCTGCCTGCCTCATCGCTCATCTTCAGCACGCCGACCGGACGGCAGCGCACCACCGAACCCGGGACCAGCGGCAGCGGCAGCACCACCAGCACGTCGGCCGGATCGCCGTCGCCGCACAGGGTGCTCGGCACGTAGCCGTAGTTGCAGGGGTAGCGCATCGGGGTGGACAGGATGCGGTCGACGAAGATCGCGCCGGTTTCCTTGTCCACTTCGTACTTCACCGGCTCGGAATCCTTCGGGATCTCGATGATGACGTTGATTTCTTCCGGCGGGTTCTTGCCGGGCGAGACGAGTTCCAGACCCATGGTGTGCTCCAGGTGGGGGATGTAGACGGATAGCTCTCCATTTTATGCCTTTGCCGGGCGCTGTGCAGGGTAGGGCAGGGCCGACCTGCGCGCTCGGCCCTGGCGGAGGTGCCAGGGCGGGGTTTCCCGATGGGGCCGGCCGGGCGGCCGGGGCAGGGTGGAACCCTGAACCGAGGAGACCTGCCATGAACTGGAACCGTTGGCGCTGCGGCGTCCTGCTGTTGCTCGCCCCGCTGGCCGCGCTCGCGCGCGGGACGCATGTCGACCTGATCCACTACCCGACCCAGGAGGCCGGGTGGGACAGGGCCTACGCGCTTGAGGGAGCGCTTGCACAGGCATTCGACCGTGTGTGCGCCGATACTTTCTGCGAGGGCGATTACAGCAACTACCGGGTGATGGAGTTCCGCTGTGCAGTGCTGGCCCACCGGGGCACGGTGCAGCGGTGTGTGTGGGTGCTGGCGGCCAGCGAACTGGTGGTGCAGGGTGACACCGGCCAGGTGCAGGTGGACAACGGTCGCTGGACCTGCCCGGTGGAGATGCGGCCCGGGGTGCCGGTTGAAACCTTCTTTGCCGCGCTGGAGGCGCCGGATGGGCTGATGGCAGCGCTGCCCGGGCTCGATCATGGGCTGTTCGACGGGCTTGCCGACTGCCTGCGGGCGCAGGGGAGGGACGCCTGATGCGCACTTTCCCGGGACGATGGCTGCTCTGCGGTCTGATGGTGGCTGGCGCTGCGCAGGCCGCGCCGACGTTCGTGGACGCCCGTGACTATCCCGACCCAGCGACTGGCCGGGAGCGGTTCCTGGCCGCCGAACGGATGCTGGTGCGCGGGTTCGATGATGTCTGTGGCGACACGTTCTGCGAGGGGCAGTACTACAACCTCTGGGCCATGCGCCTGCGCTGTTCGGTGGAGCGAGCGACAGGTGTGGTCGGAAGCTGCATCTGGACCTTCGCCGGCAGCGATACCTGGGTGCGGAAGGAAGGACGGATCGATGTCGACCTTGGCAGCTATGCATGCGTGCTGCCGCTGGCATCTGGAACCCGGTTGGAGCAGCTCCTGCAGGTCTGGCAGGTGGGTTCCGGGCATGAGGCGATCCACGCGCCCTTGCCCGGTACGACCACGAGCGTCTATGACGGGCTGACAGACTGTCTTTGATAGCTGGATAGGCCGGCGCTGGGCGTGATGCTGGCACTGCGTCGCGCCACGCGTCTGGCCTCTGCTCGGCGGTATCGAGTGAACGTATTCGACCGTGGGCGCAGCCGGGTCGGTGCGGACGCTGGGTCCGCACCGATGCCAGGGACCGGGCGCTTATTGTCCGGTCGCGGCCTTCACCGCTGCTTCGTGCAGCGCTTCGTTCAGTTCGTCGACCACGGTGGTCCAGGCCGCGTCTGCCTGCAGCGACTCGGCCAGGAACTGGCGCTGGGCATTGTTCCAGTATGCCGCGTCGGCCACTTCCACTCCGGCCGCCAGCTGGTGGTCGGCGATGAACCGGGCAATGCCCTCGGCACTGGCATCCAGGCCCAGCTGCAGAAAAAGGTTGGTCATGCGCGGTTCGGTGGTGATCATCGGTGGGGGCTGGTAATGGAAAGGAACCGCATTATCAACGCAAGCAGGGGCGGGGGAACTCCCGCATGATTCGTCTGGGCAGTGCCTGCCCTGGCACAGCCTGCGTCCGTCGATGCGCGCAGGCATCGACCGAGGTGAGGAAAGGTGCGGCCGACGACCATCATCATGGCCGTCAGCCGCACACCTGCTACAGCAACGGCACCAGCAGCAGCGCCACGATGTTGATGATCTTGATCAGCGGGTTGATCGCCGGGCCGGCGGTATCCTTGTACGGATCACCCACGGTGTCGCCGGTTACCGCTGCCTTGTGCGCCTCGCTGCCCTTGCCGCCGAAGTGGCCATCCTCGATGTACTTCTTGGCGTTGTCCCAGGCACCGCCGCCGGTGGTCATCGAAATGGCCACGAACAGCCCGGTGACGATCGTGCCGATCAGCAGCCCGCCCAGCGCGCGTGGCCCCAGCAGCAGGCCGACCACCACCGGCACGGCCACCGGCAGCAGCGACGGCACGATCATTTCGCGGATCGCCGAGCGGGTCAGCATGTCCACCGCCTTGTCGTACTGCGGCTTGGCCGTGCCCTGCATGATGCCGGGGATCTCGCGGAACTGCCGCCGCACTTCCTCCACCACAGCACCAGCTGCGCGACCGACGGCTTCCATCGCCATCGCACCGAACAGGTATGGAATCAGGCCGCCGATCAGCAGGCCGATGATCACCGTGTGGTCGCTGAGGTCGAAGCGGAACTCCTGGCCGGGATTGGCCGCCTGCAGGTTGTGCGTGTAGTCGGCGAACAACACCAGCGCGGCCAGTGCTGCCGAACCGATGGCATACCCCTTGGTGACCGCCTTGGTGGTGTTGCCCACCGCATCGAGCGGATCGGTGATGTCGCGGATTTCCGAAGGCAGCTCGGCCATCTCGGCGATGCCACCGGCGTTGTCGGTGATCGGCCCGTAGGCATCGAGTGCGACGATCATGCCCGCCATGGACAGCATTGCAGTGGCGGCGATGGCGATGCCGTACAGCCCGGCCAGTGCGTGTGCGCCCCAGATCGCCGCGCAGACGGCAATCACCGGCAACGCGGTGGATTTCATCGAGATGCCGAGGCCGGCGATGATGTTGGTGCCATGGCCGGTGGTCGAGGCCTGGGCCACGTGCTGCACCGGCTTGTACTGGGTACCGGTGTAGTACTCGGTTATCCACACGATCAGCCCGGTCAGAACCAGGCCGATCAGCGCACAGCCATACAGCGCCATCGGCCCGTGCACGTTGTCACTCATCAGCCCGGTGGTGATGGGATAGAACGCGATCGCTGCCAGCACACCGGAGACGATCACGCCCTTGTACAGCGCGCCCATGATCGAGCCACCGGGCTTCACCTTCACAAACAGTGCGCCGATGATCGAAGCGATGATCGAAACACCGCCCAGCACCAGCGGATACAGCACCGCATTGGCGCCGGCCTCGGCCAGCATCAGGCTGCCCAGCAGCATGGTGGCGATCACGGTGACCGCATAGGTTTCAAACAGGTCGGCGGCCATGCCGGCGCAGTCGCCCACGTTGTCGCCGACGTTGTCGGCGATCACTGCCGGGTTGCGCGGGTCGTCCTCGGGAATGCCCGCTTCGACCTTGCCGACCAGATCGGCGCCGACATCGGCACCCTTGGTGAAGATGCCGCCGCCCAGGCGCGCGAAAATCGAGATCAGCGATGAACCGAAGGCCAGGCCGACCAGTGCATGCAGTGCCTGTTCCATCGGCAGGCCCAGCCGCAGCAGCAGCGTGTAGTAGCCGGCCACGCCGAGCAGGCCCAGGCCGACCACCAGCATGCCGGTGATCGCACCGCCGCGGAACGCCACATCCATTGCTGCACTGATGCCATGGCGCGCGGCCTCTGCGGTGCGTACGTTGGCGCGCACCGATACGTTCATGCCGATGTAGCCCGCTGCACCGGACAGCACCGCACCGACGGCGAAGCCGATCGCGGTATACCAGCTCAGGAAGACGCCGACCAGGACGAACAGCACCACGCCGGCGATGCCGATGGTCAGGTACTGGCGGTTGAGGTAGGCGCGCGCGCCCTCCTGGATGGCTGCGGCGATGGCGACCATGCGTTCATTGCCGGTGGGTTGGCGCAGGATCCAGCGCGCCGAGACGATTCCGTACAGGATCGCGAGAATGGCGCAGCCCAGCGCCAATGACAGCCCGTGACGTTCCAGCATTAGACCCCTCCGCAGAATGGATGGACAAGCATCCAGTGGCGATGAACGGCACCACGAGGGGGACGACGGGCTGCAGCCTGGAACCAACCCGTACCGACCTTGGTGGTCGTCCGACGTATGGCGGTGTTCAGCATTCCCTGGTGTCCGCAGTATGCGTGCACCCGCGCCCGGATGGTAGCGCCGGGCCGCGCCCGGCGAGCGCAGCGGTTGCTGCAACGACGCGATATCCGTCGTCCCCATCGCCACCTTTGCACCCCGTTAAGCCAGCCTCTGCAAGCCTGCGCGCAGTCCCGTCGGAGAATCCCCATGCGCCTGTCCCTGTTGATGCTTGCCGTTCTCGCCCCGGCCATGCCCGCCTTCGCGGCGGAAGCACCGGAACTGCAACGAGCGGTGGGTGCACCACAAGCGGTCGGCGCGGTGCACACGTTGCGGCAGATTCCCGAAGCCTGTGCCCGCCTGGAAGGCGCGTTCACCGGCCAGGCCGCAGAGCCCTACCGTTTCTCGGCGGTGCGCAGCAGCGAGCAGTGCCAGCCGCGTGCCCGCTTTGTCGACTACAGCAAGGCGCAACCCAGCGCCGACAAGGGCTGGAAACTCAATGATGTGATCCGTGTGCCGAATGCCGCCTGCCCCGCGCAGCAGGCGGTGGTGCGCGTGTGGCGTCTGCCGGTGAACAACGCCCAGGCGCTGGATGGGCAGGGACAGTCACGCATCTATCTGGAAGAAGCCAAGAAGCAGGCCGCCGCCGGCAAGATCCCGCAGGTGACGATGTTCGCCGCGCAGCTGCAGATGGAAGGCAAGGCCTGCAATTGAGGCCGAGCATCCACGCATGGCGTGGATCTACTGGGTGGCAGACCTGGGTAGTGCCGGCCGCTGGCCGGCAACCGATGGATTACTCCGCCAGTTTCGCCCCGCGCGCCACCAGCAGATCGCGCAGCGCCGACCGATGGCAATGCGCCTCGTCCTCGCAATAGCAGCCCACCGCGATATCGCTGTGCTGCGACAGCGCCGCGAGCAGGTCCAGCGCATGCGCTGCATCGGGCGCCTTCATTTCGGCGTTGTAGTGACGGAAGAACGCCGTCCAGTCGGCGGCGCTCTTCGCCTCATGCGCCTGTTTCACCAGCTCCGCACTGGGAGACAGCGTAGGAAACCAGACGTCGTACCAGTCCTGCCGGGCAAATTCGCTGCGCGGCACACCGCGCGGCGGACGCCGCACGGTGCCGATGCGCAAGCCTTCACCGCGCGCGCGCGCTGAGCCAAGTCGAACAACACGCAACGCCATGGCATTCCTCGCAAAAAGGGGGACGGAGGGGGTCAGCCTTCGAACGCTGGCAGCTTCTGCTTCACCGCCACGTTCTTCAGCGTCACGTACTTGGGCAGGCCATCGCTACCGTAGGGCAGCGGTGCTTCGCCCTTGATCAACGGCTGCAGGTAGGCGCGCGCCTTGGCCGTGATGCCGAATCCATCGCGACGGATGAAGCTGGCCGGCATCTTCTTCTCGTGGTTGGCGATCTTCGACAGTGGTGCGGCTTCGATCTTCCAGCGATACGGCGCATCGCTGCTGCGCACGATCACCGGCATCACCCCGTTCTGGCCCTTCAGCGCCAGCTGCACCGCAGCCTTGCCTACCGCCTGGGCCTGTTCCCAGTCGGTTCTGCTGGCCAGGTGGCGGGCTGAGCGCTGCAGGTAGTCGGGCAGGGCCCAATGCACCTTCAGCCCCAACTGGTCCTTGACCCGCCCGGCCAGGTGCGCGGCCACGCCGCCCAGCTGCGAATGGCCGAAGGAGTCCTTGCCGCCGCCGGCGTCGGCGACGAAGCGGCCATCGGCGGTGGCGATGCCTTCCGACGCCACCACCACGCAGTAGCCCACGCGGTCGACCACGGCCTTGACCTTGGCCAGGAACGTGGCCTCGTCATAGGCGCGTTCGGGCAGCAGGATGATGTGCGGGGCGTCGTGCTCGCCGGTGCCGGCCAGGCCGGCGGCCGCGGCCAGCCAGCCGGCGTGGCGGCCCATCGCCTCGTAGATGAAGACGCGGGTGGAGGTCTCGGCCATCGCCGCCACGTCCAACGCCGCTTCGCGCACCGACACGGCCGTGTACTTGGCCGCCGAGCCGAAGCCGGGGCAGGTGTCGGTCACCGCCAGGTCGTTGTCGATGGTCTTGGGCACGCCGATGCAGGTCAGGTCGTAGCCGGAGCTTTTTGCCAGCTGCGACACCTTCAGTGCGGTATCGGCCGAGTCGTTGCCACCGTTGTAGAGGAACCAGCGCACGTCATGGGCGCGCAGTACCTCCAGCAGGCGGTCGTAACGGGCCCGGTCGGCCTCCAGCGACTTCAGCTTGACCCGGCACGAGCCGAACGCGCCGCCGGGGGTGTGGGCCAGGGCGCGGATGGCCGCAGCACTCTCCTTGCTGGTGTCGATCAGCTCCTCGCGCAGGGCGCCGAGGATGCCGTTGCGCGCAGCCAGGACCTTGATTCCCTTGGCGCGGGCCTGTTCGATCACCGCCGCGGCAGTGGCGTTGATGACGGCGGTGACGCCGCCGGACTGGGCGTAAAGGAGGGTGCCGTTGCGCATGCTTCTACCTGCTTGGGGGAGGGGACATTGCAGGGACATTACCCGGATGCGCTAAAGTGGCGCTATTGCGGTGCAGCGATACCGGACCGTCCGGGGCGCGAACCTTCTTTATTTTCAACACGTTGGAGTCAGGTCAATGCGATTGGTTCTGTTGGGACCGCCCGGTTCGGGCAAGGGGACACAGGCGACGCGCCTGAAGGAAAAGCTCGAGATCGCCCACATCTCCACCGGCGACATGCTGCGCGCTGAAATTGCCGCCGGCTCGGAGCTGGGCAAGCAGGCCAAGTCGGTGATGGATGCCGGCAACCTGGTGTCCGATGAGATCCTGCTGGGCATGCTGAAGTCGCGCCTGGCCCAGGCCGACGTCGCCAAGGGCTTCATTCTTGACGGCTATCCGCGCAACGTGGCCCAGGCCAACGCACTGGACGGCATGCTGGCCGAAATCGGCCAGCCGCTGGACGCCGTGGTGCAGCTGGACGTGGCCACCGAGCTGCTGGTCGAGCGCATCGCCGGCCGTGCGCAGGAGCAGGGCCGCGCCGACGACAATCCGGAATCGGTGCGCAAGCGCCTGCAGGTCTACACCGAGCAGACTGCTCCGGTGGTCGACTTCTACGCCGGCCGGGGCACCCTGGCACGCGTCGATGGCGTCGGCGAACTGGACGAGATCGAAGCCCGCATCCTGGCGGCGATCAAGCGCTGACCCGCTTGGCCGGTTGGTGCCGGCCCGCGCTGGCGCAAAAAAAACAGGCCTGATCCGCGAGGACCAGGCCTGTTTCGTTTCATAGGTGCCAGCAAAGGGCTTGCTCAGGGCCCCCGCAGCATGAGCTCCCTTGGGGATGGCCTCTTGGGGAGTAGGACCGGTTCGGGTACTGCAGCTGGCATCCTGAATTGTGTCCGGGTTCACAGAACATCGCTATCAGGAATTCCCTGACATGTGGCTGGAGTTTTCTCACAGCAGCTGTAGGGGTTCTCTTACCCCGGTGCTGACAATGGCCCTATACAGCCGTGATCGGTCACAATCCCCGGTCATGAGCAGCGTACATATCCTTGCAATCGCCGGCACCTTCATGGGTGGCGTGGCCGCCTTGGCGCGGGAACTGGGCCATACGGTCAGTGGCAGCGACCAGGCCATCTATCCGCCGATGTCGACCCAGCTCGAGCAGCTGGGCATCACCCTGGACCAGGGCTACCGCGCCGACAGCGTGCCGGAGGGCACCGGGCAGGTGGTGATCGGCAACGCGCTGTCGCGCGGCAATCCCGCCGTCGAAGCGGTCCTGGACGCCGGCCAGCGCTACATTTCCGGCGCCCAGTGGCTGTCCGAGCAGGTCCTGCCGGGCCGTGACACCCTGGCCGTGGCCGGTACCCATGGAAAGACCACTACCACCACGATCCTGACCTGGCTGCTGGAGAATGCCGGTCGCTCCCCCGGTTTCCTGATCGGTGGCGTGGCCGAGGACTTCGGCGTGTCCGCCCGCTTGGGCCAGGGCCGCGAGTTTGTTGTCGAAGCCGACGAGTACGACACCGCGTTCTTCGACAAGCGCAGCAAGTTCGTGCACTACCGACCGCTGGTGGCGATCCTCAACAACCTCGAATACGACCATGCCGACATCTTCCCGGATGTGGCGGCGATCCAGCGCCAGTTCCACCACCTGGTACGTACCGTGCCGGCGCGTGGTCGCCTGATCGTCAACGGCGAAGATGCGCACCTGGCCGAAGTGCTGGCGATGGGCTGCTGGACCCCGGTCGAACGCTTCGGCTTCGACCCCGCGCTGGAATGGCATGCCGAGCTGCTGGCTGCCGATGGCAGCGCGTTCCGCGTCCGTCATCGTGGGCAGGCGCTGGGTGATGTGCACTGGTCGCTGCTGGGCCGGCACAACGTACTCAATGGCCTGGCTGCACTGGCCGCTGCGCACGCAGTCGGTGTCGCGCCGGCCGAGGTGATCCCGGCGCTGGCGCGCTTCCGCAGCGTCAAGCGGCGCATGGAAGTGATCGGCAACCACGATGGCATCACCGTCTACGACGACTTCGCCCATCACCCGACCGCGATTGCGACCACCCTCGAAGGCCTGCGTGCCAGGGTCGGTGATGCCCGCATCGTGGTGGCGATGGAGCCGCGCAGCAATTCGATGCGGTTGGGCGCTCACGCACAAGCACTGGCACCGTCCTTGGCACTCGCCGATGAGGTGGTGTTCCTGCACCGCCCGGAGCTGGCCTGGGATGCGGCAGCGGTGATCGCGGCGGTGCGCGGACAGGCGCATGCCGTGGCCGACACCGATGCGCTGTTGGCGCAGCTGCAGGCCGACGTGCGCAGCGGCGACCATGTGGTGTTCATGTCCAACGGCGGCTTCGACGGCGCGCCGCGCCGCTTCCTTGCAGGGCTGCAGGCACGATGAGCAGTGAGGGTTCGCTGCCGCTGTTCCCGCTGCATACGACGCTGCTGCCGGGCGCGGCCATCGGCCTGCGTGTCTTCGAGCCACGCTACCTGGATCTGGTGCGCGAAACCGGCCGCAGCGGTGAAGGTTTCGGAGTCTGCCTTATCCTGGACGGAAACGAAGTGGGCGCGCCGGCAACGCCGGCCGCCTTCGGCGTGCAGGTGAAGATCGAGGATTTCGATGTCGGCGCCGATGGCGTACTGCAGCTGCGATTGCGTGGCACCCGTCGCTTCCACGTCGAGCGCACGCGCGTGCGCGACAACGGGCTGGTGGTTGCCGATGTGCGTTGGTGCGATGAGGATCCCGATGACGAACTGCGTCCGCAGCATGCGTTGCTGGCCACGGTACTGGACCACATCATCGAGCAGGCGGGCACGGCGTTCGCACCGGCCACGCCGGCCTTGATGGACCAGGCCAGCTGGGTCAGCTGGCGGTTGGCCGAGCTTCTGCCGCTGAGCGAACAGCAGCGCCTGCAACTGCTGCAGCTGGACGACCCGCACCAGCGCCTGCAGCAGCTGCTGGGCTGGATGCCGTAAAAGCCAGGCCGCGGTGCTCGCCGGGCATGGCCCGGCGTCGTCGGTGGCTGCCAACCTTGGTTGGCAGCCTTTCCCGAAAGCGCCAACCAAGGGGGCGACCACCAGAGCGGGACGGCAGCGCCGGGCCATGCCCGGCGGCTTCGCTACGGCGTGGCGGTCTTCAACCGCAGTACCGGCAGCCCGGTCTCCGGCTGCATATCCTCGCGCTGCGGCAGCGACTGCACCGCCTCCTTGACCGCGTTCAGCGCCGGGTCGATGCCACGCACCGGGTGCCACATGCCGATCCACTGGAAGTGGCGCTCGTAGCGCAGGGTCTGTGCGCTGCCCAGCCACAACGGGGTGTCTCCCGGCTGCAGCTGCGCCGGCGCCTGCCACAGGCGCAGCACGTAACGCTCGTCGGCCCGCGCGCCCTGGCGCACCATCAGCAGTGCTTCAACGCGCGTATCCAGTGTTGCCGGCAGTACCGGCAGTTCGTCGGCGCCGGTGTTCTTGTCCAGCATCAGCAGCGCCTGCTGCCAGCCCGCCTGTTCCTGCCGCTTCCAGCCGCGTGCTTCCAGCTGTGCCTGCAGTGGCGCCAGCGGCCCGGCCACCTGCACGTCCAGCGGCCAGCGCTGGTCGTCGTCGAACTCGTTGCGGCGCGCCGGCAGCGTCACCCAGTCATGCTGCCACCAGGCCCGCAGGCCCATGGCCTGTGGTGCCGGCAGGGTCGGTTCGAAGCGTTCCAGCTTCACCGGGATGTTGCGTGGCGCGTACCACATCGCCGCCACCGCGAAGACACCGTAGAACAGCCACGCCACCGGCTTCACCCAGAACGAGCGGTTGAAGCGGCGGCGGTAGGCGATGCCCAGCACCAGCAGCCAGAACGTGCCGAACAGCATGCCGCCGATCACATCGCTCAGCCAATGCGCGCCCAGGTACAGCCGCGAGAAGCCGATCAGGCTGACCACGATGCCCGACACCAGGTAGGGCCAGACGCGGGTGCGGCCGGGCATCTCACGGGCAATCAGCACCGCGAAGAAGCCGAAGGTGATGGTGGCCATGGTCACCGACACCGAGGGGAAGCCGAAGCCGCTGCTGGCATCGACCGGGCGCACCACATCGACGGTGGTACCGAGCAGTTTGGTCAGGGCCAGGCCGAAGGCCAATGCGGCCAGCCAATGGGCGGCCGCCATCCAGCGCCGGCGCCAGACCAGGTAGCCCATCGCGGCAGCGGTTGCGGGCAGCAGCACCTGCCATGCGCCGAGCGAGGCCAACGCGGCCATCGGGTAGTCGGCCAGCGGATTGCGCAGGGCCAGCATCGCCTGGTGCACCAGCAGGTCCACCGCCAACGGCTCGCCATGGGCGACCACCACCGTCAGCAGCGCGAACCAGCCCCAGCCCAGCAACAGCAGCATCAGCGCCAGCATCGCCAGCGGCACCGATTCGCGGCGCTTGGGGTCGAGCACGCCCACCGTGTAGCGGCCCAGCGTCGGGTGTCGGTTGGACCAGTCGAGCAGGCGTGCCAGCCAGCTGTCCATGCGCGCGGCCGACCAGCGATAGCCGTACAGCACGATGGCCCAGACCAGGCTGAGGATCACGGCCAGCAAGCCCACCACCACCACCAGCCGGCCGGCTACAGCAGCGACGGCATCATAGGCTTCGCCGAGAATCCAGCCCGGTGCCAGGAACAGCACGGCCCAGGAAATACTGGCGATGCCACTGGCCTGCACGTAACGGCTGGCGGGCATTTTCATCATGCCGGCGATGGCGGGCACGAATGGCCGGATGGCACCGACATAGCGGGCGATCAGGATGCTCTTGAATGCATTGCGGCGGAACAGGTTCTCGCCGCGATCAAGCAGCTGCGGGTAGCGGCTGAATGGCCAGACGCCACGCAGGCGGTCGCCCCAGCGCCGGCCTATCCAGTAGCTGATGCCATCACCGGCGAACGCACCCAGTGCCGCAGCGGCAACCGCATACGGCCCGGATATCTGGCCCAGGCCGATGAACACGCCAACGGCGAACAGCAACGGCAGCGCCGGCACGATGGCGCCAAGAATGATGACCGCATCGCAGAAGGCGATCAGAAAGATGACCGCACCCGCCAACACGGGATGAGCGGCAATCCACGCGAGGGTGGCGTCGATCCATGAAGAGTCCATTGCCCGATTATAGGGGCGTGAAGGTGACTGGTTCCCAGCCGCTTGGTGACCGTTTGCAGCCGGCGCCATCGCCTAGAATGTCGCCATGCCTGTATCCAACGACGCGCCAACGCATGCACTGAAGGCCGACAGTTTCGGCCGGATCCTCCTCATGCAGGGGCCTGAAGGCCCCTTCGTGCGCCGTGATCTGGGGGCCACGCCGCTGTGGTTGCGGTTGCCTGCGTGGTGGTTGGCGCGACGCGAAGCGCGCGCATTGCGCCATATCCACGGCATGGCCGACGTGCCGCAACTGCTGGACTGGGACGGTCGCCACCTCGACCGCAGTTTCATGGCCGGCGATGCGATGTACCAGCGCCCGCCGCGCGGTGACGTGGCCTGGTTCCGCGCCGCACGCCACCTGCTGCAGCAGCTGCATCGGCGCGGTGTGGCCCACAACGACCTGGCCAAGGAAGCCAACTGGCTGGTGACCGGGGACGGTCGACCGGCCCTGATCGACTTCCAGCTGGCAGTGATCGGCGACCCGCGCTCGCGCTGGATGCGCCTGCTGGCGCGCGAGGACCTGCGCCACCTGCTCAAGCACAAGCGCATGTACTGCCGGGAGTCGCTGACGCCGGTGGAGAAGCGTGTGCTCAAGCGCACCTCGTGGGTGCGCGATCTCTGGTTCGCCACCGGCAAGCCGGTCTACCGCTTCGTCACCCGCCGCATCCTGCATTGGGAAGACAACGAAGGGCAGGGCCCCAAGCCGTGAGCGCCCAGCTGAGCGAAGGCAGCGTGCTGCGTTCGCAACTGCCGGGTGCCGATTTCGTCCATGCCTGCCAGGCGGCAGCGCCACGCAACGGCCGTTCGGCGCTGCAGGCCTACCGCGATATGGCGGCGACGGTGCCCGGCTGGTTCGATGGACTGATGGCGCTGCGCAACAGCGGCATGCGGCTGCTGGGCATGAAGGATCTCGGCTCGCTGCGCGCGGTGCAGCAGACCGCCGATCCGCAGCCCGGGCAACGCCTCGGCATCTTCACCCTGCAGGCGCTGGACGAGGATGCCATCGTGCTGGAAGACAACGACCGCCATCTACGCGTGCAACTGGCATTGCAATGGCAGGGCGATACGCTGGAAGTGGCGACGGTGGTGCACACCCACAACGCGTTCGGCCGCCTGTACATGCTGCCGGTGGCGCCGGTGCATCGATGGATCGCCCCGCACCTGCTGAGCAGGCAGGTGCGCGGATATCAGTAGATCCACGCCATGCGTGGATGTGCGTTGCCGCAGGGCGCGACAAACCCCTACGGTGTCACCGGCACCACCTGCTGGCCGATGAAGTTGCGCTTGCCATCGAAGTCATAGCCGATCTGCAGCTGGCCCACGTCCGGGCACGCATGGCAGTCGCGCAGCGGCGTGCGGTACAGCAAGCGGATGCCGCCGCCGTCCAGCGGTGCGGTGCCCGCAGCCTGCGCCGGCGCGAACGGCGTAGCCTGCGGATGCGCCTTGAGCACCTCCTGCACGCCGGGATCGGCGCGCAGCGTATCGTCCAGCTGCACCGCATCCACGTCGATACGCTTGCCTGCGGCATCGACCAGGCGCGTGCCTTCATTGGTATTGGCGCGGAACGGATATTCGACGGTGGCCACGCCCAGGCCGTCGTGTTCATGCCAGGCAGTCACGTAGGCCAGTTCGCCACCGGTGGACAGCTGCTCGGCCGCAGTGACCGCATCGGCACTGGCCCCACCGGATCGCATCGCATCGCGCAGGCAATCGCGGGTGGCGGCGCTATCACCCTGGCGGCAGGCGTTGAGGTCACCATCCCAGACAACGGCCTCGCTCCAGCGCAGCTTGCCATCACCGGTGGCCTTGTCGACGCTGGCGGCGTCATCCTTGGCCGGCGCGCTGCCGGGTTCGGGCGAGCGGCCCTGGCAGGCGGTGAGCAGGGCCAGGCCCAGGGCAGGCAACAACAGGCGGGAACGGCGCATGGCATGGACCTCGTGCAGTGACCGGGGCGCCAGTATCGTCAACGTGCGGTGAACTCTGCGTCGGCGCGGCATACTAGCGGCTCATTGCATACGCTGGAGTGTGGAACGTGGGCAGTCTGCAGGGCAAAACCCTTTTCATCACCGGTGCCTCGCGCGGCATCGGCCTGGCCATCGCGTTGCGCGCCGCGCGCGACGGCGCCAACGTCGCCATTGCTGCCAAGTCGTCGGTGCCCAATCCCAAGCTGCCCGGTACCATCCACAGTGCCGCCGAGGCCGTGACCGCAGCCGGTGGCCAGGGCCTGGCGCTGAAGTGCGACATCCGCGAGGAAGACCAGGTGCAGGCGGCGGTTGCCGCCACCGTGGATACCTTCGGCGGCATCGACATCCTGGTCAACAACGCCAGCGCCATCTGGTTGCGTGGCACCCTGGATACGCCGATGAAGCGCTTCGACCTGATGCAGCAGGTCAATTCGCGCGGCAGCTTCCTGTGCGCGCAGGCCTGCCTGCCGTACCTGCTGCAGGCGCCGAACCCGCATATCCTGACCCTCGCACCGCCGCCAAGCCTCGATCCCAAGTGGTGGGGCGCGCATACCGGCTACACGCTGGCGAAGATGGGCATGAGCTTTGTCACCCTCGGCCTGGCCGCCGAGTTCGGTCCGCAGGGCGTGGCGGTCAATGCGCTGTGGCCGCGCACGGTCATTGCGACCGATGCGATCAACATGATTCCCGGCGTGGACGTCGGTGGCTGCCGCACGCCGCAGATCATGGCCGACGCTGCACACGCGGTGCTGGTGCGCGAGGCGGCCGGTTTCCACGGCCGTTTCCTGATCGATGACGAGGTACTGGCCGAAGCTGGCGTGACCGATCTTTCCGGGTATGCGGTGGATGCGTCGCGTCCGTTGCTGCCGGATCTGTTCCTGGATTGAGCCAGCCGGTAGGGAAAGGCCGATGGCTGCCGCCTTCGGCCGGCTGCGCTAAAATGCACGGCTGTAATCGTTTTCAACAGGGATGTGAGCCCATGTCACGTACTCTTTCCATCGCGGCGCTGGCCGCTTCGCTGTCGCTTCTTCTGGCTGCCTGTGGTGGCAAGGCGCCCGCAACCGTCGGCGACACGGGTTCCGCCGGCAAGCCGGAGGCCAGCACGGCGCCGGCCGACGCCCAACAGCAGTTGACCGCAAAGCTCAATGCCTACATCGGCTGCTTCAACGCGCTTGATTCGAAAACGCACGGCAGCATCCAGTCCTACACGCGCTGGATCAAGGACGTGGATGCCGGCCCGAGCGGGCGCGAGACGAACGTGTACGGACCGTTCGAGATCGGCGATTACGATATGAAGCAATGCGAGGGCCCCGTGACCGAGGCGATCGCTGCCAAGCCGGCGCTTGCCGATCTCGATGTCGCTGCGGGCCACTACCAGCAGGCGCTGAAGGCGCTGGTGCCGATCAGCAAGGAAGCCCACGACTACTACGAGCGTCAGGACTACGAAGACGACGGGTTTGCCAAGGGCAAGCAGCTGCACGCGCCGTTGATGACCGCCTTCAAGGATTTCGTCGTTGCCAGTGAAACATTCAACACCGAACTCGAGCGCCAGAACGACGCTGCCCAGCGCGAACAGCTCAAGGCGCTGGAGCAGGCTGAAGGACGCACCCGCGAGTACTACCGACTGGCGATGATGCTGGAAGCGAAAGCGATCATGGAGATGATGGGCGAAGACGACTTCGACGTGGCCCGGGCACGGGAGCGGCTGGACGCCTTCAACCGCATTTCCGACGAAGCGCATGCCAAGGTGGCCGATCAGGAGCCGGGCAAGCTGGACTGGAACAGCTTCGAACGCGAGGCCGAGAACTTCCGCCGCGAAGGCAAGGAGCGTCTGCAGCGGGTCAGCGCGAACACGCCCTACACCGACTTCGAACGACGCATGCTTGATTCGCCCTCGATGGCGCCGAGCGGCTCGGCCGGGCGACTGCTGCACATCTACAACGCACTGGTGTTCCAGAGCAACCGCCAGTAATCCGGGGCGCTGCACTGACTTCTGTCGCATTCGAGCAGGCTGATTGCGACGTGAAGGATGGGGTGCCCCGTCGTCTCGATGGCATCGGCGTCCGCGTATGCGGGCTGTTCCACCGCGCGCGAGAATGTGCGCCGTCTCATATCTGCAAGGAACCGGTTTGAATTCTTCTTCGCGTGTACTTTCTCTGCTCATGCTCGGCGCTGCCGCCGCCCTCGCTGGTTGCAACGGTTCGACAGGAATGCCTGTGGCCGATCCGGGCCTGCAGAAGATCAACGCCTACATCGAGTGCTACAACGGCGTCGAACAGCCCATCCAGGCGGGTTTCCAGACCTATACCGCCTGGATCAAGGATCCCGAAGCGGGGCCGACGGGCAAGGAAGCGCAGCCGCGCTCGCCGGGCAAGGTGCTGTCGCATCGTGTTGAGTACTGTGGCCAACCGCTGACCGATGCATTGGCCCGGACGCCGGCCACGCCGCTGGATGAGCCGGTGCGGCAGTACCAGACGGCCTTCCAGTCGTTGTATGCGCTGATCGAACGCGCTGATGGCTATTTCACCCGTGAGGACTATCGGCGCGACAACGGCGAAGGGATGCGCGCCCAGCATGCGCCGCTGATGCAGGCCTACGCTGACTTCTTCAAGGCCAGCGAGGCCCTGGACGCGGCGCTGGAGAAGAACGAGGAGCAACGCCGTGCCGCGCAGCTCAAGCAGATCGAAGCGGACGAAGGTCGTTCACTGGCGTACTACCACCTGCGCATGATCGGTGACGGCAAGCGCCTGGCACTGTCGCTGCAGGGAGAGGCGCCGGACCTGCAGGTGGCGCGCACGCAGCTGGCCGACTACCAAGCGCTGGTGAAGGAAATGCAGGATGCAGGGGTGGGCAAGGACAACCCGCTGTGGGCACATGTGCAGCGGTCGACGGACGTGCTGATCCGGGATGCCGGGCGCCGCGTCGAGCGCCTTGCATCAGGCAAGGCATTCACCGAACGTGAGCGCGAGGAAGAACGGACATCCAGTGGCCGTGTCGGATCGGCGCCTGCGGGCTCGGAGGCGGCAGTGATGGCCGCCTACAACGATCTGGTGACCACCAGCAATCGCATGAATTGAGCCAGTCGGTCGACTGCGATGGATGGATGCGGGATGCCGCATTCGTCCATCGCGCGGATCTGCTGTGTGCCTTTGGTGAGGCTTCATCCACGCATGGCGTGGATCTACTGTGCTGGCTTCGGTGGGGCCGGCCGCCGTCCGGCCTCATCATCAGTGGCTGAACGTGTCCGGCAGCTGCCCGCCGCACTTGCGGCAGTGCCGTGCATCCGGCTCGTGGCCTTCCAGCCCGCAGTGCGGGCAGCCACGTGCATCGCGGCGCGCGGCCAGTTCGGCATCGCGCATGGTGCTGGCCAGTTCGGCGGTGTAGATGCCGGTGGGCACGGCGATGATGCTGTAACCGATCAGGATCAGCACCGAGGTGACGAAGCGGCCGAGCACGGTCTGCGGCACGATGTCGCCGAAGCCGACCGTGGCCATCGTCACCACCGCCCAGTACATGCTGCTGGGAATGCTGGTGAAGCCATGGTTCGGTCCCTCGATCACGTACATCAGCGTGCCGGCGATGATGGTGATGGTGACCACCGTGAACAGGAACAGCAGGATCTTGCGCCGGCTGCGCCACAGCGACTGCATCAGCACGCCGCTTTCTTCGATGTAGCGGGTCAGCTTGAGGATGCGGAACACGCGCAGGATGCGCAGTGCGCGCACCACCAGCAGGCTCTGCGCACCGGGAATGAACAGCGACAGGTAGGTCGGCAGGATCGAGGCCAGGTCGATGATGCCCCAGATGCTCACCGCATAGCGCAGCGGGCGCTTGACCACCGCCAGCCGCAGCACGTATTCGGCGGTGAACAGTATCGTGAACCCCCATTCCAGCACGTACAGCCAGTCGGCATGCGCGATGTGGAAGCGCTGCACGCTGTCGAACATCACCACCAGCACGCTGGCGATGATCGCGTAGACCAGCAGCAGGTCGAAATTGCGCGAGGGCCGGCTGTCGTGGCGGTAGATGATGTCGAACCACCGGCGGCGCCAGCCGGTCTCGGTGGCGGGGTTCAGCTGGGGGGCGGAAAACGGTCGCATGCGTGCATTGTGCCGCACGGGTTCCAGCGCGAGAATGGGCATTCCTGAACCCTGCTGACCGCCATGACCGCCGCTACCGATCCGCTGATCTCCCTGTCGCACTACTACCTGCCGGTGTACAAGCCCCGCCAGGTGGTGCTGGAGCGAGGCCAGGGCGCCCGCGTGTGGGACAGCCAGGGGCGTGAGTTCATCGACCTGGCCGCGGGCATTGCCGTGTGCGGCCTGGGCCACAACGACCCGGACCTGGTCGCCGCGCTGGTCGAACAGGCCGGCAAGCTCTGGCACACCAGCAACGTGTTCTACAGCGCGCCGCCGCTGCACCTGGCTGAGGAACTGGTGAAGGCCAGCCGCTTCGCCGAGCGCGTGTTCCTGTGCAACTCCGGCGCCGAAGCCAACGAAGTGGCGATCAAGATGGTCCGCAAGTGGGCCTCCAGCCAGGGTCGCCCGGCCGACAAGCGCGTGATCATCACCTTCCGCGGCAGCTTCCACGGCCGCACCATGGGCGCGGTGACCGCCACCGCGCAGCCGAAGTACCAGGAAGGCTACGAGCCGCTGCCGGGGGGCTTCCGCTACATCGACTTCAACGATGAGGTGCAGCTGGAAACGGCGATGGCCGCTGGCGACGTGGCGGCGGTGATGCTGGAGCCGATCCAGGGCGAGGGCGGGGTGATGCCGGCCAGGTCCGGGTTCCTCAAGCGCGTGCGCGAACTGTGCGACCAGCACAACGCACTGCTGGTGCTGGACGAGATCCAGGCCGGCATGGGCCGTACCGGTACCTTGTTCGCGCATTGGCAGGATGACGTGGTGCCGGACATGGTGACCCTGGCCAAGGCACTGGGCGGTGGTTTCCCGATCGGCGCGATGCTGGCCGGCCCGAAGGTGGCCGAGACCATGCAGTTCGGTGCCCACGGCACCACCTTCGGCGGCAATCCGCTGGCCGCGGCCGTCGCCCGCGTGGCGCTGCGCAAGCTGGCCTCGGCCGAGATCGCGGCCAATGTCAGCCGCCAGTCGAAGGCGCTGCGCGATGGGTTCGCCCGCATCAACGACGAGTTCAAGGTGTTCAGCGAGGTGCGCGGTCGCGGCCTGATGCTGGGTGCGGTGCTGAGCAAGGCGTTCGCTGGCCAGGCCGGTGCCATCCTCGACCACGCTGCGGAGCAGGGCCTGTTGACCCTGCAGGCTGGCCCGGACGTGCTGCGCTTCGTGCCGTCGCTGAACATCACCGACGAAGAAGTGGCCGAAGGCCTCAAGCGCCTGCGTGCGGCGATTGCCGCGTTCGTCGCAGCGCGCTGATCATTACCAAGGTGGCGCCGGGCCATGCCCGGCGTTGCTTTTGCGCTGCGCTCATCGGGCACGGCCCGGCGCTACCGCACCCCGTAGCGCTTCAGCACCTTTCCCAGTCCGCGTCCGTCCTGCACGGTTTCCGCGTGCAGGCCCGCTGCGCGTGCACCGCGCACGTTTACAAACAGGTCATCGACGAACAGCGTGTGCGCCGGTGCCACCTCGAGGGCTGCGAGCGTGCGCAGGAACACCTCCGGCGCCGGCTTGCGCAGGCCGAAGTCCGCGCTGCAGAACAACCGGCCGTGCAGCATGGGATACAGCTCCGGCAGCAGCGTCGGCAGCGCCTGCGTCATCAAGGCACCATTGTTGGTCAGCACCGCCATCGGCACCTGCAGGGCATGCAACCGTTGCAGCACGGCGTGTTGCGGGTGGCTGGCCGCGTGTCGTGCGGCGATCCAGGTGTGCAGCGTTACTGTTGTGCCGAGCCGCTCGCCCAGCTGGGCCAGATAGCGCGCGCCATCCAGCGTGCCGCTGTCGTGCGCCGCTTCGAGCCCGCTGTCGTACAGCGCGGCCTGCACGTGCGCGGTCGGCACGCCCAGCGTCTGCGCCAGATGCAGCACGCGCTGTGCGCGCTGGTAGTGCAGCAGCACGCCATCAACATCGAGCAGGAGAAGATCGATCCGCATCGGTCGAGCATGCCATTGCCGTATCCCCGCGCAAACCCTGGACCACCCCCTGCGACACACGGTCGCAGCCGGGTGGCCAGGTGTCTGCCTAGAATGACCACCGAACCTGCAGGAGACGCGACGATGAAGGCTTGGACGGTAGCGGTGGGGCTGGGTGCGCTGATGCTGGCGCCATCGGCGATGGCGCGCGTATGTGCGGTAAGCATCGACAGCACCGACCAGATGAGCTTCAGCAGCCGGGAGATCAAGGTGGCCGCCGATTGCAGCGAAATCGACCTGACCCTGCGCCACACCGGCAGGCTGGCCGCCACCGCGATGGGCCACAACTGGGTGCTGACCCGCACCGCCGACTACCAGCCGGTGGCGATGGCAGGCATGCGCATGACCCTGGCCGACAGCTACCTGCCGAAGGCCGACAAGCGCGTGCTGGCCCACACCAAGGTGATCGGTGGTGGCGAGACCGCCCGCGTGCGTTTTTCCACGAAAGGCATGCAGAAGGGCGGCGATTACACCTTCTTCTGCTCGTTCCCCGGCCACTTCGCGATGATGAAGGGCAAGTTCGTCTTCGGTTGAGTGCGCAGCAGCCACGCATGGCGTGGCTCTACTCCAGAGACGCAGCTCGGTAGATCCACGCCATGCGTGGATGAAGCACATCGATCCAGTAGATCCACGCCATGCGTGGATGAAGCACATCGATCCAGTAGATCCACGCCATGCGTGGATGAGGGCAGGCAGTGCCGACCACGGTCGGCACCTACCAGGCCGGGGTTCAGCCCTTGGCCGCCCTGAACGCCACGCGTGCCGCTGCCAGCGTGGCCTCGATCACGTCATCGTCGTGCGCGCTGGACAGGAAGCCGGCCTCGTACGCCGACGGTGCCAGGAACACACCCTGGTCCAGCATCGCGTGGAAGAAGCGGTTGAACGCCGGGATGTCACAGGCCGTGGCCTGGGCGTAGGTCTCCACCTTCTCAGCGGTGAAGAACAGCCCGAACATCGCGCCCACCTGGGTGGTGGTCACCGCCACGCCCGCATCGGCGGCGGCAGCTTCCAGCCCCGCGCACAGGCGTGCGGCGCGCGCGCTCAGATCGTCGTGGAAACCCGGCTGCTGGATCAGCTCCAGCATGGCCAGGCCGGCGGCCATTGCCACCGGGTTGCCGCTGAGCGTGCCGGCCTGGTAGATCGGGCCAGCGGGCGCGATCTGCTGCATCAGCTCGCGGCGGCCGCCGTAGGCGCCCACCGGCATGCCGCCACCGATGATCTTGCCGAAGGTGGTCAGGTCCGGGCGGATACCGTAGTGCGCCTGCGCACCGCCAAGGGCAACGCGGAAACCGGTCATCACTTCGTCGAAGATCAGCAGCGCGCCATGCTGCGTGCACAGCGCGCGCAGGTGCTGCAGGTAGCCTTCGCGGGGCGGAATGCAGTTGGCGTTGCCCACTACTGGCTCGATGATCAGGCCGGCGATCTCGCTGCCGCGTGCGTCGAACAGGGCGGTGGCCGCCTCGAAGTCGTTGTAGGGCAGGGTCAGGGTCAGTTCGCTCAGGCCGGCCGGCACGCCGGGCGAGGTCGGCACGCCCAGGGTCAGCATGCCGCTGCCGGCCTTGACCAGGAACGAGTCGCCGTGGCCGTGGTAGCAGCCTTCGAACTTGACGATGCAGCTGCGGCCGGTGGCACCGCGCGCCAGGCGGATCGCCGACAGGGTGGCTTCGGTACCGGAGTTGACCATGCGCACCATCTCGCACGACGGCACCAGCCGGGTGATGGTCTCGGCCATGGTCACTTCCGCTGCGCACGGCGCACCGAAGGACAGGCCGTTGTCGATCGCCTTCTTCACCGCCTGGCGTACGGCGGTGTGGTTGTGGCCGACGATCATCGGGCCCCACGATCCCACGTAGTCGATATAGCGGTTGCCGTCGACGTCGTACAGGTAGGCGCCGTCAGCGCGCTCGACGAAGAAGGGTTCGCCGCCGACCGACTTGAACGCGCGCACCGGTGAGTTGACGCCGCCAGGCAGCAATTGCTGGGCGCGGGAGAACAGGGCGTGGGACTGGTCGTGGTTCATGGGGTTTCCTGGGGGTTACTGCTGCGTATCGAATCGGGCGAGGTAGGCGCGCTGGGTCGCGACCGGGTCCTGCGCGGCGTAGATGCCGCTGACCACGGCCAGCAAGTCGGCGCCGGCATCGATGATGGGACCGACATTGTCCGGGCTCAGGCCACCAATCGCCACCCGCGGCACGCCCAGTGCGGCGCTTTGCCGCAGCAGGTCGGGGTGGGCGCGGCTGCTGGTGACCTTGGTGGTGGTGGGGAAGAACGCGCCGAAGGCCACGTAGCTGGCGCCGGCCGCCACGGCACGCTCGGCGTTGGCCAGCTGGTCGTAGCAGGAGGCGCCGATGATGGCGTCCGGGCCGAGCAGGCTGCGTGCGGCGCCGATGTCACCGTCGGTGCCGCCCAGGTGCACGCCGGCCGCGCCGATGGCCTGGGCAAGCGCCGGGTCGTCGTTGACGATCAGCGGCACGCCGTGGGCGGCGCACAAGGCCTGCAGCGCCGTGGCCTGTTCCCGCCGCAGGGCATCGCTGGCGGTCTTGTTGCGGTACTGCAGCCAGGTGGCGCCGGCGGCGAGCAGCGGCGCGGTGCGCGCCAGCAGGCGTGCGGTATCGGGTTCATCCGGGGTGATCAGGTAGACGCCGCGGGGCGCCGGGGAAGCAGAAGGCATCGATGGCTACCGGTGAGTGGACCGCGATGGGACAATGGCGGCCCGTGAATCCAGCCCTGATTATCCGATGAGCGAAGCCACCCCCACCACCCTGCGTACCTGGATGTGCGTGGTCTGCGGATTCCTGTACCGCGAAGCGGATGGGCTGCCGGAAGAGGGCATCGCCCCGGGCACGCGCTGGGAAGACATCCCCGAGACCTGGACCTGCCCGGATTGCGGTGTGACCAAGGACGATTTCGAGATGGTCGAGATCGATTGATCGCAATCGCCGCCGGGCATGGCCCGGCGCTACCGGTGGGGCGGATCGTTGGCGGTGGGTGCGGACCGTTGGCGGTGGGTGCGGACCGTTGGTCCGCACACCGGACAACCTCAATGCAGCCGCGGTACCGGTCCGCCCAGGTCGATCAGCTTCTCGCGCAGCCATTGCGCGTCGCTGGCCTCGGGGTTGCGCTTGAGGTACAGGCCCAGGTCGTTGCGTGCGCCGGCCAGGTAGTCCAGCTGCAGGTAGGCCAGGCCGCGATCACGCAGGGCATCGTCCTGTTCGGGGGCAAGCTTGAGCAGGCGGTCGGCACTGCGCGCGGCACGATCCCACTCGCTGGCCTCGGCATAGACCCCATGCAGGTTGCGCAGCATGCGGATCAGGATCGCGCGGCTCGGTGCAGGATCGAGGATCTGCGCCAGCACCTGGTCGTCGGGCATCTGCCCGCCCAGGTGCGATTTGGCGCGTTCGCGCAGTTCGTCCACGTCCAGCGGCCGGCCCCCATTGAACGGGTCCATCACCAGCACGCCATCGTCAACCGGCAGGCGCACCAGGAAATGACCGGGGAATGACACGCCGTCCAATGGAATGCCCAGCCGTCGCGCCACCTCCATCTGCACCAGTGCCAGCGAGATCGGATTGCCCAGACGGCGCTCGAAGACCTGGTTGAGGTAGCTGTTGCGCGGGTCGTAGTACTCCTGGTGGTCGCCGCTGTAGCCCAGCTCATCGAACAGATGCCGGTTGATGGCCGCCATCTTCAGCGGGCTGTGCTCGATGCTGTCCACCTCGGCACGCAGGTGCTCGACGTGGCTCTGCACCAGCGCATCGTAGGTCGACGGCTGCAGATCGGGATATTCATCGCGCGCGATCAGCAGCGCGGTCGGCAGCAGTGGCAGCGCCTCGTCGTCGAAGTCGGCCAGTGCATCCCAGTCGGGGAGTGTGATCCGGTCCTGCATGTCCACAGACTGGCGGCAATCGCAGGCGGTTTCAAGCAGTGCGGCGTGAATTCATCATCCCCACGTCTCCCCATCCACGCATGGCGTGGATCTACCGTGTCGACCAAGGTCGACACCCACCAACAGCGGCAGGAAGCTGTCAGAGGTGGTTGCAGGACCGCAGGCGCCATGGATGGCGCCTACGAGCCCCCAGGGATGGGTTTACGGCGTGTCCTGCAAGCCCACACCGCCCCACCATGCCTCGATAACCCAGCTCTTGCTTTTGATGTTGATTCGGCGGGTGCCGGGCGCAGCCCGGCCGCCCCCTACTTTTCGATGCCGGGGCCGAAGATCAGCTCGGTGCCATCCTTCAGCTTGAGCTTCTCCGCCTGGCCGGCATTGAGTTCCAGCACGAAGCGTGCCGGGCCACCGCTGGGGTAGGGCGGGCACATGTCACCGGCCGAGCACGGCGGCACATCGCGCTGCTGGCTCACCAGCCGCCGCTCGCTGTCGAAGTACAGGATGTCCAGCGCGATCTTGGTGTTCTTCATCCAGTACGCCTGCATTTCCTCGCGGTCATGCACGAACAGCATGCCGTGGTCCTCGGCCATCTTGTCGCGGAACATCAACCCGCGCGCACGGGTTTCATCGTTGGTGGCCAGTTCAACGTCATAGCGCGCACCGTCAAGTTCCACCCAGTGGCGGGCAGCATCGGTGGCGCAGCCGGTCAGGGCCAGCAGCGGGAGCATCAGCAATGAGCGCAGCAACGACATCGTCAGGGTCCTTCGAAAGGGTCAGAGCACGATCGGCGGCTCGCCGCCGACGATCACCACATCGGCACGGCGCCGTGCGAACAGGCCGACGCAGACCACGCCCGGCAGCTGGTTGAGCTCACGCTCGAGCTTTTCCGGATCGGTGATCTGCAGGTTGTGGATGTCCAGGATCTGGTTGCCGTTGTCGGTCACCACGCCCTCGCGCCAGGTCGGCTGGCCGCCGGTCATGTCGCGGATCTGGCGGGCAACCAGGCTGCGTGCCATCGGGATCACTTCCACCGGCAGCGGGAACCTGCCCAGCACCGGTACCTGCTTGCTCGGGTCGACGATGCAGACGAAGCGCTCGCTGGCCTCGGCGATGATCTTCTCGCGGGTCAGCGCAGCGCCGCCGCCCTTGATGAGGCACTTGTTCGGATCGCACTCGTCGGCGCCATCCACGTACAGCGACAGGGTGCCGGTGTGGTTCAGCTCGATCACCTCGATGCCATGCTGCTTCAGGCGCGCGGTGCTCTGTTCGGAACTGGACACCGCACCCTTGATGCGATGCTGGATGCGGGCCAGCGCATCGATGAAATAGGCGACGGTGGAACCGGTGCCGACACCGACGATCATGCCGTCTTCGACGTACTCGATGGCCTTTTCGGCGGCCAGGCGCTTGGCTTCAGACATTGCGGGGAGCTCTCAGGCAGGGAATCAGGATTTCTTTTCCAGCGACAGCAGCAGCTTCCACTGCGCAGCGGTCACCGGGAACACCGACAGGCGGTTGCCCTTGGCAACCAGCGGGAAGCCTTCGCCGAGTTCCTCGGCATGCAGCTTGATCTCGTCCAGCGCGATCACCTGCTTGAGCTTGCGGTCGAAGGCCACGTCCACCAGCATCCAGCGCGGGTTCTCGCGCGTGCTCTTGGGATCGTGGTAGTCGGATTTCGGGTCGAACTGGGTGTCGTCCGGGTAGGCCGCGCTGGCCACCGTGGCCAGGCCGACGATGCCGGGCACCTTGGTATTGGAGTGGTAGAACAGGATGCCGTCACCGACCTGCATGCCATCGCGCATGAAATTGCGCGCCTGGTAGTTGCGCACGCCGTTCCAGGGTTCAACCTTGACCTTGGCCAGGTCATCGATGGAAAAGGCGTCCGGTTCGGACTTCATCAGCCAGTAGCGCTTGCGGGCGGTCATGCGTTCACGGGGGCAGCGGAAGGGAGCAGGGTGCCGGCTTCAGTGCAGATCGCATCCACCGGCACGTCCCAGGACGCCACCGGCAAGGACTCGACCTGCTGCACCGAGAATGCCGCGCCGACCAGCCAGGGTGGCGCCGGCCGATCATGGCGGAAGGCGAAGCTGCGATCATACCAGCCACCTCCCATGCCCAGCCGCCGGCACCGTGCGTCGAAGCCCACCAGCGGCGTCACCACCAGGGCCATCTGCGCCGGTTCCAGCGTGTCTTCGAGGGCGATGTCCGGTTCGGGAATGCCGTAGCGGTTGCTGGTCAACGGTTGGCCGGGGCGCCAGGGCGCGAAGCGCAGCACGTCGCCGTGCAGCACCGGCAGGCAGTAGGTCAAGCGATCGGGCAACTGCAGTTGCCAGCGGTGCAGGGCGATTTCGCCATCCAGCGCCCAGTAGCCGGCCACGGCGCCTTCGCGCGGGGCGAACGGCAGCGCCAGCAGCGCATCGGCCAGCGATTCGGCAGCGGCGATACGGGCGGGGGCGGAAAGGTCGCGGCGGCGTTGCCGCAGGTCGTGGCGCAGGGCCTGTCGCGGGTCGGTCATGGCAGCGTGCGGCAAGGATCAGCCGTCATTGTGCCGGAAAGAACAAGGGCGACGCCCGAAGACGCCGCCCTTGCTGGAATATTGCATTCTCCGCAATGTCGATGCATGCGAAACGACCTTGAACCCGGGGGCTCAAGTGGGAACGCTGGAGAACCATCGGGCTTCCCGCTGCAAGGCGGACCTGCACTCCCGGCGCTGTCGCGCTCCCGGTGTCGTTCTTAAGGGACAAGGCGAATGTTTGCACATGCCGTCGAGTACCGCAGAGAACGCGTGGCCATTATAGCTACCGCGGGTGATCTGGATAGGCCGTTCGTCGGCAACAGTGCGTGCCAATTCAGAAAAGAGAAGGCGCATTCCGCGCCCATCTCAGGTGCTGCTGTCGATCGCCCGGTCCAGGCGCCGGTTCAGGTCGGCCAGGGTCTGTTGCAGGGCGACCGCCTGGCGGGCGTTCTCATCGCGCAGCAGCTGCAGTTCGTGTGCCAGGTTGAGCGCGGCCAGCACCGCGATGCGGTCCACCGCGGCCATCCGGTTGCTGCCGCGGATCTCGCGCATGCGCGCGTCCAGCAGGCGGGCCGCCGCCATCAGGCTGTCGCGTTCATCACCACCAACGCCGACCGTGTATTCACGGTCGAGGATACGGACGCTGACCGGTTCGGCACTCATGTGTGCTGCTCCAGGGATTTGAGCCGGGTGATCATCGCCTCCACCCGCGAACGCGCCTGCTCGTTCTTGGCCAGCAGCGTCGAGCGCTCGGCCACCAGCTGTTCCTGCTGGTGGCGCAGGCTGCGGTTCTCCTCGGCCAGCCGCAGGTTGCGGTCGAGCAACGCCTCCACACGGGCGGCGAAGGCCTGCAGCTGGGCAAGGGGATCGGCGGGTTCCATGCCCGCACGATAGGCAAGCCGGGTCAGGCCGGTCAAGCACTGTCGCAGCAGGCCCCGGCTGCTACGGAGAGCAGGCGGACACATTGCTACACTACCCGGCTGACGGGCGCGCGCGCGCTCTGCCGTTTTCCCTTCCGAACGAGCCGCACGATGACCGAACTTCCCTCCGTCGACGACGTTACCCGCGCCAGCCAGGAACTGGGCCTGGGCGCCACTGCTGCCGAGCTGCATGGCGGGCTGTGCGGCTGGCTGGCCGCTGGCGGCGCCCCCGGCAATGACTGGCCGGCGCGCGTGCTGGCTGACGACACGCTGCCGCAGGCGGCTGCCGGCAGTGCGCTGGCGCAGTTGCTGGAGGCCACCATCAAGCAGCTGGAAGACCGGGACTTCGCCTTCGAGCTGCTGTTGACCGACAGCAGCGACGTGGCCGCGCAGGCGGACGCCATGTTCAGCTGGACCCGTTCCTTCCTGGGCGGCTTCGGCCTGGGCAGTGGCGGCCACCGGCCGGCCCTGTCCGAAGAAGGCGAGGAGGCGCTGAACGACCTGGCCAGCCTCGCCCGCGCCTCGAGCGAGGATTTCGAAGCCAGCGGTGATGATGACGAGGAAGCCCTGTCGGAGATCGAGGAGTTCATCCGCGTGGCGGTGCTGCTGCTGCACGGTGACGTGGTGCTGGCCGCGCGCCATCGGCAGCGCCTGAACTGATGGATATCAAGCAGCGCACCGGCATCGCTGCCGGCGAGTACAAGCGTCGTCGCCGGCAGTTGATGGACATGGCAGGCGAAGACGCGATCCTGGTGCTGCCGGCGGCATCTGAGAAGGTGCGCAGCCTCGATACCCATTATCCGTACCGGCAGGATTCGGATTTCCAGTACCTGAGCGGCTTCCCGGAGCCGGAAGCGGTACTGGTGCTGATTCCCGGCCGTCGCCACGGCGAAGCGATCCTGTTCTGCCGCGAGCGCGATCCCGAGCGCGAAGCCTGGGATGGCGGTCGCGCCGGGCAGGAAGGCGCGGTGGCCCAGTTCGCGATGGACGATGCCTACCCGATCACCGACCTGGACGACATCCTGCCGGGGCTGCTGGAAGGGCGTTCGCGGGTGTACTACCACTTCGGCCGCGATGCGGATTTCGACCTGAAGCTGATCGGCTGGGTGAACCGCGTACGTTCGCAGGTGCGCCATGGTGCGCAGCCGCCGCATGAGTTCCTGGAATTGGGCCATCTGCTGCACGAGCAGCGGTTGTTCAAGTCCGGTGCCGAGGTGGCGTTGATGCAGCGTGCGGCCGACATCAGTGTGCTGGCGCATCGCGCGGCCATGCAGGGTGCGAAGGCGGGCATCCACGAGTACGAACTGCAGGCCGAACTGGAGCGGGTGTTCCGTGCCAACGACGCGGTGCCTGCGTACTGCAGCATCGTCGGTGCCGGCCGCAACGCCTGCATCCTGCATTACCGCGACAACAACGCACGCTCGCGCGACGGCGAACTGGTGTTGATCGATGCCGGCGCCGAGTACCGCGGCTACGCCAGTGACATCACCCGTACGTTCCCGGTCAATGGTCGTTTCAGCGCCGAGCAGCGCGCGCTGCATGATCTGGTGGGTGCCGCGCAGGCGGCGGCGCTTGCTCAGGCCAAACCGGGCGTGGCGTACGAAATGGGCCATCTGTTGGCGGTGCAGACCCTCACCGAGGGGTTGCTGCAGTTGGGCCTGTTGAAGGGCACGCTGGAAAAGAATCTCACCGAAGGCTTGTACCAGCGCTTCTACCGGCACAAGACCGGGCACTGGATCGGGCTGGATGTGCACGACGTGGGTGACTACCGCCTGGCCGGCGATTCGCGCCTGCTGGAGCCGGGCATGGCGTTCACCATCGAGCCGGGGCTGTACATCGGCGTGGACGACACCACGGTGGAACCGCGCTGGCGCGGCATTGGCATCCGCACCGAGGATGACGTGCTGATCACCGACGACGGGCATCGGGTGTTGACCGAAGGCCTGGAACGCAGCGCCGACGAGATCGAAGCGTTGATGGCGGGGTAAGGGTGTTTCAGCAGGGCTTGCAGCCCTGCACCCGCTACAAGCCAGAGCAACGGCAACAGCAACAGCAACAGCGGCATTCGGTGGGATGGCGGGGTACTGTGGGTTTGCGGGGCCGCCGCAAGTACGTCCTTGTAGGCTTGGTCGCCGCATCCATGCGGCTCACACCCCGCAAACCCACAGTACCCCGCCTTCGACAGTTGGCCGGTGGCTGTTGGTGGGTGCCGACCGTTGGTCGGCACATCTGTCAGCTATCGAATGAATCATCCACGCATGGCGTGGATCTACTGGTAGGTGTCGACCTTGGTCGACACGGAGCGAGCGCAGCAAGCGACCCGCTTTTGATCTTCATTTTCTTTTTTCCGTGGCTGGCCGCGCTCAGCAAACTGTCCGTGGCCGGGCGGGTGGGCTGCGCAGGGGCGTAAGCGCCATGGATGGCGCGCCCGAGCCTACAAGGACGTATTTACGGCGTCCCCTGCGCAGCTCACCCGCCCGGCCACGTCTCCGTAGTCCGGACGCATTTCGCGACCAACCACGAGGGGCTCAGCCGTTGGCCGCCGCAAACACCGGGCGCGTCAGGTTGTCCGCTTCGCCATCAGTGCACAGCACTTCGTCTTCAATGCGGATGCCGCCGTACGGACGGAAGAAGTCCACACGCTCCCAGTTGATTGCATCGCCATGACCGGCGGCCTTCACTTCGTTCAACAGCATGTCGATGAAGTACAGGCCCGGCTCGATCGTCACCACCATGCCCGGCTCCAGCACGCGGGTCAGGCGCAGGTACGGATGGCCAGCAGGACGCTCGATGCGGCCGCCTTCATCGCTGGCCGCGAAACCGGCCACGTCATGCACCTGCAGGCCGATCAGGTGGCCGATGCCATGCGGGAAGAACGCGGCGCTGACGCCGGTTTCCAGCGCGGTCTGCGGCGATACCTTGATCACGCCGAAGTCCTTCAGCACGCCCATCAGCGACAGGTGCGCATCCACGTGCAGCTGCTTGTAGTCGAAGCCCGGGCGCACGGCCGCGCACATCGTCTGCTGCGCGGCATCGACCGCGTCGATCATCGCCGCGAATTCGTCATGGCCGGCGGCGGCGTAGGTGCGGGTGATGTCACTGGCATAGCCGTGCGCGCTGGCGCCGGCATCGATCAGGAAGCTGCGCAGCGGTTGCGGCGCCTTGCGGCCCAGTTCGGTGTAATGCAGCACCGCCGCATGCTCGTTCAAGGCCACGATGTTGCCGTACGGCAGCTCGGTGGCGTCCTGGCCCACGGCCTGGCAGTACGCCATGTGGATGCTGAACTCGTCGGCGCCGTTGCGGAACGCCGCTTCGGCCGCGCGATGGCCGCGCACGCCGAGCACCTGCGCCTGGCGCATCAGGGCGATTTCGTACGCCGTCTTGCTGCCGCGGTGCCATTCCAGGTAGTTCACCACCGGCGGCGGATTGTTGGGCACATACGCGCCCAGCGCGCTCTGCGGCTCACCCAGGATCGCACAGCGCGCCGGGTCGGGCGGCAGCAGTGCCAGCGCTTCGTCCGGCGTGCGGATGATGTGGATGTCGAAGTGCTCGACCCACCAGCCGCTCGGTGCATCCGGCACCACATGCCAGTAGTCGAACGGCTGGTGGAAGATCACCGCCGGACGCTTGCCCGGGGTGAACACGATCCAGCTGTTGGGCACGCGGGTCAGCGGCAGCCAGGCCTTGAACTGCGGGTTGACCGCGTATGGATAGTCACGATCGTCGAAGACCTGGTAGTGCAGGGTGCCGCTGGGCACCACCAGGTGGTCGAAGCCGCCGCGGGCCAGCGCCTGCTCGGCGCGTCGGCACAGCACGGCCAGGTGGTCGGGATACAGGGCGCCGGGGTCTTGCTGGATCATTGCGGTGGCTCGACACGGAAAACGGCCCTAGATTCTGCCGGATACCGACGCAATCCGCTGTGCCGGAACCGGCACTCAGCCCGTCGAAACCGGTGCCTCGTCGCTGTCTTCGCCGATCCACCGGCGCAGCAGCTGCCGATGCTCGCGTGACAGGGTCAGGAAGCGGAAGCCCGCCCAGCTCTGGCCGGGTGCATGCGCCGGTTCGCTCCACAGCAGGTGTACGCCGACGTCGATCCACTCGCTGCGGCCATCGGCCAATGGCAACGGGAAACGCAGCTGATACAGCGCGTCGTCGCGCAGCGCGGCGCTGGCCAGCATCAGCATGCCGGTCTCGGACACGTTGCCAAGCCGGCCGACCACGCTGTCGCGCATCTGGTCGGTCACCGGTACCAGATCGGACACCTGCCGGCGCGGTGCGCGGCGGGTATCAACGGGCGGTTGCGTACTCATGCGTTGGGCTCCTGCGGGCGACGTCCGGCCAGCGTGCGCAGTGCGCTCAGGCTGGCCTGCCAGGCGCGATCGACCAGACGGCCCTTGTCTTCGGTGACCAGCTGCGCGCGTCCGGCGGCCATCTGCCGGGCGAGGGCATCCAGGCTGGTTTCGCCGATCTTCTGCCCACGCGCGTTGACCAACAGCACATGGCCGGTCAGCAGGCTGTACCAGGACAGGCGCTGGCGGCGCAGCGCGCCTTCGCCATCGCCATCGTCGATATCGAACCAGCTGCCGAAGGGCAGCGCGCACAGCTGCTGGTAACTGGCCTCCTCGGCCTCGCTGCGTGGTGCCGCATCGCTTGCCAGGGCCTGTGCGCCGGTGTGTTCGCCCAGCCGTGCACGGGCCTTCAGGCGTGCACTGAGCTCGGTGCGCGAGGTGCTTTCGTCTTCGCCACCGGGCGTGGACAGGCGGCGCGCGACGGCAGCCGCCTCCTCTGCGTGGTAGCCGACCTGCAGCAGGGCCGATTCAACCTCGGCAGCCAGCGCAGCGTCGGTCGCGCTGCTTTCGCTGGCGGCCTCGGCAGTGATTGCCGCGATGCGTTTGGTCTGCTGCAGGCGCTCCTGCCATTGCGGCGAATCATCGCCGTGGCGCAGGCGGGTCAGTGTCAATGCATCTGCCCACGCCTGGCGCAGCAGTGTCTGCACGAAGCGCGGCGGTTCCTGCGTGTCGCAGCACTGGTCGATCTGCGCAGTGGCCTGGCGTCGCGCAAGTTCCAGTCGCTCCTTGCCGCGTGCGGCTTCCACGTGTCGGCGCTCGGCCAGTTCGGCGCGGTGCGCGGCCGCACGCTGGTGCTGCTGTATCTCGTCGTTGGCGGCGGCAAAAGCCTCGGGCGTGCGTGCATCCTGGCCGAGCAGGCCCTGCACGCTCTGCGCCAGCCGCTGCAGCAGCTGCGGATCGACATCGTCATCGCCGAGCCAGCTGGCGCCGGCTTCAGCGACATGGTTGAGCAGTTCGCGTGCGGGATGTTCGTCGCGCACGAAGAACCCGGGATCGGCCATCGCTGCGCGCGCCAGCGGTACCTGCAGGCGCGCGAGCAGCGCGGCCGGCACCGGGTCCGGCCGTTGCTGCTGCTGCACCTGCTGCAGCAGCAGGCGCAGCAGATCGAGATTGTCGCGGTCGTGGCTGCCAAGGGTGGCCTGCGCGCCATGTTCGCTGCGCAGCTGGGCGACCACCGCGGCCTGCAGATCGGTCATGGCGCTGGCGGCGCTGGCCTGGCCCTGCAGGCGCGCCAGCACGGCATCGACCGCTGCACTGGGCAGTGCCGCTGGATCGGCCGCTGGCTGCGGGGTCTGCCGCGCCTGTTGCAACATCTCGTGCAGCACGCTGCTGGCCGCTACCGTCATGCCGGCCGACGCGCCGGGCGCAGCCGCGTCGGCGAAGGCATCCTGCATCAACGTCGACCACGAGCCGGGCGGTGCCGAGCCACCCCAGCCGGTCATCGGCGTGGGCACGCGCGGCGACGGGCGCCCGCTGCGGCCGCTGCCGACCGACTGGGTGATGATCCGGCGGGTGCTCGAAGAACGTGCCAGGTACGGGGTGTAGACCAGGCCCGGCAGGATGCCGTGCTGTGCCAGCAGCGCATTGGCGCGGTCGAGCACATCGCCCAGCCGCTCCAGCACCTGCCGCTCGAAGCTGCGGTACAGCGCCATCTGCACCTCGGCGCTGAGGGCATCCTGTTCGGCCAGCTTGCGCACCATCGCGCACAGGGCCTGCGGGGCCAGCGGCAGGGTATCGGCTTCAAAGGCCGGGGCACCGGCGACAACACCCAGGCGCTGGCCGAGCAGGTTCAGGGCGTTGGCCGAACGCAGCGTTTCCCGGCGCACCATTTCGGTCAGCAGCAGGTCGCGGTCGACTTCATGCTCGGCGACCAGGCTCAACCCCAGCATGCCGATCAAGGGCGGTGGGGGGGCGGCGGCCACCACCGGGGCAATCGGCTCACGCAGCCGTGCAAGCGCGTCGGCCAGCGCATCGAGCATGCGGTCGCTGAAGTGGCCGGCGAACGCATGCAGCTGGCCGCGCTGCGCCAGCAGGTCGGCCTGCTGCTGCGGGTTGCGGGCATGGTCGGCGTCATGCAGCAGGGTCTGCTCCAGCGCTTCCACGGTCAGGATCAGCGGTGCCGTCAGGGCATGACGGCACAGGCCGATCAACGCGCCCAGCAGCTCGCGTACACGCGGCGGCAGCTCGGCCGCGGCCAGGCGGGCAGTGTCGGCACTGGAAAGGGAAAAGACAGCAGACATCGGCGAGGGGGTCCGGATTCCCGCGGATCGATCTTGGAATCTACCGTGTCGGCCGGTGAAGGCGCTACTTTAGCGATGGATCCATTCAGGGCCGCCTTCGATGGCGGCGCCGCAGCGGATCATGCTTCCAGGAACAGGCTGACCACATCGTTGGTGAAGCGCCGGCCCAGCTCGGTCGGCTGCACGTGCCCGCCTGCCACCACCAGCCAGCCACGCTGCACTGCTTCGCGCAGTGGTGCGTCCAGCACGCTGCGGGCCAGGCCGGTGCGCGATTCGAAGTCGCGCAGGCTGAACCCTTCGTGCAGGCGCAGCAGGTTGAGCATGTACTCGAACGGCAGGCGCTCGGCGGCGATCACTTCGTCACCGCCGAACGATGCGGCCGTGCCTGCCGTATCCATGAACGTCTGCGGGTGCTTGTGCTTCCAGCGTCGCAGCACGTGTTCCTCGGCACCGGAACTGATCTTGCCGTGTGCGCCGGCACCAATGCCCAGGTAGTCACCAAAACGCCAGTAATTCAGGTTGTGCGCGCTCTGCCGGCCGGGGCGGGCATAGGCACTCACCTCGTACTGGCCGAAGCCGGCCTGCGCCAGCAGCGCCTGGCAGTGTTCCTGCATGTCCCAGGCATGGTCTTCATCGGGGATGCCCTGCGGCGGCCGCGCGAAGAACACGGTGTTCGGTTCCAGGGTCAGCTGGTAGTGCGAGATGTGGGCCGGCTGCAACGCGAACGCGCGTTCCAGGTCGGCCTCGGCACCGGCCAGGGTCTGCTCCGGCAGTGCGTACATCAGGTCGATGTTGAAGTTGTCGTAGCCCGCGTCCTGCGCCATCTTCACCGCGCGCTCGGCCTCGACACTGTCGTGGATGCGGCCCAGTCGTTTCAGCGCGGCATCATCAAAACTCTGGATGCCGAAGCTGAGGCGGTTCACCCCGGCCGCGCGGTAACGATCAAAGCGACCGTGCTCGGCGGTGCCCGGGTTGGTTTCCAGGGTGATCTCGGCATTCGGCGCAAAGCGCAGGCGGGCACTTGCCTGCTGCAGGAAGCGGTCGATCGCCTCGGGCGGGAACAGGCTGGGCGTGCCACCCCCGAAGAACACGCTGCTGACCACCCGGCCCCAGACCAGCGGCAGGTCCTGGTCGAGGTCGCGCACCAGCGCATCGATGTAGGCATCGAAGGGCAGTTCGCCCTTGGCCTGGTGGGAGTTGAAGTCGCAGTACGGGCACTTGCGCACGCACCACGGCAGATGCACGTACAGCGCCAGCGGCGGTGGCACCAGACGCGGTGGTGCGTCGTGGTCGCAGGCTTCGCCGGGCAGGTGGTTGCAACGGTCGTGGTCGTGGTCGTGCGGCATGGTGGTCATCGGTAGTGCCGGCCGCTGGCCGGCTTCCCTGTGTCGATCGGGTGGGGTATCAGAGCCAGGCCGCGAGCTGCTGCTTGAGCTGCTGCAGGGCGATGGCGCGATGGCTGATGGCGTTCTTCAACGCCGGTTCCATTTCCGCAGCGGTCAGGCCGTGGGTGGTGTCCAGGAACACCGGGTTGTAGCCGAACCCATTCGTACCGCGCAGTTCGCGGATGATCTGACCTTCCCAGCGGCCTTCGCAGATCAGCGGCTGCGGGTCGGTGGCATGGCGCAGCAGCACGATCACGGCGTAGAAGCGGGCGCTGCGCTGGCCATCGGCGATGTCGGCCATCGCTTCCAGCAGCTTGGCATTGTTGGCCGCCGCATTGGTCGGGTGACCGGCATAGCGCGCGCTGTACAGGCCCGGTGCACCGCCGAGGGCATCGACAATCAGGCCCGAATCATCGGCCAGCGCCGGCAGGCCGGTCGCTTCGCAGGCGGCGCGTGCCTTCAGCAGCGCGTTCTCGACGAAGGTCAGGCCGGTCTCTTCCACATCGCCCAGGCCCAGTTCGGCGGCCGAAGTGATCTGCAGCGGCAGATCGGCGAGGATTTCCTGCATTTCCACCAGCTTGCCAGCGTTGTGGCTGGCCAGGACAAGCTTCTTCATCAGTGGGGCTCCAACAGGTCCCAGGTGTTGCCATACAGGTCGCGGAACACCGCGACCGTGGCGTAGGGTTCTTCGCGCGGTTCTTCCAGGAACTGGACACCGGCAGCCAGCATCGCCGCGTGGTCGCGGCGGAAGTCATCGGTATTGAGGAAGAAGCCGACGCGGCCACCGGTCTGGTTGCCGATGCGGCTGCGCTGCTCGTCGTCGCTGGCGCGGGCCAGCAGCAGGGCGGCAGCGCTGCCGTCGGTCGGGCCGACCACTACCCAGCGCTTGCTGCCCTGGTCGATGTCGTCCAGCAGCTGGAAGCCGAGCTTGCCGGTGTACCAGGCAATGGCCTCGTCATAGTCGGCCACCACCAGGGTGGTCAGGGCGATGCGCCGGTTCATGCCGACAGCGCTGCCTGCTGCGCGGCCAGCAGCTCGGTCACGCCCTTCTCGGCCAGGCCCAGCAGCGCATCGAGTTCGTCACGACGGAAGGCATGGCCTTCGGCGGTGCCCTGCAGTTCGATGAAACCGCCGCCGTCGTTCATCACCACGTTCATGTCGGTGTCGCAGTCGCTGTCTTCGGCGTAGTCCAGGTCCAGCACCGGGGTGCCGCGGTAGACGCCGACCGACACCGCCGCCACCGCGCCGAGGATCGGGTTGCGCTTGATGTCGCCACGCTTCATCAGCACGTTCACCGCATCGACCAGGGCCACGTAGGCGCCGGTGATGGCCGCGGTACGGGTGCCGCCGTCGGCCTGCAGCACGTCGCAGTCCAGGGTGATGGTGCGTTCGCCCAGTGCGTTGCGGTCCACGCAGGCGCGCAGGCTGCGGCCGATCAGGCGCTGGATCTCCAGCGTGCGGCCGCCCTGCTTGCCACGTGCGGCTTCGCGGTCGCTGCGGGTGTGGGTGGCGCGCGGCAGCATGCCGTACTCGGCGGTCACCCAGCCTTCGCCCTTGCCACGCAGGAAGCCCGGCACCCGGTTCTCGATGCTGGCCGTGCACAGCACGCGGGTTTCACCGAAGCAGACCAGCACCGAACCTTCGGCGTGGCGGGTGAAACCGCGCTGGATGACGACCGGGCGCAGCTGATCGGGCTGACGGCCACTGGGGCGGAAATCGGACATGGGGCAGGTTCCGTAGGGAAAGGGAGTACGCCACCATCCCCGCGGCCTTCACGGGGCGGGGAAAGGGGCTCAAAAGAGACCGCTAGGGTACCATTCCCCCTTTGCAAGCACCGGATACATCCATGATTCGAAGCATGACGGCCTATGCCGGCGGCGAGCGCTCCACCCCGTGGGGAACGCTGGGCTGCGAGCTGCGCTCGGTCAACCACCGCTTCCTGGAAGTGGGCACGCGCCTGCCCGAGGAACTGCGCGCATTGGAACCGCAGCTGCGCGAACGCATTTCCGCACGCCTGAGCCGTGGCAAGCTGGATCTGGTGATGCGCCTGCGCGCGCCGGACTCGGCCGCCAGCCTGCAGGTCAACGAGGTGCTGCTGGGCCAGTTGGGCCAGCTGGCGCACCGGCTGACCTCCGATTTCCCCAACCTGCAGGTCAGCTTCACCGACCTGCTGCAGCTGCCGGGCGTCACCCAGGGTGAGGCCACCGATGCGGCAGCCCTGCAGATTGAAGCGCTGGCGCTGCTGGACCAGGTGCTGGAGGGCTTCATCGCCGCCCGCGAGCGTGAGGGCAATACGCTGGCCGCCGCCATCGCCGAGCGCGTGGATGCCATCGAGCGCATCGCCGCGGAGGTCCGTACGCTGATTCCCGCCATTCGCGACGGCCAGCGCACCAAGCTCGCCGCCCGCCTGGCCGACCTGCCGCATCCGGTTGATCCGGGCCGCGCCGAGCAGGAACTGGTGATGTGGCTGCAGAAGCTGGACGTGGACGAGGAGCTGGATCGCCTGTCCAGCCATATCGTCGAGATCCGCCGCGTGCTCAAGCAGCGTGAACCGGTCGGCCGCCGCCTGGACTTCCTGCTGCAGGAGTTCAATCGCGAGGCCAACACGCTTGGCTCCAAGTCGGTGGACAGCCGCACGTCCAATGCCGCGGTCGAGCTGAAGGTGCTGATCGACCAGATCCGCGAGCAGGTGCAGAACATCGAATGAGCATTTCCACGCCCCCGGCCGCGATCGCACGCGGCACGCTGTACATCGTTGCCGCTCCCTCCGGCGCCGGCAAGAGCAGCATCGTCAACGCCACCCTGGCCCGCGACCCGCAGATTGCCCTGTCGATCTCGTTCACCTCGCGCGCCATGCGCCCGGGTGAAGTGAACGGCCAGCACTACCACTTCGTCAGCGCCGAGAAGTTCGAGGAAATGATCGCCGCCGGCGATTTCTTCGAACACGCCTGGGTGCATGGCGACTGGAAGGGCACCGCCCGCCAGTCGGTGGAGCCGCAGCTGGCGGCCGGCCAGGACGTGCTGCTGGAAATCGACTGGCAGGGTGCGCAGCAGGTGCGCCAGCTGGTGCCGGGCACGGTGACGGTGTTCATCCTGCCGCCGTCCAAGCAGGCCCTGCAGGACCGCATGCGCAAGCGTGGCCAGGACAGCGAGGCGGTCATCGCCCAGCGCCTGGGCGCCGCCCGCGATGAAATGCTGCACTTCAACGAATTCGACTACGTCATCGTCAACGAAGTGTTCGATACCGCCGTGGACGAACTGTGCGCGATCTTCACCGCCAGCCGCCTGCGCCGGGACGCCCAGAAGGTCCGCCATGCCGGCCTGATCCAGGCCCTGTTGACCCCGGATGCGGGTTCAACTGATTGATTCCTAAAGGGTCCGGTGGGGGTTGGCTTGATTTTGTCCAGCCCCTGCCAGTACACTCCGTCCCCTTTCCCTCATTCGACTGAGCGGCCGACCGGTCGCCGGGAGCCCGTATGGCCCGCATTACCGTAGAAGATTGCCTGGAAGTCGTTAACAACCGTTTCGAGCTGGTGATGATGGCCTCCAAGCGCGCCCGTCAGCTCGCCAATGGCGTGCAGGCCACGCTGGACAACAGCGAGAGCGAGGACAAGCCGACCGTGCTGGCGCTGCGCGAAATCGCTGCCCGCAAGATCGACAACGCGCTGATCGACGAAGTCGAGAAGGCCGAGCGTGAGCGCGCCGAGCGCGAAGCGCTGGAGTGGGCCGCCGCCGAAGTGGTCGCCGACGAAGACATGTCCAAGAACGACGATTGATCGCATCGATCAACGTCATTGCTGGATACGCCGAACAGCCCGCCCCGTGCGGGCTGTTTCGCATTCAGGGTTTGCCGTAAACGTCGCGCTGGCATAGGCTTTGGCCATGAACCCAGGCCCCACTGCCAAGGTCGCCGCAGTCCCCGCTGCCGCCGTACCCGATTACGTCCTCCAGCTCGAACGCGCCGCCCACTACCTGCCGCCCGAGCAGCTGCCGCTGCTGCGCCGTGCGTGGGAAGTCGGTGCCTCCGCGCACGCTGGGCAGACGCGCAAGTCGGGCGAGCCCTACATCACCCATCCGGTGGCCGTGGCCCAGGTGCTGGCCGAGCTCGGCCTGGACGTGGAAGCGCTGATCGCCGCGATCCTGCACGACACCATCGAAGACACCCCGCTGACCCGCGAGGCCCTGTCGGCCGAGTTCGGCGAAGCCGTGGCCGAACTGGTGGACGGCGTCACCAAGCTGGACAAGCTGAAGTTCCGCGACCGCCAGGAAGCGGCCGCCGAGAGCTTCCGCAAGATGCTGCTGGCGATGTCGCGCGACCTGCGCGTGATCATGATCAAGCTGGCCGACCGCCTGCACAACATGCGCACGCTGGGCGCGCAGAGCCGCGAAGCGCGTGGCCGCATCGCCCGCGAGACGTTGGAGATCTACGCCCCGATCGCGCAGCGGCTGGGCATGAGCCTGGTCAAGAGCGAACTGCAGAACCTCGGCTTCAAGGCGCTGTACCCGTGGCGCCACGCGATCCTGGAAAAGCACATCCGCAGCCAGCCGGTCGTGCGCCGCGAGGCGCTGGCGCAGGTGGAAGTGCAGCTGTCGCAGCGCTTGGCCAAGGAAGGCATCGAGCACCGCCTGGTCAGCCGCATCAAGACCCCGTGGAGCATCTACAACAAGATGCGCGACGAGAACAAATCCTTCGACCAGGTGATGGATGTGTTCGGCTTCCGCCTGGTCGTGCGCGGCGTGCCGCAGTGCTACCACTCGCTGGGCGCGGTGCATGCCGCGTTCAAGCCGCTGGATGGGCGCTTCCGCGATTTCATCGCCATTCCCAAGGCCAACGGTTACCAGTCGCTGCATACCGTTCTGTTCGGGCCCTACGGTTCGCCCATCGAAGTGCAGATCCGCACCGAGGAAATGGACCTGATCGCCGAGCGCGGCGTGGCTGCGCACTGGACCTACAAGTTCGGCGGCGATTCGCCCAACAGCGCGCAGAGCCGCGCCCACGCCTGGATCGTCGAACTGATCGATTCGCAGCGGGCCGCCGGTTCGTCGCTGGAGTTCCTCGACAACGTCAAGGTCGACCTGTTCCCGGACGAGGTCTACCTGTTCACCCCCAAGGGCAAGATCCTGGCCCTGCCGCGCAATTCCACCGCGCTCGACTTCGCCTACGCCGTGCATACCGACGTCGGCAACATGGCCGTGGCCTCGCGCGTGGACAAGAAACTGGTGCCACTGCGCACCAAGCTGGTGTCGGGGCAGTCGGTGGAGATCATCACCGCGCGCTCGGCCACGCCCAAGCCGCAGTGGCTCGAATTCGTGGTGACCAGCAAGGCGCGCACCGCCATCCGCCACCAGCTCAAGCAGCTGGAGCACGAAGACGCCGTGCAGTTGGGCCACCGCATGCTCGACCGCGCGCTGGAGGCGATGGACAGCTCGCTGGAGCGCCTGCCCAAGGGCCGTCTGGATGCCTTCCTGGCCGAACACCGGTTCCCGCGCCTGGAGGCCCTGCTGGCGGAAGTCGCGCTGGGCAACTGGATGCCGACCCAGGCTGCGCAGGCACTGATGGCCTACGCCGAACTGCGCGGCGGCGCGCATTCGCGCCACAGCTCGCAGGAAAAGATCCTGATCAACGGTAGCGAGCGTGGCGTGGTCACCTTCGCCGGCTGCTGCCAGCCCATTCCGGGCGACGACATCATGGGCTACCACACCGCCGGCAAGGGCATCGTGGTGCACCGCATGGATTGCCCGAACCTGGCCGAACTGCGCAAGTCGCCCGAGCGTTGGGTACTGATCGGCTGGGATACCACCGTATCCGGCGACTACGACACTTCGCTGGTGGTGGAAGTGGAGAACGGTACCGGCGTGCTCGCACAGCTGGCCGCGGCGATCGCGCAGAGCCACTCCAACATCGAGCGCGTGGATTACCTGGACCGCGATTTCAACGCCGCGGTGCTGGCGTTCAACATCCAGGTGCGCGACCGCAACCATCTGGCCGAAGTGATGCGTCGCCTGCGCCGCCTGTCGGTCGTGCAGGCCGTTCGCCGGCAGTAGATCCTGCGCGTACCCTGGTAGCGCCGGGCCATGCCCGGCGAGCGCGCAGCGCGGCATGAATCAATTGCCGCCGGGCATGGCCCGGCGCTACCGGATCCGCGCTGTTTCCCAACGGGAAGAAGATCCGACCCCAGCCGACATTGCCCCCACCCGGTACAATCACCGCTCTGTTTTCCCCCAACGCACCGGAGCGACCCATGTCCCGCCAGATCATCAACACCGAAAAGGCCCCGGCCGCCATCGGCCCGTACTCGCAGGCCGTGCGCGCCGGCAACACCGTGTATTTCTCCGGCCAGATTCCGCTCGACCCGGCCACCGGCGACATCGTCGGCGTCGGTGACGTCGAAGCGCAGGCCCGTCGTGCCTTCGACAACCTCAAGGCCGTGGCCGAAGCCGCCGGCGGTTCGCTGGACAAGGTCGTGCGCCTGGGCCTGTACCTGACCGACCTGGCCGAATTCGCCAAGGTCAACGCGGTGATGCAGGACTATTTCCAGGCCCCGTTCCCGGCCCGTTCCACCATCGAAGTCTCCGGCCTGCCGAAGGGCGCCAACTTCGAGGTCGACGCGGTGATGGTCATCGACTGACCGCCACGTGGCACGCAAGGCGGCGGTCACCCCGGCACTGGCACCGTCCGGTGAAGCATCGCTTGCGATGCTCGCCGGCGTCGGGCCGGCCGTGGCCGCCAAGCTGCAGGCGCGTGGCCTGGCCACCCTGCAGGATCTCTGGCTGCACCTGCCGCTGCGCTATGAAGACCGTACCCGGCTGACCCGCATCGAAGACCTGCGCAACGGCATTCCGGCGCAGGTGGAAGTGCGGGTGGTGGCCGTCGAGCGCGGCATGCGCTACCGGCCGATGCTGAAAGTGGCAGTTGAGGATGAAGGGCAGGGCACCCTGGTGCTGCGCTTCTTCCATTTCCGCCAGCAGCAGGTCGGCCAGTTCGCGGTCGGCAACCGCCTGCGCTGCTTCGGTACGCCCAAACCGGGGCACCTCGGTTTGGAGATTGTCCATCCCAGCTACCAGGTACTGGGCCGCAACGATGATCCCGATCTCGGCGATCGCCTCGACCCGGTGTATCCCACCGTCGAAGGCGTCGGCCCGATGACGATGCGCAAGCTGATCGGCCAGGCGCTTGATCGCCTGCCGGAAGAAAGCACGCTGGAACTGCTGCCGACCGGCTGGCTCGAGGGCCTCGGCCTGCCATCGCTGCGCAGTGCGCTGCTGACCGTGCATCAACCTCCGCCGGATGCAGACCTGGCTGCACTTGCCGCCGGTACCCATCCAGCGCAGCGCCGGCTGGCAATGGAAGAACTGCTGGCGCACCACCTCAGCCTGCGTCGCCAGCGCATTGCGTTGCAGGCGCATCACGCGCCGCCGCTGGCCGGTCCCGGCAAGCTGGCCAAGGCGTTGTTGAAGCAGTTGCCGTTCGCCTTGACCGGCGCGCAGGCACGCGTGTTCAAGCAGATCCGCGAAGACCTTGCGCGCCCCAGCCCGATGCTGCGGCTGGTGCAGGGCGATGTCGGTTCGGGCAAGACCGTGGTGGCGGCATTGGCAGCGATGCTGGCGGTGGAGCAGGGCAAGCAGGTCGCACTGGCCGCCCCCACCGAACTGCTGGCCGAACAGCATCTCAACAACCTGCGCGGCTGGCTGGAGCCGCTGGGCGTGCGTATCGCCTGGTTGGCCGGCAAGGTCACCGGCAAGGCGCGCGCAAAGGTGATGGAACAGGTCGCCAACGGCGAAGCGCAGGTGGTGGTGGGTACCCACGCACTGATGCAGGAGGCGGTGGTATTCCACGATCTGGCGCTGGCCATCGTCGATGAGCAGCACCGCTTCGGCGTGCACCAGCGCCTGGCGCTGCGCGACAAGGGCAAGGGCGGCAACAACGTGCCGCACCAGCTGGTGATGACCGCCACGCCGATTCCGCGCACGCTGGCGATGTCCGAATACGCCGACCTGGATGTATCGGCCATCGACGAACTGCCGCCGGGCCGCACGCCGGTGCAGACCGTGGCACTGAACAACGATCGCCGCCCCGAGCTGATCGAGCGCATCGCCCTGGCCTGCCGCGAAGGGCGGCAGGTGTACTGGGTGTGCACGCTCATCGAAGAAAGCGAAGAGCTGGATGCCACCCCGGCACAGGCCACCTACGAATCGCTGCAGGCGCTGCTGCCGGGCGTGCGCGTGGGGCTGGTGCATGGCCGGCTGAAAGCGGCCGAGAAGCTGGCGACGATGGTCGCGTTCAAGGCCGGCGACATTGACCTGCTGGTGGCCACCACCGTGATCGAAGTCGGCGTGGACGTGCCCAACGCCTCGCTGATGGTGATCGAGAACGCCGAGCGCCTGGGCCTGGCCCAGCTGCACCAGCTGCGTGGCCGCGTCGGCCGGGGTTCGGCGGTGTCGCGCTGCGTGCTGCTGTACCAGGCACCGCTTTCGCAGATGGCACGCGAACGCCTGCAGACCATGCGCGAAACCAACGACGGTTTCGTCATTGCCGAGAAGGATCTGGAGCTGCGCGGGCCCGGCGAACTGCTGGGCACCCGGCAGACCGGCCTGGCCGGTTTCCGCATTGCCGATCTGGCCCGCGACGCTGGCCTGCTGCCGGGCGTGCATGCGCTGGCCGAACGCCTGCTGGCGCAGCAGCCGGCGCTTGCAGATCGCGTGGTGCAGCGCTGGATCGGTACGGCCGTGCGCTACGCCTCGGCGTAAGCTGCGGGGTCGGATCCCTTTGCTTGGCAAAGGGCTCTGACCCCATGCCCTGGCGCTCATCCACGCATGGCGTGGATCTACTGCGCGCTGCGTGCGTGAGTCGAGCACGGCTCGACTCTACAGACAGCGCTTTCGATCATTTCCATGTTCATCCACGCATTGCGTGGATGTGTCGACCAAGGTCGACACCTGCCAACATCCGCCGTTCCGACAGACCGCGGAAATCTGTCGAAGGCGGGGTGGGGCCGGTTGCGGGGGTGTCCGCGGCATGGATGCCGCGGCCAAGCCCCCAAGGACGGGTTTACGGCGTCCCCCGCAACCGGACCCACCCCGCCATCTCCCAGAAAGCCAGCCTTTGACGTTGCTGTTGCCGTTGCTGTTGCCGTTGCTCCGGCCTCTGCAGGTGCAGGGCGCAGCCCTGCCGAACCCCCATACTTGCAACGGTCATCATCCCGGTCCACACTTCGTTGCCGATCTGAAGACGGCAACGATGACCAAGAAGATCCCGCTGTTGATCGATACCGATCCCGGTGTCGACGACGCACTGGCCCTGCTGATGGCCTTCGCCGATGAACGGCATGACGTGGTCGCCCTGACCATCGCCGCCGGCAACGTAGGCCTGCAGTACACCGTCCGCAACGCCCTCAAGCTCTGCGACATCGTCGGCCGTACCGACGTGCCGGTGTTCGCCGGCAGCCCCGATCCGCTGCTGCATCCATCCGTCGACGCCGCCCACGTGCATGGCCGCGATGGCTATGGCGATGTGGACCTGCCGCCGCCGAGCCGCCAGGCCGACGCCGAGCACGCCGCGCTGGCCATCCTGCGCCTGTCGCACCAGCATGCCGGCGAACTGATGCTGGTGATGCTCGGCCCGCTGACCAACCTGGCGCTGGCGCTGAAGCTCGATCCGACCCTGCCCCAGCGCATCAAGCGCATCGTGGTGATGGGCGGCGCAGTCACCTGCCACGGCAACATCACCCCCGCCGCCGAATTCAACATCGCCTTCGATCCGGAAGCCGCGCATGTGGTGTTCACCGCGTTCCCGCACCTGCTGGTGTCGGACTGGGAAGCCACCGTTGCCCACGGCCTGCCGTTGGCCGAAGCCGAGCAGTGGCTGGGCGCAGATTCCGAGCGCGCGCGCTTCTACGAGCTGATCTCGCGCAAGACCCGTGGCCTGTCCGAAGACAGCAAGGGCGGCCGCTGGTACACCGCCGACGCGCTGGCCATGGCCTGGGCGCTGAACCCGGAAGGGCAGTTGCAGGTCGAATCACGGCCGCTGAATGTGGAACTGAACGGCACGTTCAGCCGCGGCGCGACCATCGTCGACTGGAACCGCCAGACCGGCCAGCCGGACAACTGCGATCTGCTGATGGCCTACGACCAGGGGCGTTTCGAAGCCCTGGTGCGCCAGGCCCTGGGTGCGGACTGAGGCCAGCCCCCCGCACTGGTTGCCCCCGGTGGCAACCAGTGCTTATAATGCCGCTCTTGACCACCAGCCCATTTACGGTGTGAGCCCATGAAGGCCGATATCCATCCGAACTACCGCGACGTCGTCTTCCATGACGTCACCTCCGATTTCAAGATCCTGACCCGCTCGACCATGAGCACGAAGGAAACCATCAAGTGGGAAGACGGCAACGACTACCCGCTGGTGAAGGTTGAAATTTCCTCGGCTTCGCATCCGTTCTACACGGGCAAGCACAAGGTCATCGACACCTCGGGCCGTATCGACAAGTTCCAGAAGCGCTACGCGCGCTGATACGTCGTACCCGGTTCGAACCGACGGCCGCGCTCTGCGCGGCCGTTTGTTTTTGTCCAGCGCCTGCCCAACGGGCGTTTGGATGGACGGAACACTGCGTCCTTGTGACAACGCTCTTGCCGATCCCGGCCGCTCGCTGGCAGGGTGCCGGCTGCCTGTCGTCTACGACTTCTGTCTAGCGCCCGGCAAATGCTGCTGTGCGATAATGACCTGATCCCCGGCACAGGCCGAGGACGTCATTCACGTGCCTGACCAATGCGCTTGGGCAGGCGCCTTCCCATGAAGGAGCGCACACAGTGTCCGATCTTGATCAGGTCACGCTCAACGCCGGCGATAAGTCGGTCGTTCTGCCCGTCATCAAACCCACCCTCGGCAACGACTGCGTCGACATCGCGAAGCTGACCAAGGAAACGGGGTATTTCACCTACGATTCCGGTTTCACCGCGACGGCCAGCTGCAAGTCCGCCATCACCTACATCGACGGCGACAAGGGCGTGCTGCTGTATCGCGGCTACCCGATCGAGCAGCTGTCGGAGAAGTCGAGCTACGTCGAAGTGGCCTACCTGCTGATCAACGGCGAGCGCCCGAGCGCCGAGCAGCTGAAGGCCTTCACCGACGAGCTGGCTGCCGAAGCCAACGTCGATGAGTCGATCAATACCCTGATCGGCAGCTTCGCCAAGGATGCCCATCCGATGGCCATCCTGACCGCCGCCATCGCGCAGCTGTCGGGCATCTACCACGCCTCGCTGGACCTGTCCGACGCCGAACAGCGCCGCCAGGCTGCCGTGCGCCTGATCGCCAAGGTGCCGACCCTGTCGGCGCTGATCTACCGCCACGGCAAGGGCCTGCCGGCTAACAAGCCGGATACCTCGCTGGACTACGTCAGCCGCTTCCTGAAGCAGACCTTCGAGTCGGCCGATGGCAAGTACGAACTGAACCAGGACGTGGTCAAGGCACTGGACCTGCTGTTCATCCTGCACGCCGACCACGAGCAGAACGCGTCGACCTCGACCGTGCGTCTGGTCGGTTCGACCGGTGCCAACCCGTATGCGTCGGTCGCCGCTGGCGTCACCGCGCTGTGGGGTCCGGCCCACGGCGGTGCCAACGAAGCCGTGCTGAAGATGCTGGAAGAGATCGGTTCGGCCGACAACGTCGAGTCGGCCGTGCTCAAGGCCAAGGACAAGACCTCCGGCTTCCGCCTGATGGGCTTCGGCCACCGCGTGTACAAGAACTTCGACCCGCGCGCCAAGGTCATCGGCGAGATGACCGGCAAGGTGCTCAAGCAGCTGGGCGTGCAGGATCCGCTGCTGGACGTGGCCGTGAAGCTGGAACAGGCCGCGCTGCAGGACGAGTACTTCGTCGCCCGCAAGCTGTACCCGAACGTCGATTTCTACAGCGGCATCATCTACAAGGCGCTGCAGATCCCGACCGAGATGTTCACCGTCATGTTCGCCCTGGGCCGTACCTCCGGCTGGGTCTCGCATTGGCTGGAACAGCAGGTCGACCCGGAAATGAAGATCGGCCGTCCGCGCCAGGTCTACACCGGTCACGACGTGCGTGACTACCAGGGCTGATTGCCTGCGGTAGGTTGTGCTGAAGACGCCCCGCGATTGCGGGGCGTTTTTTTTGCTTCGCTTTTGGTAGATGCCAACCTTGGTTGGCAAGCTTTCGGCGCGCGCGGAACATCATCCACGCATGGCGTGGATCTACTGCGCTCCGGCGAGTGGCACGTTGCTCACCGCGCCAAGACCGCGTGATTCAAGGGTCTCACCAGCTTCACAAGCGCTCGCGCAGCCTCAAGACGCCAGCTGCACCTGCAGCACTGATACGGAGCGTCCAACCCATGAGTACCCGTTTCGACCTGCCCGAGCGCGATCCACTCGGTCCTGACATCGCCACCGTAGTGGCCACTCCCGTCGTGCCACCGCCCAGCGAAAGCGCGGTGTCCTGGGGCGCCATTTTCGCCGGCGCCGTTGCGGCCGCCGCACTGTCGCTGATCCTGTTGATCCTGGGCGTTGGCCTCGGCCTGTCCTCGGTGTCGCCCTGGTCGTTCGAAGGGGTGTCCAAGGAAACCTTCGGCTGGACCAGCGTCGCGTGGTTGACCTTCACCGCGCTGGCCGCTTCCGGTCTGGGCGGTTATTTGGCCGGTCGCCTGCGCACCAAGTGGACGCAGCTGCACGGCGATGAGACCTACTTCCGCGACACCGCGCACGGCTTCGTGTCCTGGGCTGTGGCGACTCTGCTCACTGCTGGCCTGTTGACCTCGGCCATCGGTGGCGTGCTGGGCGCCGGCGCAAAGGTTGCCGGTGCGACCGCAGGCGCCGCTGCCACCACTGCCGGTGCTGCCGTGGCCGGAGCTGGCAGCGCTGCTGCAGGCGCACCGGAGAGCGACCTCAACTACTGGGTGGATTCGCTGTTCCGCAGTGCCACCACGGCGGACCCGGACGCTGCCGGTGCACCTCCGGCTGCGCCGGCAGCGGGCGCAGCGCCGGGGACCAGCCCGATGGTCCCGGCCGCACCGCCGCCGCCCCCGGCCGCCGCCAGCGTTGGCCCACGTGACGCCCGCACGGCCCCGCCGCCGCGCCCGATGCCGGGCAATGCCCCGATGGGCGACCGCCGCGAAGTCCGTGCCGAGGTGAACCGCATCATCGTCAACAGCCTGCAGGGGGATGGCCTGGACCCGGCCGATACCCAGTACCTGTCGCAGCTGATCGCGCGCGAGACGGGCATGAGCCCGGCCGAAGCGCAGGCCCGTGTGACCGACGTGCAGACCCGCATGCGTGCCACGCTGGAAAAGGCCAAGACCACCGCCAAGCAGGCCGCCGACGATGCGCGCAAGGCAACGGCCTATGCCGCACTGTGGCTGTTCATCACCCTGCTGATCGGCGCCTTCTTCGCCAGTCTCAGCGCCACCTGGGGCGGCCGTCGCCGCGATCTGTAACCCGCATCTGATGCAAGGAGACCTGTCATGAAAACGCTTCTGCTCTGGTTCCTGGGCGTGCCGATTCCGCTGTTGATCCTGTACGCGATCTTCTTCTAGGCACCGCACCGTTCATCGCATCAGGCCGCCGAAAGGCGGCCTGATGCATTTGGCGCTACTGCAATGAGGTTTGTTGCAAAGGCCGGATGAGGACAGTTGCATAACTCTCAAACTTTGAGCAACTTCAAGAAATTCCCTTAACATTCATCTGTTTAGGAAAGCTTGAATGGCCGCAAGGTACGGCGCTGCCTACCATTCTCTCGTCGCCCGCCCCCACGCAGGCGGGTGATGCCTCCACAAGCGAGGCCTCATATCCCACCGTCCGAGAGAGACACCATGAACACCATCCTGAAGAAGGCCGCGCTCGCTGCAGCGCTGGCTACCGTTTCGCTGTCCGCCCATGCATTCGACGCCGACATCAAGGTCTGGGCCGACGTGGATCCGACCCTGGCCCTGCTCAAGGCCGATGGCACCGCGCTGGATTCGGTGGTCAACATGGTCCACAACCCGGTCAGCGGCCTGGTGCCGTGGGCGCAGCAGGTACGCATCTACTCCAACGATGAAAGCAAGGACATCGAAGTGCGTGTTGGCAGCACCCCGCAGCTGCTCAACACCGATGGTGGCGGCGCGCCGGTGCCGTTGACGGTCAGCCTCAATGGCAGGGCACTGACCGTGGCCGCACAGGATTTCACCGCATCCGATCTGTTCGATGGCGCGCTGCCGGGCGCATCGATCCCGATGGCGCTGCGCATCGCGCAGACCAGCCCGGCACCGATCGCCCGCGGTGGCCGCTACGAAGGCATCGTCACCATCGCGATGCAGCAGAAGACCACCAGCCCGTAAGGCACCCGCGCCGGCCCGCTTGCCGGGCCGGCTGCTTCCGGTAATTCCCCCATGAATGCTCCCGCACCCGCCGTCACCCGGCTGGCGGTCGCGCTCGCCCTGTCGCTGGCCACACCCCTGGTCGCGGCGCGCGGCGTTCCCGCCGGTTTCGAGGATCTGGTCGAAGGCCAGACCGAACACCTGGAGATCCGTCTGTTCGGTCGTTCGACCGGGCTGGTGCCGGTGCGCGTGACCCTGGAACACGTGCAACTGGAAACCCCGGCCGAGGCGCTGCAGGCCTTGCAGCTGTCCGCCGAGGCGCAGGCTGCGCTGCTGCCGGCGTTGTCGCAGCCGCTGCCGCGCAACAGCCACCTGGCATGCCGTTACGGCGGTGCCAGTGCCGGTTGCGGGTACATCGATCCTCCCCAGGAGCCCACTGCCGTGCGCGCGCTGTATGACGAAGGCGAGGGCGCTGTGCGCCTGTTTGTCGCCCGCCAATGGATCCCCGGCGAGCCGGCCGCCGAGCGCTACCACCAGGTCAGCGCCAATGCCGAGAACGCCTTCCTGCACCAGCACACCTTCAACGTCAGCGGTGGCCGCGGCTACCAGGCGCTGGCCGCGCAGGGCATGGGCGCACTGGGCGTGTTCCAGCGCGGGCACCTGTCCGCCGACTGGACCTTCAGCCAGCAGCACTACCGCGGCGGTCTTGCCAGCCGCCGTTTCCAGCTCGACAACGCCTACTACCGCCATGACCTGGGCCAGCAGCACTACCTGCAGGCCGGGCGCATGGACCGCCGCAACCTGAGCAGCCCGCAGGGCGGCACCTTCAGTTTCAGCATGCTGCCGATGGATCGCTTCCAGGGCCTGCGGCTGGGCACCACGCAGGCCTACGTGGATTCCGCCGCCGCCGTGCAGGCCACGCCGCTCACCGTGCTGCTGGCGCGCGATGCGCGCGTGGATGCATTCGATGGCGAGCGCCTGCTGCAGACCTTCTACCTGCAGGCAGGCATCAACCAGCTCGATACGCGCCGGTTCCCCATGGGCAACTACACCGTCAGCCTGCGCATCTACGAAGACGGCGTGCTGGTACGCAACGAGGACGCGCCGTTCGACAAGGGCGGTGACTGGACCGACAGCAGCGTGCAGTGGTTCCTGCAGGGCGGCCGCCGCAACGAGCGCCGCAGCGACCGCTTCGACGACGAACTGGCGGCCATGGGCGGCCTGCGCGTGCCGATGGGGCGCAACGTGGCCATGACCGCCGGCATCGCCGATCTGGGCGGTTTCAGCTACGGCGAACTGCGGCTGGACCTGCGCCATGTGTTTGCGACCCAGGAAGTCCGCGCCACCTTCAGTGGCATGCACGGCAGCGATGGCAGCCGTGGCCAGCAGCATCAGCTTTCCTACCGTCGCCGTGCTTCGTGGAATGTGTACCACCAGCGCATGCGCGGCCGTGCCTGCCAGTTCGAGGATGACGCGCGCGACCGGCTCGGCTGCGCCGATTCGCTCAGTGCCTCGATGGCGCTGCCGGTGGCCGGCGGCAACGCCTACGTGGCCTATACCCGCCGCCAGACCTGGCGTGCAGGCACCGTGCGGCCGGGGCTGGATGATGATCCGCTGGCCGGACTTGACCCGCTGCTGCCGCCGTGGCTTCCACAGCCCACGCGCATACCGCAGCTCAGCCGCACCTGGCAGGCCAGCTACAGCCGCAGCCAGCGCTGGGGCGAGTTCAGTGTGTCCAGCCGCATCGGCGTGTGGCAGCAGACCAGCGGCGGTGGACTGCGCGATGGACGTGACCGCGGCATCTACCTCAATTTCAGCCTCAACCGCCTGCAGCACGATGACCGCGGCAGTTCGCAGCGACGCTATGGCGTGGACGTGCGGCAACCACGGCATGCGCGGCCGGACATCAACTACAGCGCCGGGCAGACGCTGCGCCAGGAATACGAGGATCAGTACCGCGAGGTATCGGGCGAACTGCGCGGCAACAACAACGAGCGCTACAGCGCCACGCTGAGTACGCAGCTGCAGAACCGCATCGGCCAGACCGGTGCCACGGTGTCGCGCTACCAGCACCAGGGTGGCAACGAAGTGGCATACAGCGCCACGCACAGTTCCGGCCTGGCCATCGGCAAGCGCGGCGTGTACTGGGGCGCTGGCGTTGGCGCCGACGCGGGGCTGGCGGTGCAGGTGGATGACACCGACGACCTGGACCTGACCGGCGTTGCCGCCGAGCTGCAGGTGGGCGGGTTGCGCCGGCAGCGACTGAAGCTGGGCGAGCGCCGGCTGCTGCCGATTTCCGCCTACCAGTCGCACCGCGCTGAAGTGCAGGACGCCAGCGCCCTGGACAGCATCGCCGCCGTGCGCGTGAGCGGTGTGGGCGGCGCGCGTCCGCTGTTCCTGTCACCGGGCCGGCTGGTGCGCATGCCGGTGCCGATTGAAGTGACCTACACCTTCATCGGCAACGCCCAGGACATCGCCGGCGCACCGCTGCGCGGTGCCCGCATTCTCAACGCGCCGGTGCCCGGCACCGGCAGCAATGGAGGTTTCGTGGCCGACTTCCCACGACGCGAGAAGACCCTGTACCTGCTGCAGGACGACCGGTTGCTGCACTGCCCGCTACAGGTGCGCGAGCGCCGCAGCGTGGTGATGCTGGTAGGCGCCGTGCAGTGCGAGCCGCTGGCCGTGGCCCAGCTGCCGGCCGACATCCGCCACCAGGCACGTGTGGCGCGTTTGCTGCAGGAGCAGGCGCTGATTGCCGCCACGCCGCAGACCGCAGCAGCGGGAGGTGCGAAGTGAGCCGGCGCGTGTGGTGGGCGATGGCGGTGTTGTGTGGGCTGGTGCTGTTGGTGCCGCGGGCGAAGGCGCAGAGGCCGCCGGAGACGCATCCGTCGAGTGAACACCGCGACATCGTGATGAGGTGGGATCGCTCTGCGATGCCGGGAGATATCGAGCTGTGGGCGCGGAGGACTGTGCTGGGCTATGAGGCAAGTTCGACGCGATACGGAACGCTGCATCTAACTTGTCGATCATCAACTGACGCAGCACATGGCCGGTGCCCCACTGTCGGCAATGAGCTTGAAACTGGACGGGGAGCGGTGACGATCCGCGCTACCGAAAGACGCTCTGGTTTGGTTGAGGAGATACAGCTGCAGGGCTATATCGAGAGAGCGATGCCGGGGCGAGCCTGCTCAATCGACTTCTGGGGCAAGACGCCGCTTCCGCCATGGTCTTCCTCTGCAGCTGAGTGCGGGGGGGAATGGCCGGTAGGCACAGGCATGCATTTGGAGCTTCCGAGTTCCGAACTTGAAAGACTTGTGGCCGGAACATGGGAGGCGGTTGCTTTCCTCGATCTTCATGAGGTTGCCAATGGCCCAGTACTCGCGACCTACTCGTTCTCCTTCGACTTCACCATCACCGACCACAACGCGGTCTCCATCTACTTCCCGCTTTTCGATCAAGTCACCCCGCACGTCGGCTTGAACCTGCAGTACGACCCGATCGCGCAGACCATCGGCGGCCGTACCCAGCTCGACATGTGCCTGTACGACGGGCTGGGCTCGCAGAGTGCTTACCTGGGCGTCACCGTGCGTGACAGCGGCGCGCAGCCTCCCGGGCCCTCGGGCTACTCGGTATGGCACGTCGATGGCGGCAGTGATGCCACCCAGCGCGTGGACTACACCGTCGCGCTGGATCACAACGGCAGCAGCCTGCCGATGCGCAATGGTGTGGAGCAGCTGCTGCATGGCATCGATACCGCACGGCTGCGCCTGGTGCTGCTGCCCGGCATGACGCAGCCGGTGTTCTGCGTGCCTACGCCATTGACGGTGGAAACACCGCGCGTGCCGGTCAGCACCAAGCGCCCCGGCTACTACAGCGGCGACCTCAAGGTGGAACTGCGTGTTCCCACCGTCACGCCCTGAACCCCACATGGAGTACCCGATGAAGTCCTTAGTCCGCTGCCTGCTGCCGCTGTCGCTGCTGACGGCGTTGCCTGCCCACGCCAATCTCACCGTGCATCCCATGCGTACGTCGGTGGACGCGAAGAAGGGCGCGCAGATACGCATCTACTCGCAGTCCACTCAGCCGCAGTACGTGCAGGCATCGATCAAGCGCATCGTCGACCCGGCGGGAGCAGGTGAACAGGAGGTCGAGGTGGAGCCGAATGAGGCGGCCATCGCCATCACACCGGGCAAGTTCGCTCTGGCCGGTGGTGGCAACCGGCTGATCCGTGTGATTCCGCTGCAGCCGGTCGAAAAGGAAACGGCATACCGCGTGTACTTCGAGGGCATGCGCGGGCCCGATGGCGCAGACCCCGCAGGCGAGGGTGAGACGGCGCAGGCCAATGTCGGCGTCAGCCTGGTCTGGGGCGCACTGGTCAATGTACTGCCCGCGCAGTCCACGATGGACGTGCAGGTGGAGGGAAGCCACCTGCGCAATACCGGCACGCTGCGCGTTGGCGTCACCAGCATCGCTGACTGCGATGGCGCGCGCTGCACCGCGCATGACGTATCGCGGAGCCTGTATCCCGGCAGCACGCTGCAGCTGCCGTTTCCCGTGCAGCCGGGCCACACCCTGCAGTTGCGCTATCGGCTGACCCGCGATGGCTATCGCGAGCACGTGCACAACGTCGCGCTCTGAGTGCATCACGCCGCTGTGGCTTGGCGCCACAGCGGTTCCTTCTGTTCCGCTTGTTAAGGAGAATCCATGAACAAGATCTATCGACGACTCTGGTCCACCGCACGGCAGTGCTGGGTGGTGGCAAGTGAGCTGACCCGCAGCAAGGGACGTAGCGCCGGAAGTACCCGAGGTGCCTTGCTGCTTTCCGTGCTGGTTGGTTCTGTTTCCAGCAGCGCGAGCGCCGGCGCGATCTTCTATGGCTGTGGTGAGAATGAGACCGGATTCGTGCGGTGCGCTCCGTTCATGGGACATGAAGATGCGACAAATGCGACTTCTACGCTGCGCAGTTCCTACTATCTTTCCATGGGCGGGGGCGCGTGGACCGATGGCAGCTACTCCACCAGTTTCGGGCATAGAACCTCTGCCGAGGGCGACAAGAACGCGGTGATGGGTTACGGGGCGATCTCGAAACAAGGGTATGCCTCGGTGTTTGGTGCGCACGCGCTCGGCGATGGCATCGGAACAATCGCCGTTGGTCATGACGCGCAGGCCTACACCGAAAATTCAATCGCGGTTGGAAGCGGCTCACGGACAAATACAGGGGCAGGCGTATCGAGGATCGCCATCGGTGGCGACGCCTATGCCGGGAGCAATGGCTGGACCGGCGCCATCGCCTTGGGAGGTGAGGCCCGCGCTCAGTACGATGGCGTGGCCATCGGCCATGGTGCGGCCACCTCGGCCAGCGGCACCGTCGCACTCGGGCGGGGATCGATCGCAGGCGAATCCAATACGGTCTCGGTTGGCAGCAGCAGTATCAAGCGTCGCATCGTCAATGTCGGCGATGCACAGCTGAATGCCGCCAGCACCGATGCGGTTACCGGCCGGCAGCTGTATCAGCTGCTCACCACGACCAATGGCCTGATCAGCCAGACAAGCACGGGTGGGACAGTTCGCATTGGCGCGGAGAACACTGGTCCGACATTGACGATCAGCAACAAAAGTGGAGCTGCCCGATATCTCAACGGGGTCCGCAATGGCGCGCTCAACGCAACCAGCACCGATGCGGTCACTGGACAGCAGCTCAACGCTACCAATATCAACGTGACCACTGCGCAGAACGCGGCCAATACCGCGCAGGTGACCGCCACAGGGGCGAAGACCGCAGCCGACAGCGCGCTGACGAAGGCCAACGCCCTGGCCGGGCTGGTGAGCCAGGTTTCGGCCACGGGCAACGTGCGTCTGGGAGGTGAAAACACCGGTGCCGTACTGGACGTGCGCAACAAGAACAATGCCAGCCGCAGTATCAGCGGGGTGGCCGACGCGACGCTGAGCAGCAGCAGTACCGAGGCTGTCACCGGTCGGCAACTTACGGCGACCAACAGCAATGTGACCACGGCCCAGAACACCGCCAATGCCGCGCAGACGACGGCCACGGCGGCCAGGACCGCAGCCGACAGCGCGCTGACGAAGGCCAACGCCTTGGCTGGGCTGGTGAGCCAGGTATCGGCTACGGGCAACGTGCGCCTGGGAGGTGAAAACACCGGTACGGTGTTGGACGTGCGCAACAAGAACAATGCCAACCGCAGTATCAGCGGGGTGGCCGACGCGACGCTGAGCAGCAGCAGTACCGAGGCTGTCACCGGTCGGCAACTTACGG